>NZ_JAHHZF010000015.1 GCF_018729455.1 Prosthecodimorpha staleyi | reverse complement strand
CCGGCGCCCGGGCGCCGCGGCGGGAGGGGGCGCCACGACGGGGGCGGGTGCCGGTGCCGGCCCGGCGGCCGGAGCCGCCGCCACCGCCGGAGCGGCGGGCGGCGTCGGCGCGACCGAGGGCGCCGCGGCCGGTGCAGCCGCGTTCGGGCGCACCGCGGCGGGCTCGACCTCGCCGGGCTTCAGGATCGGCCGCTTCTTCTTCGTCTCGACGACGACCGCCTTCGACCTGCCGTGGCTGAAGCTCTGCCGGACAACGTTGGTGTCCGACTTGGGCTTCAACGTCAGCGTCTTCTTGACGTCGACGTGCAGGGTCTTGTCGGTCGTGCTCTTCGTATCGTTCATGAGCCTGTCAGTCCTGCGGGGCGTCGCCGCCCCTCGTACGTTCGTTGTCCGCCGCCGGGATGGCCGTGCCACCCCGCCAGCGTTCGAGCGCGTGGTACCGCTCGAGGAATATTTCACCCGCCCGGCCCGCGAGCACCGCAGCATGTACCACATTCGACCGGCCCAATGCCAAATCCAATTGGGCCCCGGAGAAGAAACGCACGACCGGAATCGCGTTTTCGTCGCCGAAGCGGCGCCGGAGCGCCGCGGTCATCTTGTTCGTCCCGTCCTCGCCGGCCTCGCCCGCACGGATCAGGCCGATCACCGCATCCGAGCGGATCGCAGCTTCGACCTTGGCGAAGCCCAGGACGATCAGGCCGGCCTTGCGGGCCAGACCGAGCGTGCCGAGGGCGGCATCCATCAGGAGCCGGTCGACCTGATCGGGCAGGTCGGTTCCGGCCTTGGCTTCCTCGCCGAAGCCGCGGCCGAACAGCCGCTTCCTCGTCGCCGTCTCGACCGCCTTGCGGCTGGCTTCGACCCATACGCCGCGCCCTGGAAGCTTGCGCTTCAGGTCGGGCACCACAGTTCCGTCCGGACCGAGCACGAAGCGGATCAGCGCCTCGACCGGCAGGGTCTCTCGCGAGACGATGCAGGTCCGCTCGGTCGGTTCGTTCTTGCGCGGCATGGCCTGATCCGGCCGAACCCCGAGGCGCCGGCCTCAGGCCTCGTCCGCCTCCTCGGCTTCCGCATGCGCCGCGGGCTCGTCGATCCAGCCGGCCTTGATGCGGGCGGCCATCACGATCGCCTCCACCTCGGCCTTCGAAACCTCGAACCCCTTCAGCGCGCCGTCATGCTTGATCGTCTCGCCGTTCTTGCGTTCGGTCCAGCCGGTCAGGTCGTCGGTGGCGCAGCCGGCCAGATCCTCGACCGTCTTGATGCCGTCCTTGCCGAGCGCGACCATCATGGCGGTGGTCACGCCGGGCACCTCGCGCATGGCATCCTCGACGCCGAGCGCCTTGCGCTCCTCGTCCTGGGCCGCCTCGATCTCGGCCAGATGCGCCAGGGCGCGGTTCTGGATTTCCTGAGCGGTATCCTCGTCGAAGCCTTCGATGCCGGCAATCTCGTCCAGGTCCACATAGGCCAGTTCGTCGATCGAAGCGAATCCTTCCGTCGCCAAAAGCTGCGCGACGACCTCGTCGACATCCAGCGCCTGCATGAACAGCTGGGTGCGTTCCTGGAATTCCTTCTGGCGACGCTCCGATTCCTCGGCCTCGGTCAGAATGTCGATATCCCACCCGGTCAGCTGCGAGGCGAGACGGACGTTCTGGCCGCGGCGGCCGATGGCCTGGGACAGCTGGTCGTCGGGGACGACCACCTCGATCCGGCCGGCATCCTCGTCGAGCACCACCTTGGAGACTTCGGCCGGCTGCAGCGCATTGACCAGAAAGGTGGCGGCATCCGACGACCACGGGATGATGTCGATCTTCTCGCCCTGCAACTCGCCGACCACCGCCTGGACGCGGCTGCCGCGCATGCCGACGCAGGCGCCGACCGGGTCGATCGAGCTGTCGCGGGAATAGACCGCGATCTTGGCGCGCGAGCCCGGATCGCGGGCGACCGACTTCACCTCGATGATGTTGTCGTAGATTTCCGGCACTTCCTGCGCGAACAGCTTGGCCATGAACTGCGGATGGGTGCGCGACAGGAAGATCTGCGGCCCGCGCTGCTCGCGGCGCACGTCGTACACATAGGCGCGGACGCGGTCGCCGTTGCGGAAATTCTCGCGCGGGATCAGTTCGTCGCGGCGCACGATGGCCTCGCCGCGGCCGAGATCGACGATCACGTTGCCGTATTCGATGCGCTTGACGCTGCCGTTGACGATCTCGCCGATGCGATCCTTGAATTCGTCATACTGCCGGTCGCGCTCGGCCTCGCGCACTTTCTGCACGATGACCTGCTTGGCCGACTGGGCGGCGATGCGGCCGAAGTCCATCGGCGGCAGCGGCTCGGCGATCATGTCGCCGACCTGCGCGGCCGGGTTCTTCATGCGCGCTTCGTCGACCGAGATCTGGATCGCCGGGTTGTCGACCTCGTCGACCACCATCAGCAGCCGCTGCAGGCGGATTTCCCCGGTCTTGGAGTTGATCTCGGCCTTGACCTCGGTTTCCGAGCCGTAGCGCGAGCGGGCCGCCTTCTGGATCGCATCCTCCATCGCGGCGAGCACGATCCGCCGGTCGATCACCTTCTCGCGTGCGACCGCGTCGGCGATCTGGAGGAGTTCCAGCCTGTTGGCGCTGACTGCCATGGTCTTCTCCCTGGGACCGGACCGCTTCGCGCGAGCCGGGGGCTTTCGTCGTCAGGAACGGGCGGCCTCGGGGCCGCCGTCGGTTTCGGAAGGCTCGTCATCGGTCTCGGCGTCGTCGAGCCCGATTTCGCGTTGCGCCAGCTTGGCGGCACGCAGCGAAGCCTTGATCAGGTCGTCGGTCAGGACGAGGCGCGCCTCGGCCAGATCGTCCATCGGCAGCCAGACCGTGTCCGCCGCGCCGGGGGCGGGATCGGCGACCTTGAGGCCGATCGTGGCCTCGCGCGCGCCGAGCAGGATGCCGCGCCAGCGCTTGCGGCCGTCGATCAGGCGTCCGAGTTCGATCTTGGCCTCATGGCCGGACCAGCGGTCGAAGTCCGATGGACGCACCAGCGGCCGGTCAATGCCGGGCGAGGACACCTCGAGATTGTAGGCGCGCTCGACCGGATCGTCGGCATCGAGCGCCGGCGACACGTTCCGGCTGATCGTCTCGCAGCCTTCGACATTCATGCTGCCGTCCGGCCGCTCAGCCATGATCTGAACCGTGAAGCCGTTGCGGGCGGAGCATTTCACGCGGACCAGGCGAAAGCCCAGATCCTCGATGACCGGTTCCACGATGGCGGCGACGCGGGCATCCATCCCGGTCTCGCTGATGATGCGCGGTTCGTTGCGCGTCACGGATCGTCCCATTCTCGCGGATCGGCAGCGCCGTCCCGGTGATGAAGGCCGGCGGGACCGGCCCAGGAGACCGGCCGGTTGCCCGGCCTGGTCGGCAGATCGGCGGAACCGATCCGGTGAAGCAAAAAAGAGCGGGTCCCGGGAGGGGCCCACTCTCACCACACTCCATCAGGAGCGAACTGAGATATTGAGATGGCGGCAATATAGTCGAAAGCGGCCGAAGCGCAAGGCCGTCGATGCGGGCCGGCCTACCGCTCAGCGGCGCTCGGTGCGCAGATAGGCCGGAACGCGGCCCTCGCGCAGGGCCTTCGCCTCGTAGCGGGTGCCGGGCCAGCCGTCCCAGGGGCGGCGCCAGTCGTCCGCCTGCATGGCCGTCCAGCGGAAAGCCTCGTGGGCGAGCAGGCGCGCCAGGGTCCAGTCGACATAGTCGGCCCAGTCGCTGGCGAAGCGGAATTCGGCGCCCGGCCGGAGCACGCGGGCGATCCGGTCCAGATTGGCGCGGTCGACGAAGCGGCGCTTCCAGTGCCGCTTCTTCGGCCACGGGTCGGGATAGAGAAGATAGAGGCGGTCGAGCGAGGCCGGCGGCAGCCAGTCGAGCAGAGGCACGGAATCGGCATTGTGCAGCCGGATGCGGCCGGCCAGGCCGTGCCGTTCGATCGCCGCCAGCGCCTTGGCCATGCCGTTGACGAAGGGCTCTACCCCGATCAGGCCGAGGTCGGGATCGGCCAGCGCCATGGCGATCAGGTGCTCGCCGCCGCCGAAGCCGCTTTCCAGATGGACCCGCGTCACCGGGACCTCGAAGAGCCGGCCGAGATCCGCCGGAGCCGGGCTCGACAGGTCGAGCGCCAGCTGCGGCAGCAAGGTTTCCATCAGGTCGGAATGGCCGTCGCGCAGCGGCTTGCCCTTGCGCCGCCCGTAGAAGGCATGAGCGCGCGCCTCGCCGTCCGCCGGAGACGGTCCGGCGGCGGCATCGGGGCTGCGCTGCGCGATTCCGGTCACTGACCGACGGCCGTCCGGATGGCGTGGACGAGGTCGATCTGTTCCCAGGAGAAGCCGCCGTCGGCCTCCGGCGCGCGGCCGAAATGGCCGTAGGCGGAGGTCCGGGCATAGACCGGGCGGTTGAGCTTGAGGTGGGTCCGGATGCCGCGGGGCGTCAGATCCATCACCGCGCGCAGCCCGGTTTCGAGCTTCGCCTCATCGACGCGCCCGGTGCCGTGCAGGTCGACATAGACGGCGAGCGGCTGCGAAACGCCGATCGCATAGGCGAGCTGAATGGTGCAGCGGTCGGCGAGATCGGCGGCGACCACGTTCTTGGCCAGATAGCGCGCCGCATAGGCGGCCGAGCGGTCGACCTTGGTCGGGTCCTTGCCCGAGAAGGCGCCGCCGCCATGCGGGGCCGCCCCGCCGTAGGTGTCGACGATGATCTTGCGTCCGGTCAGGCCGCAATCGCCGTCCGGGCCGCCGATTACGAACTTGCCGGTCGGATTGACGTGCCAGACGGTCTCCCGGTTGACCCAGCCGTCCGGCAGGGCCGCGACGATGTAGGGCTCGACGATGGCGCGCACGTCGGACGAGGTGAGGTTTTCGTCGAGATGTTGCGTCGAAAGCACGATCTGGGTGGCGCCGACGGCCTTGCCGTTCTCGTAGCGCACCGTGACCTGGCTCTTGGCATCCGGGCCGAGCGCCTTCTCCCGGCCCGACTTGCGCGCCTCGGCCAGGAGCTTCAGGATCTTGTGCGAGTAGTAGAGAGGCGCCGGCATCAGTTCCGGCGTTTCACGGCAGGCATAGCCGAACATGATGCCCTGGTCGCCGGCACCTTCGTCCTTGTTGCCGGCGGTGTCGACGCCGATCGCGATGTCGGCCGACTGGGCATGCAGGTGGACGTCGATCTGGGCCTTCTCCCAGTGGAAACCTTCCTGTTCGTAGCCGATGTCGCGGATGGCGAGCCGCGCCACATGGGCGATCAGGTCCCGGGTGATCGTCTCCGGACCGCGCGTCTCGCCGGCGATGACCACGCGGTTGGTGGTGGCCAGCGTCTCGCAGGCGACGCGCAGATGAGACGGATCCCAGCCGGCTTCCGGTCCGAGGCGGAAGAAGGCGTCGACCACTTCGTCGGAAATGCGATCGCAGACCTTGTCGGGATGACCCTCGGCCACGGACTCGCTGGTAAAGACGTAATTCGACCGGGACACTGGAAATCTCTCGCAGAAACGCGACGGGACGGAGGGTCCCGGCGACGGGCGAACCCGTCTATCAGTCGGATCCGATCACGGTCAAGTTCGGGCGCTGTCGCTCCGGCATCGCGCAGCGGCAGGGCGTCGGACTGCGATCGGCGAGCCTCCCGCAACCGGTCTGCAGCGCCGGCAGCGGAAAGCGAACCTGTGCGGTTGATGTCCGTTGAGCGGCTCCGTCCAGCCGCTCGCCGGCCTTCTCACTCTTCGTCTTCGCCGGCGATGGAGCGGACGAGTTCGACGACCTTCCGACGCACCTTGGCGTCCTTGATCCGGACGAAGGCCTTGTTGAGCGACAGTCCCTCCGAACTCGACAGGAAGTCGACGACATAGGAGGCGCCGGCGGCTTCGTCGAAGCCCTGATTGCCGGCGACCGGCGTCATGCCCGGCGCATCTTCGAAGAAGAAGGCGACCGGAACATTCAGTACACGGGCAATGGCCTGCAGTCGGCTGGCACCGATACGATTGGTGCCCTTCTCGTATTTCTGGATCTGCTGGAAAGTGATGCCCAGATGTTCGCCAAGTTTCTCCTGGCTCATCCCAAGCATCATGCGCCGGAGCCGCACGCGGCTGCCGACATGAATGTCGATCGGATTGGGGGATTTTTTGCTGGCCATTTTGGCACCTTTGTTCCGGTTTTTGTCACTTTGTTATTGGCAGCGCCGAGGCGCCGTGGCGAGCCACCGATTGTCGTGAGGATCGTTGACCCACGTTGAGGCTGGTGTCCCGACAGCCCCAACGCATACCGAAAGGTCGCGTGCCCTCACAATCGATAGACTCGTGATTGCATCATTCCAGGCATGAGACAGGACGTCAACTTCCGCTCATCACGATAGTCTCCGTGCCCGAATTAACACTAAGCAAAGCATACATATAGAGGCCAGCCAAAACGCATTGGATCGGTGTTCCGAGTAGAAAGTTGCAGGCAAACTCACGGGAAGTTGCGCGTCAAATTGAGCGGATTGACCGAGCTTCAGCGAAGATATGACGCGCCCATACCCGTCGATCACAGCAGAAATGCCAGAATTGGCCGCCCGAACGAGGGGTAATCCCTCTTCAACTGTCCGCAACCTGACCTGATGAAAATGCTGGTAGGGGCCAGGCGTCAGCCCGAACCAAGCGTCGTTGGTCACGTTGAGCAGCCATTCCGGCCGATTTCGGGCATCCACGACGGCATCGGGAAATATGGCCTCGTAGCAGATCAGCGGTCCCATGGCCGGAGCGCCCGGAACCGCCAGGGTCTGCAGTCCCGGCCCGGGCGTGAAGCCGCCGCGCAGATGGGTCAATTGTCGCAGACCGATGGCCTCCAGGGTGTCCTGGGCCGGGAGGTATTCGCCGAATGGAACGAGATGGGCCTTGTCGTAGGCGGCGAGAATGGCGGCATTCTCGCCGATCACGTAGATCGAGTTGAAGTAGCGCGTCCGGCTTTCGCCGGGCGCCGGCGGTTCGGCCCGGATGGCGCCGGTCAGAAGGATGGTCCCGGACGGCAGCAGGTCGGCCAGTTGGCGCAAGGCTTCCGGCTCGTAGGTCAGCAGGAACGGGAAGGCGGATTCCGGCCAGATCAGATGCGTCACGCCGGCCAGACCCTGGCCGTCGGCGCCGGCTGCGGTGCTGAGCGCCGTGTAGCGGGCCAGGATTTCGTCGCGGAACTCCGGCTTCCACTTGTGCGACTGATCGATGGCGGGCTGCATGATGCGCAACCTGATGCCGGGATGGACGGCGACGGCCTGCGCCGGCAGCCGCCAGACGCCGAAGCCCGCGACCGCAGCGAACAGCGCGAGGCCGGCCGCGGCCGTCGCCAGCCCGGCGCGCCCGCCGCCGGCGGCTGCGGCCGGCGCGGCGAAGATCAGAACGGCCAGCAGCGTCATGCCGTCGAGGCCGACCAGCGAGGCGGCCTGCATCAGCGTATCGTTGGCGGCGAGGCCGTAGCCGAGGGCGTTCCACGGGAAGCCGGTCAGGATGTGGCCGCGCAGATATTCCGAGATCCAGAGGCCGACCGCGAGCGCCAGGATGCGGGCCGGCCCGTCGGTCCAGAGGAGGCGGGCGATCACGGTGCCGAGGCCCGTGAACAGGCCGAGCCCGGCCGAAAGGGCGGCAAGGGCGATCGGCAGCAGCCAGCCGAAGCGCAGGGGATCGACCAGGAAAGCCGATCCGATCCACCAGAGTCCGGCCAGGAAGTAGCCGGCGCCGAAGCTCCAGCCGATTCCGAAGGCCGCGCGCCAGCGGCTGCCGCGGCCGCCATCGGCGGTCTCGACGGCGCCGTCGAGCAGGAAGACGAGGACCGGAAGCGCGATCCACAAGACCGGAAAGGCGTGGATCGGCGCCTGGGACAGTGCGGCCAGCGCCCCGGCGAGCCCGGCGGCGAGGGCCCGGCGCCAGCCCCAGGCGAGAACCAGGCTGCCGGCGACCCGCTCGAGCGGACCCGCGCGGCCCGGGCCGCGGGTGGCCGCGCGCCGGGTCGAGCGCATGGCTTCGGTCGGGGCGAGGCTCACGCGGCGCCCATCTCGCCGACGCGGCCCTTGTCGTCGCCGCGCCGGCCCGCCGGGCCGTCGGGCATGATGTGGACCCGCCGGATGCGCCGGTTGTCGGCGGCGACGATCTCGAACATGTAGCCGGGCAGCCGGTCGGACCGGATCTGCTCGCCGCTGACCGCCATCCGGCCGACCAGGGCGGAGACGAGGCCGCCGACCGTTTCGACATCTTCGGGAATGTCGGCCGCGTCGAGGTCGATGCCGGTCGCCTCGGCGAAATCCTCCAACTCGACCAGCCCGTCGGCGATCCAGCCGCCGGTTCCGTTCGGCACGATGGCGGCCCCCTCCTCGTCGATGTCGTGTTCGTCCTCGATGTCGCCGACGACGGTCTCGACCACGTCCTCGAGGCTGACCAGCCCGTCGACGCCGCCATATTCGTCGATCACCAGCGCCATCTGGATGCGGTTCGACTGCATCCGCGCGAGCAGGTCGGTGACCGGCATCGAGGCCGGCACGAACAGGACCGGCCGGACCAGTCCGGTATCGGACAGCCGGCGCCCGAGGTCGACCTGCGTCAGGTGGATGCCGGCCGTTTCCTCCGACCGGGTCTCGATCGACGAGGCGCGCACCGCCGCTTCCTCGGCGATATGGTTCATCAGGTCGCGGATGTGGACCATGCCGGACGCGTCGTCCAGGGTCTCGCGGTAGATCGGCATGCGGCTGTGGCCGGTCTCCTTGAAGGCGATCATCAGTTCGGTCAGCGAGACGTCGACCGCGACCGCGGCGATCTCCGCCCGCTGGATCATGATGTCGCCGACGCGGGTCTCGCCCAGCCGCAGGATGTTGCGGATCATGCGCCGTTCGTCGGCCGTGAAGCTGTCGTCGGCGCCGCCGTCGCGCTCGAGCAGGTCTTCGAGTGTGGCGCGCAGGGTGGCGGTCGACGGCTTCAGGCCGACCGCCGACATCAATCGGTCGATCCAGGTTTCGCCGGATCGACTGTCGCCCTCGCGCGGTTCGGCGCCGTGGCCGTTCTCCTGCCCGCCGGCGCCGGAATTCTGGGGATCGCTCATTTCGCCTTCGTCTCGACAGGATCCCCGCCGCTGCCGTCGATCGGCTGCGTGTCGGCATAGGGATCGGGAATGCCGAGGTCGGCCAGGATGGCCGTCTCCAGCCGCTCCATGGCTTCGGCCTCGTCGCTCTCTTCGTGATCGTAGCCGAACAGATGCAACAGTCCGTGCACGATCAGATGACTGACATGATGCGCGAGCGGCCGGCCCGCGTCGAGCGCTTCGGCTGCGGTCGTCTCGTAGGCGACGGCGATGTCGCCGAGCATCGGCCCGATCGGATCGTCGGGATCGGAGCCTGGGAAGGACAGGACGTTGGTCGGCTTGTCCTTGTCGCGCCAGTCGCGGTTGAGGACCCGGATATGCGCGTCGTCGGTCAGCAGCACCGACAGTTCGGCGGCCTCGGGGACCTCGATGCCGCCCGAGCGGTCCGCTGCGGCGACCGCGGCCTCGATGAGCGGGCGGATGTCCGCCTCCTCGCCCCAGTCGCCGGCCTCGATCAGGATGTCGATGGCGATGCCGGGGCCTTGTGCGGCCGTCTCGGTGCTCACGGGGTCGGCCCCCGCGCCGCCATGGGGCCGAAGGTCCGGGCGGCCTCGGCGGCCAGCCGTTCGCGCGACTGGTCGTCGTAGGCCTTGACGATGCGGCCGACCAGTTCGTGCCGGACGACGTCCTTCTCGGTGAAGCCGACCGTGACGATGCCCTTGACGCCCTTGAGGATCTCCAGCGCGTCGACGAGCCCCGACTTCTGTCCCGGGCCGAGATCGACCTGGGTCGGGTCGCCGGTGACGATCATCTTGGAATTCTCGCCGAGGCGGGTCAGGAACATCTTCATCTGCATCGTCGTGCAGTTCTGCGCCTCGTCGAGCAGCACGACCGCGTTGGCGAGCGTGCGCCCGCGCATGAAGGCGAGCGGTGCCACCTCGATCATCCCGGACTGCAGGCCGCGTTCGACCTTTTCGGCCGGCATCATGTCGTAAAGCGCGTCATAGAGCGGCCGCAGATAGGGGTCGACCTTCTCGCGCATGTCGCCGGGCAGGAAGCCCAGCCGCTCGCCGGCTTCGACGGCCGGCCGCGACAGGATCAGGCGTGTGGCGTCGCCGCGCTCGATCAGCGCGGCCGCATAGGCGACCGCCAGATAGGTCTTGCCGGTGCCGGCGGGGCCGACGCCGAAGACCAGGTCGGCGCGGTCCATGGCGCGGATATAGGCGTCCTGGGCCGGCGTCCGCGCCACGACGGTCTTCTTGCGGGTCGAAATCTGGGCGGCGGTGATGCGCCCCTTGGGTTCCAGCGTCGGCAGCGGCAGTTGGGCTTCCGAGGCTTCGGCCATGCGGATGGCGCCGTCGACATCGCCGGGATGGACTTCGGAGCCCATCTGCAGCCGGTCCCAGAGGATCTCCAGGACCTGGCGGGCCTGCAGGCAGGCCTGATGCGGCCCCTTGATGGTGACCTGATTGCCGCGCGCGATCGCGGTCACGCCGAGGCGGCGCTCGATCTCGGCCAGATTCTGGTCGAACTGGCCATAGAGGTCGCCGACCAGCCGGTTGTCGTCGAAGGCCAGATCCACATGCGTCAGGTCGGAGGCATGCGCCATGACCGGGAAGGACGGCTCCAGACCCTGCTTCGCCTCTTTCACCCGCGACCTCCTCTGGCGGCCGCTTCTGCGACCGCGTGACCGGCGGCCGCTTGCGCAGCCGCGTAACCGATGGCCGCCTGAGCGGCTGCGTGACTGGCGACCGCTGGTGCGGGCGCCCGACTGCCGGGCGCCGGCACGATCGCTCCGAACAACGAATAGCTGTGCACGTCCTCAATTGCGACCGAAACTATGCTGCCGATCATCGAGTCCGGCCCGTCGACATGGACCGGCTGCAGCCAGGGCGAGCGGCCGACCAACTGGCCGGGCACCCGGCCGCGCTTCTCGATCAGCACGTCCATGGTCAGGCCGACGCGGCTTCGATTGAAGGCTTGCGTCTGCCGCTCGATCAGGGCCTGCAAGCGCTGAAGGCGTTCGGACTTGACGGCCTCCGGCACCTGGTCGTCACGGCTCGCAGCCGGCGTGCCGGGGCGGGGCGAGTATTTGAACGTGAAGGCTGCCGCATAGCCGACCGTCTCGACGAGCGCCAGGGTCGCCTCGAAATCCGCATCGGTCTCGCCCGGGAAACCGACGATGAAATCGGAGGTCAGCGCAATGTCGGGCCGGGCGGCCCGGATGCGCTCGACCAGATCCCGGTAGTCGGCCGCCGTGTGGCGCCGGTTCATGGCCTTCAGGATGCGGTCGGAGCCCGATTGGACCGGCAGGTGCAGATAGGGCATCAGCGCCGGAAGGTCGCGATGGGCGGCGATCAGCGCCTCGTCCATGTCGCGCGGATGCGAGGTCGTGTAGCGGATGCGGTCGAGGCCGGGCAGATCGGCAAGCGCGGCGGCGAGGCGGCCGAGCGTCCATTCGCGCCCATCGGGGCCGAGTCCGTGCCAGGCATTGACGTTCTGTCCGAGCAGGGTCAGCTCGCGCACGCCGCCGTCGACCAGCGCCCGCGCCTCGGCAAGGATGCGGTCGAGCGGCCGGGAAACCTCGGCGCCGCGGGTATAGGGCACCACGCAGAAGCTGCAGAACTTGTCGCAGCCCTCCTGGATGGTCAGAAAGGCGGTCGGGCCGCGGGCCAGCGTCCGCGCCCTGTCCGGACCCGGCAGGGTCTCGAACTTGGCGCCGATGTCGAATTCCGTTTCAACGATCCCGGCGCCCCGGGCGACCGGCCCGCTGCGCTCACGCCGTTCCTCCGCCCGCGCCAACAGGTCGGGCAGGTTCTGGTAGCTCTGCGGCCCGACCACGAGATCGACGACCGGCGCGCGGCGGACGATCTCCTCGCCTTCGGCCTGGGCGACGCAGCCGGTCACGCCGATCATCAGCGAGCCGCCGGCCGCGGCCTTCTCGGCCTTCAGCACCCGCAGGCGGCCGAGCTCCGAATAGACCTTCTCGGCCGCCTTCTCGCGGATATGGCAGGTGTTGAGAAGGACGAGATCCGCCTCGTCGACATTCTCCGTCGCCTCGTAGCCCTCTCCGGCCAGGAGGTCCGTCATCCGATCGGAATCGTAGACGTTCATCTGGCAGCCGTAGGTGCGGACGAGGACTTTCTTCTTCGCTGTCATCACGTCAGGAGTGTCGATCGGGACCGGTTTGCGGTCCGACCATGCAGCGGGACCCGGGAGCCTGCTTAGCGCGAATCCGGCGGCGAGAACAGACGCAATTCAGGGCGCGGGCAGGATGCCGGCGGCCGTACCGGCCACGGCGGGCCGTTTCGACAGGCCGGTCGGGGCCGCCGCGCCGGGAAGGCCCGGCCGCAGCGGCTCGCGGCCGGCGATCCCTGCGGAGACCAGACGGCGGACCTCCCGCTCCAGCGCCCGGGTGATCAGCTTGCGGTCGGTGGTCTCGTCGAAGGGGATCGGCTCGCCCCAGACGAGGTCGATGTCGACCGGGCCGAGCAGGATCGTCCCGAGCAGATGCGGGAACATGTCGGTGTCGCCGTACCAGGCAAGCCGCGGCCGTTCGGCGCGCCCGAGGGGCAGGCCGTCGAGCCGCCGCAGCACGATGGCCAGCGGCTGCACCCAGACCCGGTCGTGACCGCCTTCCACCATTGCGGCGCGGGCCGCGCCGATCAGGGCGGAGCGGAAGGGCAGGACATGCGTGCCGTCCGACGACGTGCCTTCCGGAAACAGCACCATGGCGTCGCCCGAGGCGAGCCGCTGCGCGATCTCGCCGTTGACCCGCGCGGTATCGGTGCGCCGGGTGCGGTCGACGAAGACGGTGCGCTGGAGCTTGGCGAACAGGCCGAACAGCGGCCAGCCGGCGACCTCGCTCTTGGCCACGAAGGAGAGCGGCATCAGGCTGCCGATCAGGTTGATGTCGAGCCAGGAGACGTGGTTCGGGGTGACCAGGAGCGGCCGGTCGCGGCACGGCGCGCCGACCACGCGCACCCGCACGCCGAGGGCCGCCAGGGCGCGCCGGTGCCACCAGACCGGCAGCGTCGCCGCCAGCCGCCAGCCGCGCCGATGGGCGACAAGCTGAACCGGCAGGGCGGCCAGCGTCAGGGCGACCAGGCCCGCGATGGCGGCGACATTGCGCAGCGTCAGCACGAGCGACGGGCGTGCCGGCCGGCTCGCGTCGGACGCTGCTGCCGTCATCGCTCGCGCTCCGGACCGCGCTCCGCGTCGTCGAGCACGACGCCATAGAGTTCCAGGCGGTGTCCGACCAGGCGGTAGCCGAGTTCGCGCGCGACGAATTCCTGCAGCTTCTCGATCTCTTCGCTGCGGAACTCGATGACATGACCGGTGCGCATGTCGATCAGGTGATCGTGATGCTCTTCCGGCACCGTCTCGTAGCGGGCGCGTCCGTCGCGGAAGTCGTGCCGCTCGATGATGCCGGCATCCTCGAACAGCTTCACGGTGCGGTAGACGGTGGAAATCGAGATGCGCCGGTCGATCGCGGCGGCGCGACGGTGCAGTTCCTCGACATCCGGATGGTCGTCGGCGGAGGCGATCACACGGGCGATGACGCGGCGCTGTTCGGTCATGCGCATGCCGCGCGTCTCGCAGAGGTCTTCGAGGCTCTGCTCGCTGCAGACGCCGCGCGAGGTGCCCGTTCCGGCTGCGTTCAAGGCGAAACTCCCCGGTTGCCGGCCGATCCCGAAGACCGGCAGTTAACCGAGATCGGCCCGCATGACAAGCGCCGAGGCGCCCGGCGTCGAGCCCGCCCGGTAGTAGCCCTTGCGCTCGCCGACCTGCCGGAAACCGAGCTTGCCGTAGAGTGTCAGGGCGGGCGCATTGCCGCCGTCGACCTCCAGAAAGACCGCCTTGATCCGGTCGCGATAGAGACGCCGGAAGGCCGATTCGACCAGGGCCCGGCCGCAGCCGCGCCCGCGCTGGCGCGGCGACACCGCGATGGTCAGGATTTCCGCCTCGTCCGCCGCCGCGCGCATCAGAATGAAGCCGACGGGGCTGCGGGTTCCGAACAGGTTGGCCCGCCGGGCGACCATCCCGAACACGGTGCGGTCGCGCAGCAGCGCCGAGATTTCCTCTGCGGTCCATTCATACGGGAAGGATTCGCCGTGAATCGCAGCCAGTTCCGGCGCGTCGTCGAGTTCGGCCTCCTCGACCGCGATCGGCGCACTCGCCCACCACCAGAAGGGGTTCATCATGGACGGACCTCCGGGTCTGTCGGGGAGGGTGGGACGGGGTCTGCGTCGGGATCGGCCGCCCGGGCGATGCGGAAGCCTTCCTGCGGCTTGGCATCGGCGGCTCGCAGGTAGACCGGCGCCGGCGGCCGGGACGACGGCGCGCGTGCGGCGCCGATCCGGCCGACGCGAACGATATCGGGGAAGCGGATCGCCGCATCGGCGGCGATCCGGCCGTCGGCAGGCGCCGCGACCAGCATCGCGCCGGAACCGACGACGCGCGCGCCCGCGGCGATCGCCAGGGCGGCGGCCTGGGCATGGCCCATGGCGGCGGGGGCGGTCCGTTCCGCGGGAATCGGCAGGCCGTCCGGAGAGGCCTCGTAGAGCCCGGCATAGACCTCGCCCCGACGGGCGTCGATCGCCACCAGGACGGGACCCGGCGCCTGCCCCAGGGCTTCGTCGGCGATCGCCTCGAGCGTGGTCACGCCGACGACCGGGACGTCGGCCGCGAGGCCGATCGCCCGCGCGGCAGCAAGGCCGACCCGGATGCCGGTGAAACTGCCCGGCCCGATCGTGACGACGATGCGGCTGAGATCCCGCGGTGCCGTGCCGGCGGCCTCGAACACGTCCCCGGCCACCGCCATCAGAACTTCGGCGTGGCCGCGTCCGATGTCCCGGGTTGTGCGCGCCAGAACGTCGCCGCCGGCCGTCAGCAGGGCGACCGAGCAGGCATCCAAAGCGGTATCGAGGGCCAGAATGGACATTCTCGGACTAAAGCGCAGGCGGGACCATGACGTCGAGACGACTTTTGGCCGTCAGGCGCCGATCCATCATGATCGGCCTTCCTGAAAAGTGCCTTACGCTTCTGAGAAATCCCGTCAGGCTGCGCGCACTTCCTGTACGTCCGGAACGAAATGCCGCAGCAGATTCTGGATGCCGTGGCGTAGCGTGGCCGTCGAAGACGGACACCCAGCGCAGGCGCCCTTCATGTTCAGGTAGACGATCCCGTCGCGGAAGCCCTTGAAGGTGATGTCGCCGCCGTCGTTGGCGACCGCCGGGCGGACGCGGCTGTCGAGCAGTTCCTTGATGGTCGCCACCGTCTGGGCGTCGGACGGATCGAAGAATTCCTCGCCGGGCGCGATCTCGGTCGGGTCGCTGCCGACCGCCATGACCGGCGCGCCGGACATGAAATGCTCCATGATCACGCCCAGGATGGCCGGCTTGAGATGCGGCCATTCGGCGCCGGACTTGGTCACGGTGATGAAATCCGAGCCGAAGAACACGCCCGAAATGCCGGCGATCGAGAACAGCTTCTCGGCCAGCGGCGAGGCGCCGGCATCGTCCGCCGAGCGGAAGTCCTTGGTGCCCTCCGGCAGCACGGTGCGGCCGGGGATGAACTTCAGCGTCGCCGGGTTGGGCGTGGTCTCGGTCTGGATGAACATGTGCGCCTCCTCTCGGGTTCAAGGCCCGGAGCTTGGAACGGAAAGTAAGGATTCGGCGCCGGACATCAAGAGCCGGATGCAGGGGGCTGACGGCCGGCGGTTCGATAGGTCCGTCGCGCGCTCCCGGCAACGGCCGGCCTGCCGACCTGCCGGCCCCATTCGAATGGGTCCGGAGTGCCCGCGTGCGGGCCACAAGCGCGACGCAGCGCCGGTCCGGCGACGGCGGCGGGCCGTCAGGCGATTGCCGCGATCTCTTCGTCCGACAGCGTGCCTGGAACGATCGTGATCGGCACCGGGAAGCTGCCGAGCCGGCCGGTCAGGGCGGAGACGAGCGGGCCCGGACCTTCGCTGCCGGTTCCGGCGGCCAGCACCAGGATGGCGATATCCTCATCCTTCTCGATCAAGGCGACGACCTCGCCGGCGCGCACGCCCTCGCGCACCACCATCTCCGGCTCGATCCTGGCGACCGTGCGAATCCGGTCCGCCACCTTGGCGAGGGTCAGGTCGGCGGCCTCGCGCGCTTCGGCCCGCATCATCTGCTCGACGCCGATGAAGCCGCGGAAATCCTGGTCGTCGATGACATAGAGCATCACCAGCGCGCCGTTGGTGCGCTCCGCGCGGCGGGCCGCATAGATCAGCGCCCGGTCGCATTCCGGGGTGTCGTCGACGACGACGAGAAACTTGCGCTTGTGTCCGGCTTCGTGAGGGCGACGTGTCAGCATGGGGGGATGCTGGCACGGGTTACCGGTCAGCGGCAAGGCGCCGGCTTGCCGGAATGCGGGACCGGTGCCGACATGTTACATTGGGTTACATGTCGGCTCTTTCGCGCCGCGTATCGCAGCGGCATAACGGCTTCATGGAGTCCACACCCCACATATTGGTCGTCGAGGACGATCAGGAGATCCGCACCCTCGTGGCGCGTTACCTGAAGGCCAACGGCCTGAGGGTGACGACGGCTCCGGCCGCCCGCGAGATGGACCGGATTCTCCAGGAGGCGCGGATCGACCTGCTGGTGCTGGATGTGAATCTTCCCGGCGAGGACGGTTTCTCGATCTGCCGCCGGCTGCGCAATACCACGCCGCTGCCGATCATCATGCTGACGGCGCGGACCGAGGAGATCGACCGGGTGCTCGGCCTCGAGATGGGGGCGGACGACTATCTCGGCAAACCCTTCTCGCCGCGCGAATTGCTGGCGCGCATCCGTGCCGTCCTGCGGCGCCGGCCCGATCTCGGCCCCGGCTACCGCTCGGATCGGCGCGCGCGTGAGTTCGCCGGCTGGCGGTTCGAGCCGCTGTCGGCCCATCTCAGTTCGCCGTCGGGCACCCGGGTGCCGCTGACGGGGGCGGAATCCGATCTGCTCGCCGTGCTTAGCGACAATTCCGGCCGGGTCCTGTCGCGCGACGCCCTGCTCGACCTGACGCGCGGCCGGGCCGCCGGTCCGTTCGATCGCAGCGTCGATGTGCTGATCAGCCGCCTGCGCCAGAAGATCGAGGTCGATCCGCGCGATCCGCAGCTGATCCGCACCATCCGCGGCAACGGCTATCTGTTCACCGCCGAAGTGCAGGTGGAATGAAACGCGTCGTCCGCCTCCTGCCGCGCGGCATCGCCGGCCAGGTCGGCATGCTGATGGCCGTCGCCGTGCTGGCGACCGCCCTTGTCGGCGGGTTTGCCGGCTATCGCTTCGGGGCGCGGCCGGGCGGAACCGAAAATCCCATCATCCGCATCGGCGGGTTCATGACGGTGATCAGGATGCTGATCGCCGAACCCGATCTGGATGCGGTCGCGGTCCTGATCGCGTCCGCCAACAAGACCTTTCCGGGCTTCGATTTCGAGTTGATCGACGGCACCGCGGCCTCGCTCCCGCCGCCGGCCGACGCGCAGCGCGCATCGAAGCCTGCGGCACCACCTCCCCGTAGCCCCGGCGAACCCGGGCCGCCCGGCTTTCCGAGCCCGATCCTCGGACCCGACATCGCCGACTTTCTGCGCCGGGACCTCGGCGTCGAACGGGTGATCGTCGAGATGTCGACGCACGGAATGCCGGGGCGGATCATCATCCCCATCGCCGGCAACCGGGCCGTGCGCGCGACCATCCCGGCCATGCCGGCGCCATTCGGCAATTTCGGGCCGTTTCGCGGTCCCGACGCCGGGCGCATCGTCTCGATCCTGCTGCTCGGGGTGTTGGCGACCGTGCTGCTGTCGCTCTGGGCCGCCTTCTGGCTGACGCGGCCGCTACGCGAACTCGCCGAGGCGACCGAGCGCTTCGAGCCGGACCGGCCGCACGAGCCGATCACGGAGAGCGGGCCGGCCGAGGTGCGCCAGGCGGCGCGCGCCCTGAACCTGCTGCGCGACCGCGTCTCCCACCTGATCGCCCAGCATGCCCGCACCCTCGCGGCCGTTGGCCACGACCTGCGCACCCCGATCACCCGTCTCCGCCTGAAGGTGGAGTTCGTCGAGGATCCGGCGCTGAAGCGGGCGCTTGAAGGCGATCTCGACCGCATGTCGGCGATGGTCGAAGGGGCGTTGAACTATCTGCGCGCCGGCCACAGCGGCGCGGAGCGGCAGCGCGTCGACCTGGCCGCCCTGGTGCAGACCGTGGCCGACAGCGTGGCGGAGACCGGCGGCGACGTGGTCTGCGAACTGACGTCCGGCCGCACCCCGATCGTCGCCGACGTATCCAGCCTGGAGCGGGCCTTCTCGAACCTGATCGAGAACGCACTGCGCTACGGCAGCCGGTGCGAGGTCGGCATGACCATCGCGCCCGGCGAGGCGCGCGTGACCATCGACGACGACGGCCCGGGCATCGCCGAGGCGCAGCGCGAGCGGATGATGGAACCCTTCGTGCGCGGCGACGAGGCGCGTCCGGCCGGCGCCACCGAAGGCTTCGGCCTCGGCCTGTCCATCGCCTCGGCAGTGATTTCCGACCATGGCGGGCGAATCGCCTTCGAGGACCTGATCCCCCAGGGCTTGCGGGTCGTGGTGGCTCTGCCGCTGGCCACACCCGACGCGGCCGCGTGAGATTTGCAAATCTTCGTTTCCAGAACGCCGCCTGCAACATTCGATTACAAACCGGTCGCGAAGCCCCGCGGTTCGGAAAGGTTTGGTTAACGCGCCCGGCGCGTGATCGGGACGCCGTCTCGTTACGGCATCGCGCAAGGGGGATTCCCATGACATCGATCGGCGGCATTGGCGGTTTCGCACCGCCGCCCATGATGCGCGGCGGCAAGGAACCGCCGAGCTTCGACAGTCTCGATTCCGACAAGAGCGGCGGCATTTCGCTCGACGAGTTCAAGACCGCCGGCCCCGGCGGCGGCCAGGACGCCAAGGCCAACGCCATGGCCGAGAAGATGTTCGCCGCCATGGACACGGACAGCGACGGCTCGGTCAGCGAGGACGAGAAGTCGACATTCGATTCCAAGATGCAGGATCGGATGCAGTCCATGCAGATCATGGCGCAGATCGCCGGGCAGGGCGGCCCCGAGGCCTTTGCCGATGCGGTCGTGTCGAGCGCCGACACCGACGGCGACGGCGCCATGTCGGCGGACGAGTTCTCCGCCGCGGCCGCCTCGGCCGGGATCGATTCCGGGTCGAGCGAACTGGTCACCAAGCTGTTTGAGGCGATGGACGCCGACGGCAGCGGCAGCGTCGACACCGACGAGGCCGAGAGCTTCGTCGAGGATCTGGCGAGCCAGGGCCCTGGCGGTCCCGGCGGCGCCGGCGGCCCCCCGCCCGGCCCGCCTCCGGGTCCGCCCCCGGGCGGCATGGCCGACGGCAGCGGTTCGGACTCGTCGTCGAGCCAGTCCGACGCCATCGCCAAGCTGTTCGAGATTGCGTCCGCCGCCTATGCGTCGACCGCCTCGAACAGCGCGAATTCGACCGCGTCGAGCCTGCTGTCGAGCCTCGCCGCCTGACGCGGTCGCCCGTCGGTTCGGCCGGTTTGCTCTGGCCGATACCACCCGGACGCAAAGAGAAAGCCGGCCGCAGCCTTCGGGCTTCGGCCGGCTTCGTGCACTCGCTCGCGTCCGTTCAGCGGATGAAGCCGACGATGTCCTTGACCTCGTCCATGATCGGTGCCGCGATCGCCGCGGCGCGCTCGGCGCCGGCCTTGAGGACGCCGTCGATATAGCCCGGATCGGCCACCAGCCGCTTCATTTCGCCGCCGACCGGAGCCAGCCGCTCGACCGCCAGATCGGTCAGCGCCTGCTTGAAGGCGGAGAACTGGCTGCCGCCGAAATCCTGCAGCACGGCCGCGACCGGCTTGCCGGCGAGCCCGGCGAAGATGCCGACCAGGTTCTCGGCTTCGGGGCGGCCTTCGAGGCCCTTGGCTTCGCTCGGAATGGCGTCGGCGTCGGTCTTCGCCTTGCGCAGCTTCTGCGCGATGGTGTCGGCGTCGTCGGTCAGGTTGAGCCGGCTATATTCCGAAGGGTCGGACTTCGACATCTTCTTGGTGCCGTCGCGCAGGCTCATGATGCGCGCGGCCTGGGGCTGGATCAGCGGTTCCGGCGCCGGGAAGAAGCCGCCGGCCTCGCCCCGTCCGAGGCCGAGTTCGGCGATGCGCGGGCCGAAGTCGTTGTTGAACTTCTGCGCGATGTCGCGCGTCAGCTCCAGATGCTGCTTCTGGTCCTCGCCGACCGGGACATGGGTCGCCTTGTAGACCAGGATGTCGGCGGCCATCAGGTTCGGATAGGCGTAGAGCCCCGTCGAGGCGTTCTCGCGGTCCTTGCCGGCCTTGTCCTTGAACTGGGTCATGCGGTTCAGCCAGCCGAGCCGCGCCACGCAGTTGAACACCCAGGCGAGTTCGGCATGGGCCGAGACGCGGCTCTGGTTGAAGACGATCTGCTTCACCGGATCGATGCCGGCCGCAATGAAGGCGGCCGTCACCTCCCGGATCTGCGCCGGCAGATCCGGCTGCACCAGGGTCGCGGTGATCGCGTGCATGTCGACGACGCAATAGATGCAGTCATGCGACTTCTGCAGCGCGACGAAATTGACGATCGCGCCGAGATAGTTGCCGAGATGCAGATTGCCGGTCGGCTGGACGCCCGAGAAGACGAGGGGCTTGAAGGGCTTGATCGCGGCGTCGGTCATGGCGTTGTCCTGATTGGCGGCTCGCATGTGCCCCATTGCGGCCGCAAGAGCAAGAGGTTGTGGCGGCGCAGGGTTGGGCGGCGGGTCTGTTGGCTCGATCGAGCCGGATGGCTCCCATCCGTCTCGTGAATCCGAGCCACTGATTTTCCGATTGCGTGGTCCGTTCAATCCGACATTGCGGGTCGCAAATGGCGGATACCGACCACTAGGTGGGGCGCCGGCGCATCTGGCGGAGGATGCGGCCGAGATCGACGGCTCCGGTCGCCTGCGCGACGCCGAAGAACAGCGCCAGCCCGAGCGCGATCAGGCTTCCGAGCGCGCCGGCCTTGACCGGAAGGCCGTTCTCGGCCCCGGTCCAGACGCCGACCGGGTCGACCAGCAGATAGAGCACCATCCCCATCACGGCTGCGCTGGCGGCGATGCGCGGCAGACGGCTCTCCAGCTCCCAGTCGGCCCGCCAATGGCCGCGCCGCACCGTGATGAGCCAGAGCAGCCCGGCATTGACCCAGCCGGCCACCGACGTGGCGATCGCGACGGCGACGAAGTCGATCAGCGGGAACAGGGCGAGTGCCAGCGCGATGTTGACCGCCACCGTCACCATCCCGATCCACATCGGCGTCGCGGTATCCTCGCGGGCGAAGAAGCCCGGCGCGAAGACCTTGACCAGCACGAAGGCCGGCAGGCCGAACGCATAGGCGGCGAGCGCAGAGGCCGTCTTCATCGTGTCCTGCGGCCCGAAGGCGCCGCGTTCGAACAGGACCTCCACGATCGGTCCGGCCAGGATCGCCAGTGCCACGGCCGACGGCAGGGTCAGCACGGCGGCGAATTCGATGCTGCGGTTCTGTGCCGCCAAGGCCAGATCCTCGCGGTCGGCTCGCACCTGGCGGGCGATCTCGGGCAGCAGCACGACGCCGATCGCGGCTCCGACGATGCCGAGCGGCAGCTGATAGACCCGGTCCGCATAGTAGAGATAGGAGACCGACCCGGCCGAGAGCGATGCGATGATGGTGCCGACCACAAGGTTGATCTGGGTAATGCCGCCTGCGATGACACCGGGCGTGCCGAGCCGCGCGAGGCGGCGGATCGCGGCCGTCAGACGCGGCCGGACGATCGGGAACCCGATGCCGGCGCGGCGCACGCCCCAGACCAGCGCGGCGCATTGCGCCAGTCCGGCGACCGCGACGCCGATCGACAGGATCGTGCCGGCGAGCGGGGTGCGCTCGGCGCCACTGATGCGGATGGCGAACAGGAAGGCGATCAGGACGAGATTGAGCAGCGCCGGCACGAAGGCGGCGAACAGAAACAGACGATGCGCGTTGAGCACCCCGGACAGCATGGCGCCGACCGAGATCAGCGCCAGATAGGGGAAACAGATCCGTGTCATCAGGACGGCCAGGTCGAACTTGGCCGGATCGGCCGCGAAGCCCGGCGCGAGCAGAAAGACCAGGGCCGGCGCGAAGGCGACGGCGAGCCCGGTGACGAGCGCCAGGAGGACCAGCAGCGCCGACAGCGCCTCGCTGGCGAAGCGGCTGGCCGCCTCCGGTCCGTCGGCCTCCAGCGCACGGCTGTAGAGCGGGATGAAGGCGGTGTTGAACGCGCCCTCCGCGAAGAAGCGGCGGAACAGGTTGGGCAGGCGGAAGGCGACGAAGAAGGCGTCGGCCGCCGGTCCGGTGCCGAGCGCCGCCGCGATCATGGTGTCGCGCAGGAAGCCGAGGATGCGGCTGACCATGGTGGCCGCGCCGACGCCGAGGAAGTTGCGAAACAGCGTCATTCCCCCGACCCGGCCCGGCACGATTCCAGGCTCTTATAGCCGAGCGTCGCCGGGCTGTCGCGTCCGCTCAACCACCGCTGATCGCCGTCAGGATGAAGATGTCCGCGCCCGGCCGGATCGGCGTCGCGAGCGACGCCCGCGCCCCGTCGACGAAGACGTTCATGTGCCGGCGGATCGCCGGACTTTCGTCGCAGATGCGGGCGGCCATGCCGGGATGGCGGGCGTCCAGAGCCGCGACGAGGTCCGCAACGGTGCCGACGCCCTCGATCGTCAGGAGCGCCGCAGCGCCGGGGAAGAGATTGACGAGCAGCGGCGACAGGCGGACCAGGGCCGGGGGTGCCCCGCCCGCACCGCCGGCGCGTTCCCCTGCCGCCGGGCCGTCCTCCGTCATGCCGCGATCACCATGGTCTCGACCGAGGCGATCACCGGCAGGTTCTCGGCAATCCGGGACCAGCTCGCGCCCTCGTCGAGGCTCGCATAGAGGGATCCGGAATTGGTCCCGAAATAGAGGCCGGGACGGTCGTGCCGGTCGGTCGCCATGGCCTGGCGCAGGACGTTGAAATAGGCGCCCGCCTGCGGCAGGCCGGCGCGGCCGTCGGCCCAGGTCCGGCCGGCGTCGGCGCTGCGCCAGACCGCCGCGCGTGCGTCGGGCATGAAGCGGCCGGCGATGTCGCCGTTGAGCGGGATCAGGAACACCCGGTCCGGATCGCGCGGATGAGCGGCGGCCGGAAAGCCGAAGCTCGACGGCAGGCCCTGTTCGATCGAGACCCAGTTCTCGCCGCCGTCGTCCGACCGGTACATGCCGCAATGGTTCTGCTGGTAGAGCCGGTCCGGCCGGCCCGCCGCCATGACGATCGAATGGACGCATTGCCCGGTCTCGGGGTAGCGCTGATCCTCCGGCATGTAGTCGCAGCGCACGCCGCGATTGCGCGGCGTGAAGCTGGTCCCCCCGTCGCGCGTCTCGAACACGCCCGCCGACGAGATGGCGACCCAGTAGCGCTCCGGATCGTCGGGATGCAGCAGCACGTGATGCAGGATCAGGCCGCCGCCGCCGGGCATCCAGTGCGGCCGGGAGGGATGCGCGCTGAGACCCTTCACCTCCTCGAAGCTCTCACCGCCGTCGGCGCTGGCGAAGACGCCGGCGGGCTCGACGCCGGCATAGACCCGGCCATGGCCGACGGCGAGGCTCCAGGCCGATTTCACAGGTGTCGACCCCTCCGGATAGGCGAGGCCGCGGCTCGAATGGCTCCAGCTGCGGCCGAGATCGGACGACTTCCAGATCGCCGGCCCGAACCATTCGTTGCCGCCGGCCGCCCAGATGACGCCCGTTTCGGCATCGCCGACGACATGGTTGATCGGCCACATCTCGCAGAATGGCCCGTGCACCGTCCAATCCCGACGCTCGGCATCGGATTCGAGCAGGAAGGCCCCCTTCCGGGTGCCCAGCAGCAGCAGCGTTTTGGTTGCCATGGCGCCCTCCCTCATGGGTTCGCGATGATGATCCAGCCGACGCCGAACTTGTCGGCGACCATGCCGAAGCGCGGCGAGAAGAAGGTCTGCCCGATCGGCATCCGGACCTCGCCGTCCGCCGCCAGGGCCTCGAACAGGCGGTCGGCCTCCGCGGGCGTGTCGACCATGATGGTCAGCGAGAAGCCGTCGAAGCCGCCCTGGCGGCCGCTGCACATGCCGTCGGAGACCATCACGTCGGTCGATCCGATCCGGATGCGCCCGTGCATCACCTTGTCCTCGGTGCCGGCGGGCATCACGCCGGGCGGTGGCGGGTCGGGCGCGTCGCGGAAGCGCATCAGGTCGAGCCGTTCGGCACCCAGCTTCGCCTCGTAGTAGTCGATCGCCTCCTCGCAGCGGCCTTCGAAGAAGAGATAGGGTGCGACTTGCATCGGCGTTCCTCCATGTCGTTCGGCCCGTTGGGGACCGGGTTCTGATGTCGGTTCCAGTTCCGGTTCAGGCACCGCCGCGGGCGATCCGCTCGGCCAGCGCGGCGAGGCGGTCGGCGCTGCGGCCCCAGCCGTCATGGAAGCCCATGGCGGCGTGCTCGTCGCGCTTGGCGGCGCTCCAATGGCGACCGCGCGCGGTGTAGCGGGTGCGTCCGGCGCCCAGATCGTCGAGCGTGGTGATCGAGATCGTGAAGGGATCGGGTTTCGGCACCCAGCCGGCCCTGAAGGCATCGGTGAAGACGATCCGCTCCGGCGCGCTCACCTCAAGGAACACGCCCTCGAAGGGATATTCCTGCCCGTCCGGCAGGCGCGAGACGACGTGGAAGCGGCCGCCGGGCCGGAGGTCCATCTCGACCGCCGGAACCGTCATGCCGCCCGGCCCCCACCACTCTTCGATGCGCGCCGGATCGGTCCAGAGCCGGAAGATCAGGTCGCGCGGCGCGGCGATCTCGCGCGTCACGCTGAGCTCGAAGCCGGTGGGGTCGGGCAGGTCTGCGGTAAGAAGGCTCATCAATATCTCCGATGAGAATGCGACCCCAGGACGCTGACCGGCGACCGGTTCCGACAGCGGCGCGCGATTATTTTTCCGAATGGGCCGTCTCGGCGAGCAACTGGTCGAGCTTCGAACGGATATGGGCCGCCTCATTGGCGTTGCGGGCCAGCGCGATGGCGCGGCCGAAGGCGGTTTGGGCTTCCGCATTGCGGCCGAGTTCCATCAGGAATGTGCCGCGCGTGCCGTGGAAGTAGAAGTAGCCGCCCAGTTCGGCCTCCAGCGGGGCGATCAGCTCCAGGGCGGCGGCCGGGCCGCGGCAGCGTGCCACCGCGACGGCGCGGTTCAGGCGGACGACCGGCGACGGCTCGAACCGTTCGAGCGCCCCGTAGAGGAGTTCGATCTCGGCCCAGTCGGTCGCCTCGACCGAAGGCGCACGGGCATGCAGGGCCGCGATGGCGGCCTGGATCTGGTAGGGACCGGGGCGGCGATGGCGCAGCGCCTTGTCGAGCAGCGCCAGCCCTTCCGCGATCAGGCTGCGGTTCCAGCGGCTGCGGTCCTGCGCGTCGAGCGGGACCGGCCGGCCGTCGGCGTCGGCGCGCGCGGCCGCGCGGGCATGGCCAAGCATCATGACGGCGGCGAGGCCCATGATCTCCGGCTCCGAGGGGAACAGGCGGATCAGGAGGCGGATCAGCCGGATCGCCTCCTCGGCGAGGACCCGGCCTTCGGGTTCGGCGGCGGTCGTGTAGCCCTCGTTATAGAGCAGGTAGAGCATCGCCGCGACGGCGGCCAGCCGCTCCGTGCGCTCGATCGCGCTCGGCGCCTCGAAGGCGACGCCCGAGCGGGCGATGCGCGCCTTGGCGCGCGTGATGCGCTGCTCCATGGCGCTCTCGCCGACCAGGAAGGCCCGGGCGATCTGGCGCACGGAGAGCCCGGACACGACGCGCAGCGCCAGCGCGACCTGATGTTCGGCCGGCAGATCCGGATGGCAGCAGACGAACAGCAGGCGCAGGATGTCGTCGCGATAGTCGGCCTCGTCGATCTGCCGCACCACGGCGGCCTCGGCATCGTCGAGATCGGACAGCTGGTCCTCGTCGGGCAGGCTCGACAGGCGGCGCGATCGGCGCAGGGCGTCGACGGCTACATTGCGGCCGACGAAGATCAGCCAGGCGGTCGGATCGCGCGGCGCCCCTTTCTCCGGCCAGGTCCTGAGCGCGCGCAGACAGGCCTCCTGGAAGGCCTCCTCGGCAAGGTCGAGGTCGCGGAAATGCCGCAGCAATGCGGCGATCGCCTTGGGCCGCGCCGCGGTCAGCGCGCTTTCGACCGGGTCCGGAGAGGTCACGGCGCGACGGCTCCCGGCCGGAAGATGGAGATCGGCCGGATCTCGTAGGCGCCGCCCGGATTGGCGCGGGCGAGGTCGCGGGCGACCGTCAGCGCACCGTCGAGATCGTCGCAGTCGACGACATAGAAACCGAGCAGCTGCTCCTTGGTCTCGGCGAAGGGGCCGTCCAGGACCAGCGGCGGATCGCTGTCCTTGCGCAGCGTGGTGGCCGATGTGGTCGGCAGCAGGCGGACGACCGGGCCGAGCCGGCCGTCGCGCGCCAGCTGTTCGTGGACCACGGCCAGCCGGCCGAGGACCGCGTCGTCCTCCTCCTGGGTCCAGCTGCAGACGATCTGTTCGGAATGGTAGCAGAGAATGGCGTAGTACATCGCGTGTTCACCTCTACGCTTCGGCCCATGCCGAGGACGGATGGGACTCCCGCCGGCCGACAGGCCCGACGAAAAGCCGGCGGTGCCTGTCGCACCGGCCCAACTTCATTCTCGGTTAACGAGACCATTCGGGAAAACACCGAAAATCCGAACAGGGAAGGTTTCGTTAGGCACCTTGGACCATGCTGCCCTCCTGACGCGCAATGCGTTTCGGCTCCCATTGGCGTGTAGCTCAGACGGGACATCAGCGGGATCGCGAAGGCCATGTCGGCGGAGAACAGGAAATACCCGCGACGCCGGGTATTGAAGAGCGGGGTGGTGATCTTCAACAATCGCCACTCGACGATGGATTGCACCGTCCGGAATTTGTCCGAGGGCGGCGCGCTGCTCGTCTTCGCCCGGCCGCCGACGCTTCCCGAGCGGTTTTCCCTGCGTTTCGAGGACGGCAGCGAATTCCCGTGCCGCAAGGCGTGGCAATCCGCCATGTCGATCGGCGTCGCCTTCCTGAATGTCGAGGCCGCCCCGCCGCCATCGGCGGCCCCGCCGGCCCAGGCCGCAGAGCCCAGGCGGGAGCCGGTCGAGGTCAGGATCGGCGGGACGGTGGTCTATGCGACCGGGCCGGACGGCAGTGCCGCACCGCCCCTCGACGCGGAACGCAAGGCTCAGGTCATGAAGGCGCTCGCCGATGCGCTCGCCCAGATCGGCGCGGCCTGATCCCCGGGGCAGGGATCGTCGATCCGGGCACGGCGCGCGAGGTCGGCAGGCGCGATGCGACGGATGTTCACCGGCCGGCCGGCAAGGTGACGTTGAATTCGTTCGAATTGATTCGAATTCGGCAAGGGACCCGCAACGCGATCCTGGCAGGCTCACGCTGGGTCAAGGAGTCCCGTCCCATGTCGCTCGCCGCGATCTCGATCGCCCTGTCCGGTGCCAACGCGGCCGTCCGCCGCCTGGAAAACTCGGCCGCCAACGTCGCCAACGTGTCGACGACCGGGACTGTCCCGGACGGCACCGGCGCCTCGACGGCCTATCAACCGATGGTGGTCAGCCAACAGTCGGTCCCGGGTGGCGGCGTGACCACGACCCTGGTACCGCAGCGGCCCGGCTTCGCCCTGCGCTACGATCCGACCTCCCCGGATGCCGATCCGCGCGGCATGGTCGGCGCCCCGGATATCGATCTGGCAACCGAAGCGGTCACGCAGTTGACCGCCCGGTTGGACTACCGGGCGGCCCTGAAGGTGATGCAGGTGGCGGACGAGATGTTGCAGAGTACGCTCGACCTCACGTCGTAGCCGTGCCTGCCGTCATCCCTGTCGATTGCGCCTCAATACCAGGGGCAGACCAGCTTGTTCTTCCAGACCGGTCCCCAGGGCGTGTGGATCAGCTTCGGCTTGTAGAAGCAGCCGCCATAGCCGCCACCCCAGTGGCCGTGATGATGATTGTGGCCGAACTTCACCACGACTCCGCCATGGTGATGCTTGTGGCCGGCCTGGGCCGGGGCGGTGGCGGCGACGGTGCCGCCAGCGATCGTGGCGGTGGCGACGAGGGCCAGGAGGGTCTTGCGCAGGATGGTCATGGGCGTCTCTCTCGTTTGAAGGGTCGATACCGACCGTATGACGAGAAGCTGACATGAGCGTCCTGAACCTGGCTTGAGCCGGCCGTTCATCGGGCCGGCAGAAACGTTGTGTACTGCCGGTCTTCCGCGTTCGTTCGCCTTCAATTCTCATAAATTCAAATAACAGAATTCATGGGGACAAAAGGGGAGAACGTCCCCTCATCCGCGATCACTTCAGGCTCGGGAAGTTGAACTCCGCGCCGGAGCGGATGCCGGTCGGCCAGCGCGAGGTGACGGTCTTCAGGCGCGTGTAGAAGCGCACGCCCTCCATGCCGTAGATCGAATGGTCGCCGAACAGCGAGCGCTTCCAGCCGCCGAAGGAATGGTAGGCGACCGGCACCGGGATCGGCACGTTGACGCCGACCATGCCGACCTCGATCTGATCGGCGAAGGCGCGCGCGGCATCGCCGTCGCGGGTGAAGATGGCGGTGCCGTTGCCGTATTCGTGGGCCTGGATCAGCCCGACCGCCTCGTCGAAGGAACCGGTGCGCACGACCGACAGGACCGGGCCGAAGATCTCCTCGCGGTAGATGGTCATGTCCGGGCGGACGCGGTCGAACAGCGTGCCGCCGACGAAATAGCCGTTCTCGTAGCCCTGCAGGCGGAAGCCGCGGCCGTCGACGACGAGATCGGCGCCCTCGGCGACACCCTTGTCGATATAGCCGAGCACCTTGCGCTGGTGCTGCTCGGTGACCAGCGGACCCATCTCGGCGTCCGGGTCGCTGGCCGGGCCGATCTTCAGCGCCCGGACGCGCGGGGCGAGCGCCTCGATCAGCGCGTTGGCGGTGCGCTCGCCGACCGGGACGGCGACCGAGACGGCCATGCAGCGTTCCCCGGCCGAGCCGTAGCCGGCCCCCATCAGCGCGTCGGCGGCCTTGTCGATGTCGGCATCCGGCAGGATGACCATGTGGTTCTTGGCGCCGCCGAGGGCCTGGACGCGTTTGCCCTTCGCGGTGCCGCGCGCATAGACATATTCGGCGATCGGGGTCGAGCCGACGAAGCTGACCGCCTTCACGTCCGGATGGTCGAGCAGCGCGTCGACCGCCTCCTTGTCGCCGTGCACGACATTCAGCACGCCGTCCGGGAAGCCGGCCTCGCGGAACAGGTCCCAGACCAGCATCGGCGCCGAGGGATCGCGTTCCGACGGCTTCAGCACGAAGGTGTTCCCGCAGGCGATCGCGATCGGATACATCCAGAGCGGCACCATGGCCGGGAAGTTGAACGGCGTGATGCCGGCGACGACGCCGAGCGGCGCGCGATCCGACCAGCTGTCGACATCCGGGCCGACATTGCGGCTGTACTCGCCCTTCAGGAGGTGCGGGATGCCGCAGGCGAAGTCGACCACCTCGATGCCGCGCGCGACCTCGCCGAGCGCGTCCGCATGCGTCTTGCCATGCTCCTTCGAGATGGCGCGGGCGATGTCGGCGACATGCCGGTCGAGCAGTTCCTTGAACTTGAACATGTGCCGGACGCGCTTCAAGGGCGGCGTGCGGCCCCATTCGGGCGCGGCGCTCTTGGCGGCCGCGACCGCGGCGTCGACCTCCGCGCGGGTCGACAGCGGCAGGAGGCCGGTCTGCTCGCCGGTCGCCGGATCGAAGACCGGCGCGGTGCGGGCGGATGCGGAGGTGACACGGCCGGCGCCGATCGCATTCTGAAGGGTCAGCATGGGCGTTTCCCGAAAGGAGGCTTCTTTGCGGAGAGGGCGGCGGTCGATGCCGCCGCCCTTGAGTGTTCCGACGATCGCGATGTCCGACCGCGCCCTGGGGCGGCCTCACCCGACCCTCGCGCGCGATCGCGCTCACCCGGTCCCGTTCACTCGGCCGGTTCAAGCACGGCCGGCCCGCGCGGGTTCCGGGCCATCGGATTGTTGGGATGTTCGAGCCAGGTGCGGTGCCCGCCGACCGGCAATCCGGTGCGCTTGTCGATCGCGCCGGCCTGGAGCGGTTCCATCGTGATGCACTGGTCGACCGGGCAGACGACAGCGCAGAGATTGCAGCCGACGCATTCCTCTTCCATCACCTCGAAATGCCGCTGGCCGTCCTTCTCCTTCATGATCGCCTGGTGCGAGGTATCCTCGCAGGCGATATGGCAGCGACCGCACTGGATGCATAGATCCTGGTCGATCTTCGCCTTGACGGCATAGTCGAGATTGAGATGCTGCCAGTCGGTCAGTTTCGGCACGGCCGCGCCGACGAAGTCGTCGACCGAGCTGTAGCCCTTCGCATCCATCCAGTCGGACAGGCCGGTGATCATCTCCTGGACGATCTTGAAGCCGTAGGTCATGGCGGCGGTGCAGACCTGCACGGTGCCGGCGCCGAGCGTCATGAACTCGGCCGCATCCTTCCAGGTCTCGATGCCGCCGATGGCCGAAATGGGCAGGCCGTGGGTCTCCGGGTTGCGGGCGATCTCGCTGACCATGTTCATCGCGATTGGCTTCACAGCCGGGCCGCAATAGCCGCCATGGGTGGCCATGCCGTCGGTCGACGGCCAGGGCGTCAGGGTGTCGAGATCGACGCCCATCACCGAGTTGATGGTGTTGATCAGCGACACCGCGTCCGCCCCGCCGCGCTTGGCGGCTTCGGCCGGCTTGCGGATGTCGGAGATGTTCGGCGTCAGCTTGACGATCACCGGCATCCGGCTGTGCTGCTTGCACCAGCGCGTGACCATCTCGACATATTCGGGCACCTGCCCGACCGCCGCCCCCATGCCGCGCTCCGACATGCCATGCGGGCAGCCGAAATTGAGCTCGATGCCGTCGGCCTCGGTCTCCTCGACCCGCTTCAGGATCGCCTTCCAGCTCTCCTCCGTGCACGGGACCATCAGCGAGACGATCAGCGCGCGATCCGGCCAGTCGCGCTTGACCTCCTTGATCTCGCGCAGGTTCACCTCGAGCGGCCGGTCGGTGATCAGCTCGATATTGTTGAAGCCGAAGACGCGCCGGTCCTGCGAATGGATCGCGCCGTAGCGCGGACCCGAGACGTTGACGATCGGCGGCCCGTCCTCGCCGAGCGTCTTCCAGACGACGCCGCCCCAGCCGGCCTTGTAGGCGCGGACGACGTTGTAGGCCTTGTCGGTCGGCGGCGCGGAGGCGAGCCAGAACGGATTGGGCGACTTGACGCCGCAGAAGCGGACACTGAGATCAGCCATGGTCTCCTCCCTCGCTCACGCCACGCGCGCCATGCCGGCCCGCAGCGCGCGATCGATCGCGATCGCCGCCTGCTTGCCGTCTTCCACCGCCGCCACGGTCAGGTCCTCGCCGCCGGCGACGCAATCGCCGCCCGCCCAGACCGCGCCGAGTGAGGTCCGCCGCTCGGTATCGACCTTGATCCGGCCGCCCTCCATGGCGATCAGGCCGGCGCCGAGATCGCCGGCCAGGAAGGTCTGGCCGATGGCCCGGAACAGCTGGTCGCAGGCGATCTCCAGGCTCTCGCCGGTGCCGACGAGCCGGCCGTCGCGCTCTTCCACATAGTCGAAGACGATCCCGGCGAGCCGGCCGTCGGTCGCCAGCAGGCGGGCCGGCCGCAGCCAGTGGCGGATCAGAACGCCGTCGGTCTGCGCCACCATCTGCTCGTAGTCGCTGGCATTCATCTGATCAGTGCCGCGCCGGTAGACGATGGTCACCTCCTCGGCACCCAGGCGCTTGGCCTGCGAGGCGATGTCGATCGCCGTCATGCCGCCGCCGATCACCACCACCCGGCGGCCGATCGGCAGGGTCGAGAGGTCTTCAGTCTGGCGCAGTTCAGCGATGGTGGCGACCGCATCCTCGACGCCGGCGATGTCGTCGCCGAGGCCGAGCGCGTTGACGCCGCCGAGGCCGAGGCCGAGGAAGACGGCGTCGAAGCGGTCGGTCAGTTCGGCGAGCGTGAAGTCGCGGCCGAGCCGCTTGCCGGTCTCCACCGTGATGCCGCCGACGCCGAGGATGTAGTCGACCTCGGCGGCCGCGAAGCCGTCGGTCGCCTTGTAGGCGGCGATGCCATATTCGTTGAGCCCGCCGGCCTTGTCGCGCGCCTCGTAGACGGTGACCTCATGGCCGAGCACGGCCAGCCGATGCGCGCAGGCGAGCCCGGCCGGGCCGGCGCCGACCACGGCGACATGCCGGCCGGTCGGGGCGCCGCGGCGGAACAGCTGGCGGCCGGTCGCGAACAGGCTGTCGGTGGCGAAGCGCTGCAACAGGCCGATCTCGACCGGCTTGCCCTCGGCCGCCTCGCGCACGCAGGCCTCCTCGCACAAGGTCTCGGTCGGGCAGACCCGGGCGCACATGCCGCCCATGATGTTGGAATCCAGAATGGTCCGCGCCGCGCCGAGCGGATTGCCGGTGGCGATCTGGCGCACGAACAGGGGGATGTCGATCGAGGTCGGGCAGGCCGTGACGCAGGGCGCCTCGTAGCAGAACAGGCAGCGCTCGGCCGCCACGCGCGCCTCGAACCGGTCGAGCGGGTGATGCAGATCGGCGAAATTCTCCGCCAGCTCCTCGGGCGTCAGGCGCCCGCTCCTGATGTCCGGCAATGCGCTCATCCGAGGTCCTCCCACCCGCCCGGGGGCCGTATTGGCGGTCTGCGACCGCTTTGATGGTCTGCGACCGATTTACCGGTCTGGAACCGTTCCAGTTCCAATATTTGACCATCTGATCAAACGTCGGGAAACGTGTCAATCGGCCCCCTGCACAGACAAGCGGCAGGCCGATCGATTGTGCAGTGCGGCATCGGCATGCGCGCCGGCCGGCCGGACTCGCTCCTGACATCTCCTGACAATCCGATCGCCTAGATCCGCCCCGGTTACACCAACACCGGGAGAGCCGTCATGGCCGAATTCACCTTCGTCATCCTCTATGTCGACAACCCGCCGGCCAGCGCCGAATTCTATGCGGACCTGCTCGGCCGGCCGCCGGTCGAGGTCTCGCCGACCTTCGCCATGCTGCCGCTTCGGGAGGGCGTGATGCTCGGCCTCTGGTCGCGCCACACAGTTGAGCCGGCTGCGACCGCAACAGGCGGCGGGGCCGAGGTCGCGTTGGCGGTCGGCAGCTTCGCCGAGGTCGACGCGCTGCATGCCGACTGGAGCGGGCGCGGGCTGGCCATCGCCCAGACGCCGACCCAGATGGATTTCGGCCGCACCTTCGTCGCCCTCGATCCGGACGGCCACCGCGTGCGGGTGATGGCGATGGGTGAGGCATGAGCCGGGCCTTCGTCGCGGTCGCCTCGGCCGAGCATGTCCGCCGGGGACGGGCGGACGGCTTCATGCAGGTCTGCCACGGCAAGGGCGGCCCGCTCCGGCGCATCGATCCGGGCGACCGGGTCGTCTACTATTCGCCGACCGAGACCTTCGGCGGCCGCGACCGGCTGCAGGCCTTCACGGCGATCGGGCGGGTCGTGCCGGGCGCGCCCTACCGCTTCGACATGGGCGGCGGCTTCGTGCCGTTCCGGCGCGATGTCGCCTGGTGGCCGGCGCGGGAGACGCCGATCCGGCCGCTCCTGCCGGTCCTCGCCTTCGCGGCCGACGGCAACTGGGGCTACCGCCTGCGCTTCGGCCTGTTCGAGATCACCGAGACCGACATGGACGTAATCGCGGCCGCGATGGCGGCGGCCGAACCGGCGATCGCGGCCGCGCTGGCCGTTCCGGCTTGAGGGTCGGCCGCTACAAAGTTGGCCGCTACAAAGTCGGGCGCTACAAAGTCGGGGTCGCGGCTGCGCGGAAGGCCTGGAACCATGGGGCGATCGGGCCGGGGCGGCTCATCAGATAGCCCTGGCCGAAGCCGATCTCCATGGCGCGCAGGGTGGCGAGTTCCGCCTCGGTCTCGATGCCCTCTGCCACGATGGCGATCCCGGAGCGGCGGCAATACTGCGTCAAGGCGGCGGCCAGCGACTGCCGGTCCGGGTCGCCGTCGATGCCGCGCACCAGGCTGAGGTCGAGCTTGATGATGTCCGGCCGGAGCAGAAGGATGTGGCGCAGGCTCGAATAGCCGGCGCCGGCATCGTCGATCGCCAGCCGGAGGCCGCGGGCGCGCAGGCCGTCCAGCACCTGGTTGAGGCGCGGATAGTCGAAGACCTGTTCGTGCTCGGTGATCTCGACGACGATGCGGGCGAGGTCGAGCCCGTCCAGGATCGGCGCGAGATCGCGCGCCAGCAGGGCGCGCGGCGACATGTTGAGCGATGCGGTGATCGGGCCGTCCAGCGCCTTCAGTTTCGAAACCGCCGAATCCAGCGCTGCGAATTCGAGCTCCAGCCCGCACCCGGCCTGGACGGCATCGTGGAACCATTCGGCGACCGGCCGGGTCGGCGCGCCCGGAAAGCGCGTCAGGCATTCGATGGCGGCGATCGAGCGGTCTTCCAGACGGTGGATCGGCTGGAACATGGTGTCGAGGCCGCCCTCAGCAATTACGGCCTGGATGGCATCGGCCGTGGCGCGCTGACTGCGCGCGGCGGCGATCTGCTCGTCGATCTGGTTCGCCACCAGGTCCGCGATGGTCGCGAAGAAGGCCAGGTCGCGTTCGTTCAGAGACGGCCGCGGCTCGAAGCTGAAGCAGCAGAAGGTGCCGTAGACGGTGCCGTCGCGCAGCCGGATCGGCACGCTCAGATGGGACCCGATCGGAATCGTGCCGGTTTCCGGGATTGCCAGGGCGGCCGGTTCGTCCTGGGTGTCGGGGATCAGGGTGGGCAGGCGACCCTGGACGACCTTCAGGCAGTAACCCTGCTCCAGGGGGAGGCTCTGCCCGGCCTTGAGTGGCAGCGAGACCGTGTCGGTGTCGACATAGCGGAAGACGCGATTGGGACCGATGAATTCGGTCAGAAAACCGACATTCATTCCCAGATGGCAGCGGATCGCATTCAGGACGCGCTGGATGCTGTCGCACGCCCGGGTCGGATCAACAGCCGCCAGAATGCCGTCGGTGAGGGTCGGCGATTGGCCGCCGGGCACATCGGTTTCGACCATGGCTTTGCCCTGAGCGGGAACCTGTACGAATCGCAGCAGTTCCTATCCCGGGCTCAGGCTAACGCCATACCTTTAAATTTCAATCTACAGAATATGTCGAACGCGCCTCTCGCGTGGCGACACGGGGGTGCGTTTCATTGCGGATCCGACATCTTCCGGTCGAGGGCGCGCAGGTCGGTCTTCAGGATCTTGCCGTAGTTGTTCTTCGGCAGGGCCTCGACGAAGACATAGTGCTTCGGCCGCTTGAAGCGGGCAATGTGGTCGAGGCAGAGCGCGTCGAGCGCCTCCGGGGTTGCCGCCCCCACCGCATAGGCGACGACGATCTCGCCCCATTCGGGATCGGCGCGGCCGATCACCGAGACCTCGGTCAGGCCGGGATGGCGCAGCAGCACCTCCTCGACCTCGCGCGGATAGATGTTGCTGCCGCCGGATATGATCACGTCCTTGGAGCGGTCCTTCAGCGTCAGGAGGCCGTCGGCCGCGAAGGCGCCCTGGTCGCCGGTATGCAGCCAGCCGCCGGCGAGCGTCCTCATCGATGCGTCCGGATTGTCCCAGTAGCCGGACATCACCGTCGGGCCGCGCACCAGCACCTCGCCGGTCTCGCCCACCGGCAGCGGGATGTCCGCCGCATCGGCGACGCGGACCTCGACGATGCCGAAGGGCTGCCCGACGCTCGCCAGCCGCGCCAGCCAGTCCGGGTGGTCCCGGTCGGCGACCATGTCGCGCCGCAGCGTCGAGATGGTCATCGGCGTCTCGCCCTGGCCGTAGATCTGAGCGAGGCACGGCCCGAGCGCGTCCAGCGCCTCGACCGCGTCGGCGGCATACATCGGCCCGCCGCCATAGACGACGGTGCGCAGTGCGGTCGGGTCGCCGGACCCGAGCCCGCCGACCATGCGCTTGACCATGGTCGGGGCTGCGAACAGCGAGACGCGGCGCCAGTGGGCGGCGAGCGCGTAGAGTTCGTCGGGCTCGAAGCCGCCCGATTCGGGAACCACGTTGACGGCGCGCCGCACGACATGGGCCATCATGTAGAGGCCGGAGCCATGGCTCATCGGCGCGGCATGGAGCAGGCGGTCGCCCGGCGCGGTCGGGTCGACCTCGGCCAGATAGGCATGCGTCATGGCCGAGAGATTGCCGTGCGACAGCATCGCGCCCTTCGGCCGGCCGGTGGTGCCGCTGGTATAGAAGAGCCAGGCGAGCGCATCGTCGGCCCGTTCGACGAGGTCGAGCGGTTCGGAAGCACCAAGGCGGGCATGCAGGGCGCCGCCGAGCGGAACGAGGTGCTTCAGCCCCGCCGGCGCGGTCGCGGCGACCGCGCCTTCCAGGCTTGCCGACACGAAGGCGACCGCGGCGCCGGAATTCTCCAGTGCATAGGCGAATTCGTGCGGGTGCAGCTTGGCATTGACCGGGACGGCGGCCGCACCGGCCCACCAGACGGCGTGCAGGGCGGCGACATAGTCGGGCTCGTTCTTGGCGATGATCGCGACGCGGTCGCCCGGCCGGACGCCGAGCCCGTTGAGGCCGCCGGCCAGCCGCGCCGTTGCCTCGGCCAGCTGCCCGTAGGTCGCCACCGCACGCGTGCCGTGGCCGACCGCCGGCAGCGACGGATCGGAGCGTCCCGCGCCGGCGAGCCATCCCGCAATGTTCATCGCCCGAGCCCTCCCGTGGCCGTTCAGTAATATTCCGGCCGGGCCGGGGTGAAGACGTCGAAATTCAGCACCGGCTCGTCGCCGACGACCTCGCCCCAGTGGACGACGTTGGGCGGGATGACCAGCAGCCCGCCCGGACCGACCAGATGCTCCTCGTCGCCGACGAAGAAGCGGATCGTGCCCGACAGGATATAGGCGATCTGCTCGTTGGGATGGGAATGCGGCTTCGGCTCGTGGCCGGGCATCAGCCGGTGCAGCGTGACGGTGGCACCGTCGCCGCCGAAGGCCTTGCGGTCGACGCCGGGGCGCACCGGGGTCCAGGGGAGGGCGTTCCAATCGATCGAACGGGCCGGCATGGGCGTCTCCTACGACAGAAGGGTCACTTGGCGGCGCCGAAGATGCCGGCGGGCCGCACGAACAGGAACAGGAGCAGGACCGACAGGGCGGCGGCGCTCTTCAGGCCGGCGCCGAGCCATAGGATCGCGATCGACTGCACGAGGCCGAGCGCCAGCCCGCCGACGAAGGCGCCGAAGGGCCGGCCGAAGCCGCCGATGATCGCGGCGATGAAGCCTGAGATCGCGAAGGGCACGCCGACATTGAAGGCGGTGTACTGGGTCGGCGTCAGCAGGATGCCGGCGACCGCCCCGAGCCCCGCCGACAGCGCGAAGGCGAGCGCCAGCATGGTCGAGACCGGGATCGCCTGCAGCAGGGCCGCCTCCCGGTCGATCGCGCAGGCCCGCATCGCCTTGCCGGTCAGCGTCACCTTGAAGAACAGCGCCAGCGCCCCCACGATCACCAGCGACCCGGCGATGATGAACAGAGACTGGAAATTGATCGCGACGCGCCCGAGCATGATCGGCGGCCAGTCCAGGAACACCGGCAGGGTCTTGGGCTGGTCGTCGACGAGCAGGAAAGTCAGCCGCTCGATCACGATCTGGGCGGCGAGCGTGGCCAGGATCATGACGAAGACGGGCGCCTTGCGCATCCACAGAGGCCGCACGACCAGCCGTTCGAGCACCACGCCGACCGCCGCCACGGCGATCACGGCGAGGAGCGCGGCGAGCCCGTAGGGCAGGTGATAGCGCACCAGCAGGACATGGGTGATCATGCCGCCGAGCATCACGAAGGCGCCCTGGGCAAAATTGACGATGCCGCTGGCGTTGTAGATGACGCAGAAGCCGATGCCGATCAGTCCGTAGACGCAACCGATGCCGAGGCCGGAAACGAGGCTTTGCAGGACGAGGTCCGCTTGGGTCACCGCTCTCTCCTCAGCCCAGATAGGCGGCGATGACCGCCGGATTGGCCTTGACCTCGGCCGGAGCGCCCTGGGCGATCTTGCGGCCGAAATCGATGACGACCACGTCGTCGGCGGTGTTCATGACCAACGTCATGTCGTGCTCGATCAACAGCACCGACGTCCCGGAGGCGGCGATCTTGCGGATCACCTCGGAGAGCCGGGCGCTCTCCTCGGCATTGAGGCCGGCGGCCGGCTCGTCGAGCAGCAGCAGCTTCGGCTCGGCGGCGAGCGCGCGGGCGACCTCGAGCAGCCGCTGGCGGCCGTAGCTGAGGGTCGCGGCCTTGCGGTCGGCGACCGCGCCGAGCCCGACCAGGTCGAGCAATTCGCGCGCGCGGGTGGTGATGCCGGCCTCCATGCGCCGTACCGACGGCGGCCGGAACACCGCCGACAGGAAGCCGCCATGCGTCTTCAGATGGGTGCCGACGGCGACATTCTCGGCCGCGGTCAGATCGGAGAACAGCTTGACCAGCTGGAAGGTGCGCACCAGTCCGCGCGCCGCTTTGGCCTCGGGCGGCAGGCGGGTCACGTCCTCGCCCTCGAAGACGATGCGGCCGGCCGTCGGCGGCTGCGCGCCGGAGATCAGGTTGAACAGCGTGGTCTTGCCGGCGCCGTTCGGGCCGATGATCGCGGTGACGCCGCGATCGGGCACGACGAAGCTGACATCGTCCACGGCGGTCAGGCCGCCATAGCGCTTGGTCGCGCCCTCGACGCTGAGACGGACGGTCATGACGCCTTCCTTCCGGCGGCCAGGTCGATCAGGCCGGCCATGCCGCGCGGGGCATAGATGAGAAGCAGGATCAGCGCCGCGCCGTAGCCGAGATCCTGGTAGTCGCGGAAGCCGCGGAAGGTCTCCGGCAGGAGCGAGATGACCAGGGCGCCGATGATCGGCCCGACCACGGTGCCGAGCCCGCCGACATAGAGCATCGTGAAGGCCAGGATGACCATGTGCAGCCCGAACACCTCGGGGCTGACATAGCCGACCACATGCACGAACAGGCTGCCGGCAAGCGAGGCGAAGCCGGCGGAAAGCAGGAAGGAGGCAAGCTTGTAGCGCGCCACGTCGATGCCGAGCGCGCGCGCCGCCTCCTCGCTGCCGGCCACCGCCGCCAGCGCCCGGCCGAAGCGCGACCGGCGCATGCGGGCGACCACGAAGGCGCCGAGGAGCACGGTGGCCGTCAGAACCGCCAGGATCTGCCGGTCGCCGGTTGCCTCGAAACGGCCGATGCCGAGCGACGGGATGCCGGAAATGCCGAGATAGCCCTGGGTCACGCTCTCCCACTGCACGGCGATCTCGTAGACGATCAGGCCGATCGCGAGCGTCCCCATCGAGAGATAGTGGCCCTTGAGGCGCAGCGTCGGCCAGCCGATCAGGCCGGCGAGCGCGAGGCTGCCGGCAAGGCCGGCCGCGAAGGCAGCGAGCGGGGGCCACTCATAGGTCGTCGTCAGGACCGCGGAGGTGTAGCCGCCGATCGCCGCGAAGGCGTTGTGGCCGAACGAGACCTGGGCGGTGAAGCCCATGAAGATGTTCAGCCCCGTGACGAAGACCGCATAGATCAGCGCGAAGGCGACGATGGTGGCGAGATAGCCGCCGAGATAGCCGGCCGCGCCGACCAGGCCGGCCGCGACCAGCCAGGGCAGCGCGCCGAGCACCAGGGCGAGCGCCGAGCGGGCCCGGGTCGGTTCCGCTTCGGCCTCCGGCGCGGGGCCCGGCGAGCCGGCGTCAGGCGAAATAGTAGCGGGCGAGTTCGTCATGCGACTTCACCTGATCGGGGGAGATCACCGCGACGGTGCGGCCGAGCGAAAGGAGATGGACGCGCACCGCCAGTTCCAGCGCCAGAGGCGCCTTCTGCTCGACCAGCACGACGGAGAGGCCGGACTGGTTGAGCCGTCGCAGCGTTTCCAGGATCTCCGCGGTGACGCGCGGCGCGAGGCCGAGCGAGGGTTCGTCGAGCAGCAGCACCTTCGGGTCGGCCATCAGCGCGCGGCCGATGGCGACCATCTGCTGCTCGCCGCCCGACATCGACCCGGCCGTCTGGCCGAGCCGTTCCGAGAGGCGCGGGAACAGCTCGAAGGTGCGCGCGAGCCGCCGCTCGACCTCCCGCCGGTCGCGGACCCGGTAGGCGCCGAGCCGTAGGTTCTCGGCGACCGTCATGGGTCCGAAGATGCCGCGGCCCTCCGGCACCAGCACGATGCCGGCCGAGGCGACCGCGACCGGATCGGCCCGCGGCAGCACCACACCCTCCGAGCGGACCTCGCCGGCATTGGCGACGAGGCCCAGGATGGCGCGCAGGAGCGTCGACTTGCCGGCACCGTTGGGGCCGAGGATCGCGACGAGTTCGCCGCGATCGACGGTCAGGTCGGTCGGCTCCAGGGCGCGGACATGGCCGTAGCGGGCCGTCAGTCCGCGGACCTGGAGCAGCGGCGCGTGCGGGTCGGGCGCCATCACTTCACGATTTTGATCTTGCCGCCGGCAATGGTGGCGATCACGAAGGGGTTTTTGGTGATGCCCTGGTGCTGCTCGGGGCCGAAATCATAGGTGCCGGTGGTGCCCTGCCAGCCGGTGATGGTCTCGATGGCGTCGCGCACCGCCGGGCCGGAGGCCGACTTGCCCTTCTCGATCGCCGCCACCGCGAGCATCACGCCGTCCCAGCCGCGCGAGGCCCAGTTCGGGTCGCGATCGGCGAACTTCGCCCGCCACGGCACCAGGAACTTGCCGATCTCGGTCTTCAGCGCGCCGTCGGGCAGGGTCTCGAAGACCTGCGACGGCGAGGCGACGAAGAAGAACTGCTCGCCAAGCACCTCGGAGACCGGGCGGAACACGGCGAGATCCTCGAGCGAGGTCAGGAGCAGCATCTTGGAGCCGAGCTGCTTCAGGTTCTTGGCGGCGGTCAGCGTGGTGCCGCCGAGGCCGATCTTCAGCACCGCGCCGGCGCCGGCGGCCTGCATCTTGCCGAGCTGCACGGACAGATCCGCGTCGTCCTGCTTGTAGGCTTCGACGGCGACGACCTCGATGCCGTATTTGGCCGCGACCTTCTCGGCGACACCCTTCTGCAGGAGCGCGTAGGGGGTCGGATCGTGCAGCACGCCGACCTTGCGGATGTCGGTCTGGTCTTTCAGGTATTCGAAGCGCTTCTCGACCTCGAAGCCGGCTGGCGGCAGGGTCGAGAAGGCCCATTTCACCTGCGCGGGCTGCTGCGGCAGGATCGAGCACAGCATCATCGGGATCTCGGCCTTCACCACCATCGGGGCGGCGGCGAAGTTGCCGGCCGAGACGCAGCCGGAGATGAAGATGTCGACCTGGTCGGACGAGATCATCTTGCGGTAGACCGTGACGGCCTCCTGCGGCTCGGAGCGATTGTCCTCGACGACCACCTCGAGCTTGCGGCCGAGCACGCCGCCGCGCGCATTGACGGCCTCGGCGGCGATCTGGACGCCGTCGCGCCAGGCGCGATCGACGGTCGCCGCATAGCCGGTCAGGCCGGCCGAGATGCCGATCTTGTAGACGCCGTCGGCGGCCGCAGCCGGGCTCGCCAGCCCGGCCGAGAGAAGCACCGCCGCCAGGGCGGTCTTGATCTGGTCTCTGGTATCCATTGCCGTTTCCTCCGTGGATGTTCTTGGGGATTCTCGACGATCGCGACCGGGGCGGCATTCTGCGGCCGCCCTCGATCCCTCATTCCGCCGGGCCGAAGCCGCCGCCGCCGGGTGTCTGCAGCAGCACCGTGTCGCCGGGATTCATCGACAGCTTGCGCGCCTGGCTGACCGGTTCGCCGTTGATCAGGAAGCGGCCCGCCGCCCCTGGCTCGCCGCCGCCGATGCCTTCCGGACCGTCTTCCATGCGGCTCGGCACGGCATTCAGCAGCCAGGGCTGGTCGGTGTTCATGTGGAAGCCGATCGACTGGCCGTCGCCGCCGCGCATCCGGCCGGCACCGCCGGAGCCGCGGCGCAGCTCCTTGCGGTCGAACACGATCGGCATCGAGGCTTCCAGGATCTCGACCGGCACGGCCGCGACCCCGGTCGGGTAGCAGGTCGCGCTCGGCCCGGGCTTGCCGGCGCGTGCGCCCATGCCGCCCGAATAGTTGAACATCGACGAGGTGAAGGCGCGTCCGTCCGAGCGTTTGCCCTGGATCTGGATGGTCCAGACCGCGCCCGAGCCCTCGGCCAGCACCCGGTCCGGCATGACCTGGTGCAGCGCCTTCAGGATCGGCATCGGCACATACATGCCGACGACGTGGCGCGCGTTGACCGGCGCCGGATACTCGCAATTGATGATCGAGCCGAGCGGGGCGCGCACCTCGATCGGGGCGAGCGAGCCGGAATTGTTCGGCAGCTCCGGGTTCAGGCAGGAGCGGACCGCGAAGGTCGAATAGGCGTGGGTATAGTTCAGCACCACGTTGATGCCGGTCGTGGTCTGCATCGAGCTGCCGTCGAAATCGACCACGACATGGCCGGCCTCGGCATCGATGGTGACCGCGGCCTTGAGGGTGATGATCTCGCCGCCGGGCACGTCGAAGCGCGAGACGCCGTGATAGGTGCCGGGCGTCAGCTTGCGGATCGCCGCGCGGGTGGCCTCTTCGGAGCGGCGCAGGATCTCGTCCGACAGCCCCTCGATATCGGCGAGGCCGTGCCGCTCGCACAGCGCGACCAGATGCTCGGAGGCCGTCCGGCCGGCCGAGACCTGGGCGGCGAGATCGCCGAAGACCGCGTCCGGCGTGCGCACGTTGCGGCGGATGATGTCGTGCAGCACCGCATTCGGAACGCCGCGCTCGTAGAGCTTGAGCGGCGGGATCCAGAGCCCTTCCTCATGCACGTCGCGGGCGCCGGCGCCGATGCCGTAGCCGCCGATATCGGTGTGGTGGATGGTCGAGCCGACCCAGCCGATCACCGCCGCGCCATTGAAGATCGGCGTCAGCGTGGTGATGTCGAAGAAGTGCCCGGCCGACAGCCAGGGATCGTTGGTGATCAGAACGTCGCCCGGCTCGACCTTGCCGGTGAACAGGCCGGCCAGATGTTTGCCGGCAAAAGCGAGCGAGTTGATGTGGCCGGGCGTGCCGGTATTGGCCTGGGCGACCATGCGGCCGCGCTGGTCGAACAGCGCATAGGCGAGGTCGCCGGCCTCGCGCACGATCGGGCTGAAGGCGATGCGCTGCAGCGCCTTGGCGCGCTCGGTCACCATGCCGATCAGGTTCGACCAGAGGATTTCGAGCTCGACGGCGTCGATACGGGTGAGATCGCGGGTCATCGGGCGTGGTCCTCAAGCCTTGGTGGCGACGATGCAGCCGACGGGGTCGATGGTGGCGCTCCAGCCCGGCGGAATGGCCGTGGTGGTCTCGCGCTCCTCGATGATCGCCGGGCCCTCGATGGTCTGGCCGACGGCGAGGTCGGCCCGGTTCCAGACGGCGACCGGCTGGTCGTCCTGCCAGGCATGGACCGGGCGGACGCGGCGCGGCTCGCCGGCTGCGGCGGCCGGGCGGCCGGCGGCATGGAAGCGGATCGGCGGGCCCTCGACGACCACGCGCCAGGTGACGATCTCCATCGGCACATGCGAGGGATTTACGCCGTAGAGGACGCGGTAGTCCTCGGCGAAGATCGCCGCGATGGCGGCCACGTCGCGGGTCCGGCGCGGATCCTCCGCGAAGGTCACCGGCACCTCGTTCTGCTGGCCGGAATAGCGCATGTCGGCGCCGATCCGGATGCGCATCTCGGCATCCGTGCAGCCGGCCTCGCGCAGCGCCGCGCGGCCCTCGCGCTCGAGATCGCCGAGGATGCGCTCGACGCGCGCCCAGTCGACCGCATCGAGTCGGACCAGGTCGGAGCGGACCAGATCGAGCCGGACCGGCGTGACCAGCGTGCCGAAGGCCGACAGCACGCTCGACTGCGGCGGCACGATCACGGACGAGCTCTGCAGCAGTTCGGCGACCCCGCAGGCATGCAGCGGGCCGGCGCCGCCGAAGGCGAACAGCGGCAGGCCGCGATAGTCGACGCCGCGGTCGGTGGCGTGGCTGCGCGCCGCATTGGCCATCGCCTCGGTGACCACCCGGTAGATGCCGCGCGCGGCCTGCACCGGCGAGGCGCCGAGCGCGCTGCCGAGGCGGGTGAGCGCGGCTTCGGTGGCGGCGCGGTCGAGCTTCATCTCGCCGCCGAGGAAGTTGTCGGCGTCGATCAAGCCGAGCATCAGGTCGGCGTCGGTGACGGTGGCGCCCTGGCCGCCGCGGCCGTAGCAGGCCGGGCCCGGATCGGAGCCGGCGCTGTCCGGGCCGACCTTGAGGAGGCCGAGATCGTCGATGCGGGCGATCGAGCCGCCGCCGGCGCCGATCTCGATCAGGTCGATCGACGGCACCGTGACCGGGATGCCGCTGCCCTCCTTGAAGCGATAGCGGCGGTCGACCTCGAACAGGCCGGTGACCAGCGGGGTGCGGTTCTCGATCAGGCAGGCCTTGGCGGTGGTGCCGCCCATGTCGAAGGACATCAGCCGGTCGATGCCGAGGATTTCGGCATAGTGGCAGGCGGCGAGCGCCCCGGCGGCCGGTCCGCTCTCGATCATGCGCACCGGATTGCGCCCGGCCGTCTCGGCGCCGACGACTCCGCCGGAGGAGAGCATGATCAGCGGCGTCTGGCCGATGCCCTCCTGGTCGAGGCGGGTGGTTAGCCGTCTCAGGTATGGCAGCGAGATCGGCATCGCATAGGCGTTGACGGTGGTGGTCGAGGCGCGCGGATACTCGCGGATCTGCGGCGCCACGTCGGACGAGGTGCAGACGAAGACATCCTGCAGCAACCGCGCCAGCGCGCCGGCGACCTTGGTCTCGTTGGCCGGATTGGCGAAGGAATTGAGGAAGCAGATCGCGACCGAATGCGCGCCCGACGCGCGGATCGCCGCCGCCAGGGCCTCTATCTCGGCCTCCTCCGGCACGCGCGTCACGGTGCCGTCGGCGAGCGTGCGCTCGGCCAACCCGAAGGTCAGGTGCTCGGGCACCAGCGGCTCGGGGAACTCGATCTGCGGATCGTACATGTCGTAGCGGTGCTCGTTGCGGATCACGAGCACGTCGCGGAAGCCCTCGGTGACGACCAGCGCGGTCGGCGGCCCCTTGCGCTCGATCAGCGCATTGGTGACCACCGTGGTGGCGTGGACGACGACGCCGTTCACGTCGCCGGCCTGGATGCCGGCCTTGGCCAGCACCGCATGCACGCCGCCGAAGAAGCCGCGCAGCAGGTCGTCATGGGTGGTCAGAGTCTTGTCGACGGTGAGCGAGCCGTCGGACTTCCTGAGCACGATATCGGTGAAGGTGCCGCCGATATCGACGGCCAGGGAATAGGTCATGGCTTCGCGCTCCAGCCCAGTTGCCGGGAAATGTCCTGCGCGGCGGCGAGGACGGCCCGGATCTGGGCCTCGGTGGGGGGTGAGGGGATGAACTGCGTCGGCCCGGCAATGGCGAGCGAGCCGACCTGCTCGCCGCGATGGTCGAAGACCGGCGCGGCGAGGGCGTTGACGGCGATGACGATCTCGTCGGGCGCGGTGGCCCAGCCGCGCGCCCGGATGGCCTCGATCTCGCGCCGGAGCGCGGCCGGATCCGTGATTGTGTGCGTGGTCCACTGGCGCAGCGGGCCGGCGAGCGCCGCCTCGCGCTGCGCGGCCGCCCCGAATGCGAGCCAGACGCGGCCATGCGCGGAGGCGTGATAGTCGAGCCGGGTGCCCGGCCGGGTGCCGAACTCGATGACGGTGCGGCCCTGGATCAGTTCCAACACCACCACGCCGCCGTCGTCCATGCGCCCGCACAGCGTCACCGCCTGGGCGGTCTCGTCGCGCAGGCGCACCATCACGTCGCGCGCCGCCGTCATCACGTCGAAGCGCGACCGCACGGCCTCGCCCCACATGACGAGCTTGACGGCGGGTTCGTAGCGATCGGTTTCCGGGTCCTGGCGCACCAGCCCGTGTCGGCCGAGCGTGACCAGATGGCGATAGACGGTCGACTTCGACGCCCCGAGCGCCGCCGCGATCTGCGCGAGCGCCTGGGGCCGGCTCTCGCCGACCAGAAAGTCGAGCACCCGCAGCGCGAGATCCAGCGTGCTGGTCCCCCCCGCAACCTTGCCCGACGCGTCGTCCGCCTCGGTCGTCATCCGTTTCCGTCCCGGTCATTTCATTATTTGAAACGACGTTTTGTTATTTGAAAGGAAGGTAAGATGACCGTGGGCGGGTGTCAACGGGGGAGATGAGGGGAAAGGCGTAGGGGTGGGTGCGGCCGTCTTGATGACATAGGGGATTGTTCGTTATCAGCCGTATCAGGCGCTGAAGCCTTGGGACTTTCTGTGAAGAAGACCGTTCGATATCGCGAGGGATGTTCCTTCGCCTAAGGACTGGGCTAGGGTTGCGCCATGGGATTCGGCGTCTTTATCCACCGTACCGACTCGATCTACGACGACAGTCCGGCTGAGCGTTACCAGTTCCCGCCTCAGTATCTGGGGCGGGTGGAAGCCTGTGTGGCTAACTGGATCGTCTATTATGAGCCAAGCAAAGTGGCGGACACACGCGGCTATTTCGCCATCGCCAAGGTCGAGCGCGTGGTGCCAGATCCAATCACACGCGGTATGTTTCTGGCACTGATTGAACCGGGCAGCTATCTCGACTTCGCAAGTTCGGTGCCCTTCAGGGATGGCGAGGATCTCGTCGAGCACGGGCTTTTGAATGAGGACGGGAAAATTTCAGGGCGCGCTCAGTGGGCGGTCCGCCCATTGTCGCCTAACGATTTCGATCGGATTCTCGCGCGTGGCCTGGACGTTTCCGAACCGCTGCTGCCAAGGACCGACGCGGACCGGCCGCAGGACGGTTTCGGCGAAGATCAGGCGCCTTTCGCTTTCGAGGAAAGCCGCGAGCGCGTCAGTTTCCTGTCGTCGCGGATCGTTCGGGATCGCGTCTTCCGAAGCGTGGTTCTGCGTGCTTATAACGAGCGATGTGCGATCAGCGGCCTGAAATTGATTAATGGGGGCGGACGGGCGGAAGTGGCCGCAGCGCATATCAAGCCTGTTCAGGCAGGCGGTCCCGATATCGTCGGTAACGGCCTTGCGCTTTCAGGCACTGCCCATTGGATGTTTGATCGTGGCCTAATCAGCTTGGCGGATGATCTGGAAGTCTTGGTATCCCGACAGGCCAACGACCCGGATAGCGTGCGCGCTTTCGTCAACCGAAGTGGTCGCGCCATCGTACCGCAGCGAGCATTCGAACGCCCGCATCCACATTTCCTTAGATGGCATCGCGAACACTGTTTCAAGCAGTGACGGCTAACACTTCGCGGACGCAGCATTTCGCCAAGACCGCGGCTGGCTTAGCAATTCCGGCGGCTAGGCCGTGACGACGAGGGGGACGAAACGTGGCTTCGGGCTCCGGAGAGCCGTCGGCCCCTGCTCTACCGCTGAGCTACGGGCCACCCGAGGGTGGACCCGGCGGGATTCGAACCCGCGACCCGGTCAGCACAATGATGGAGTTTCGTCGGCATTCGTCACGGCCCGGCGGCCGGAATCGGGATGCGGGTGCGAAAGGAGCCGCGGCGACGAGAGGCGGCGGGGTTAACGCCGGCTGGCCGAGAGCACAATGGTGCCGGTCGGGCCGGGTGGCCCGATCGAACCGTGCTGCCGGCAGTCGGCGTGAGGAGTCGAACCTCTCGCCCTGGGGCTTACCGATGAAGTCCCGCCTGCATTCGCCGCGGCCCCCGAAGACGCCGCGCATTCCAGAAAAAGTGGCCGAGACGACGAGGGTTTGAAGGAATCGCACATGACGCTCTATCCGCTGAGCTACGGCCCGTTGCCGGTCCGGCGGGATTTGAACCCGCGACATTCACGTTGGATGGAGTTCCTTCGGCATTCGTCTCGGCCGGATATCAGTCCGAACCGGTCGGAGGGACGAGTCAAGGCACGGGACCGTCGTTCACCCAAAGAATGGAGTCCCATGCCGCATTCCCTCCGCCCGGTTCGGGCCGTCGTCGCCTTCGCGTCCGGACTGGGCGTGCGGACGCGAAGGCCAGGCTTCGAATTTGCGGGCCGGCGCCACCCCGGTCATCCGGATCGGGTGATCCGGATGCCGGGCGGGCGCGAGGCCGCGCGCGAGAGCAAGCCGGGAGGACGAGTTCGTTCCGGGGACTATGGTCCTTGGAGCGATGGAGTCCCCGGAGGCATTCCCCCCGGCTTGTTCGGTCCTGCCGGGCGAACCCGGCGGGGGTTGGTTGACGGTCGGCCGGCGGTTCGTATCAGTCGTCCGGCGGGTGCCGGCCGGTTCGGATCGGACGGCCGGCCCCTATCGCCGGGCGGTTGGGAGCGCGGCCGCCGGGATCGCCGGGGATCCCGGGCGGCAGGGCTCGGAAAGAGCGGATCGGGGGGACGAGTCGATACCCTGGGACTTTGGATCGTGAGAAGCGATGGAGTCCCCGGAAGCATTCCCCCCGGCCGTCCCCCCTGCCGGGCGGACCCGGCAGGGGCTTGTCGATGGCCCGACCGGCCGGGCGATGCCGGGCGGTCGGCCCAGCTGGCGGATGCCGGCGGCGTCTTTGGGTGGTCCGGCCGATCGGCATCGGCCGGCCGGGTCAGAGCTTGGTCGCCTCGATCTCGCGGACCCAGTGGTCGGCGGCGGAACGGCCCTCCATGAAGGCGCCGATCGTCTCGAACACCGCGTCGGAGAAGCCCCCGACATTGAGGATGTCCGGCCGCTCGACCGCCTGGGTCGTGGCGTTGGGCTGCAGGTCGATGCACACCAGCTTGGCGTCCTTGTTGTAGGACTTGAGCCGGGTCCAGGCCTGCATCACCGCCGTCGAGCCCCGCGCCTCAGCGGCGTCGACCCAGGACTCGTTGTCCGAGACGAGCACCACCAGATCGACCTTGGCATGCCGCTTGACGAGCAGTTCGAGCGGGGCCGAGCAGTTCGTCCCGCCGCCGCCGATCGCCGCCAGCTTGGCCGCGTTGGTGGTCACCGTGTCGCGCGGATCGAGCCGGAGCTTGATCACGTCGACCTCGAACGGCAGCACCTCCGTGTCCGGGTTGGCGCGCAGGAAGGCCGCCGCCACCAGCGCCGCCACGTCGACGCAGCGCACCGCCGTGGTCGAGCCGCGGCGATAGCCGGTCACCGGCGAGGACATCGACCCGGACACGTCCGGGCAGACGACCACGCGCCCCTTGACCTTGGGCACGTTGGCGATGGCGATCTCCAGCGCGTCCTGCAGCGCCGCCACGATCGGCTCCGGCGCCGTTCCGGCCACCATGGCGTGCGCCGCCATGAGCTGGTAGGGCAGCGCCCGCGCCCGGCGGATTTCGGCCGGGTCGGCCAGCCGGCGGGCGATCCGCTCGACCATGCCGGGCCGTTCGAACACGCCGTGGCGCGCGAAGGTGGCGATGTTCATGCGCAGCATCTGCCAGCCCCCGCGCTCCGCGATCGCCGCCCAATGCGCCGCGGTCAGCGGCAGCGAGGTCAGCATCTGGAACGGCACCTCCGGGACCTCGAGCGAGGGATCGCGCTTGAAGGCCTCGAAGGCGGCGACGAGCGGCGGCAGGGCCGCCACGTCGTAGGGCTTGCCGATCAGCCAGGCGTAGAAGGCGCGCCGTCCGGCATCGGCCGGGCGGGGATGCACCATCTTGACCACGTCGGCGAGCGACGGATCGGCACCGACCGCGGCACGCATCAACTCGACCTCGGAGGCCTGTTCGAGCCAGGCCTGGACCATCCGCTTCGGCCGCGTGCCGAGCGACTTCCGACCGACCGCCCCGGAGCGCATGATCTGCACGAAGGTGCGCAGCATGCGGCCGTTGTCGATCGTGCGGACGAAGGCCGGCGCGAACAGGTCGGTCGCCATCGTCGACAGGAGCGCGACCAGGAGCGCCGGCATGTCCTTCATCGCCCCCTTGCGGCGGGCATAGACCGCCGTCTTGGCGATGAAGGTCGCGTCGACCTCGCGGGCCAGCGCCAGGATCGCGTCGAGCTGCTCCTGGGCATCCGCATAGAAGGTCGCGTTCAGCGTGCCGGTGGCGGCGAGCTGGGCGAGGCGGTGGCGCGGCGACAGCTCATAGGCCGGCGCCCCGTGCCGATTTTTGGCATTCGCCTTCGGGATCAGCTTCCCGAGATAAGATGCGAACAGGGACTTGTTGGCCATGACACGATCTCCTTCGGTCTGTCATGCCCCTCTATTGCGAGCCGCGTGCCAGACCGGATCGGCGTTATCGTGAATTTTTCAAGCCATTGAAAAGATGAGAAAAACGAATTCGTGATCGACGTCAGAGCCGTGATGGCTTCCGGGGTCGCAGGTGAAATGCGAGACGTGAGGATCGTGATTTATATGATTGTATAAGCCCTCCGACGCCGGTCCGTCGTCGCCGACTGCCGACTGCCGACTGCCGACTGCCGACTGCCCCTCCGCCGGCTCACCCCTCGCCCGGCCCGCCGCGGCCGCGGTAGCGGCGCTGGTAGCCCGGGTCGTAGAGGGCGCTCTCGCGGAACTGGCCCGCGTCGAGCACGCGGCCGACCAGGATCAGCGCGGTGCGCTCGATCGGGTCGGCGGCGACGGCTGCGGCGATGGTGGCGAGCGTGCCTTCGAGGATGCGCTCGTCCGGCCAGGAGGCGCGGTAGACGATCGCCACCGGGCAGTCGGGCCCGTAATGCGGCAACAGGTTCTCGACCACCTCGGCGAGCGCGTGGATCGAGAGATGCACCGCCAGCGTCGCCCCGGTGGCGGCGAAGCCGGCCAGCGTCTCGCCGGGCGGCATCGAGGAGGCGCGGCCGGGCGTGCGGGTCAGCACCAGCGACTGGCCGATCTCCGGCAGCGTCAGTTCGCGCTTCAGCGCGGCGGCGGCGGCCGCGAAGGCCGGCACGCCGGGCGTCACCGTATAGGCGACGCCGAGCCGGTCGAGCCGGCGGATCTGCTCGCCGAGCGCGCTCCAGACCGACAGGTCGCCGGAATGCAGCCGCGCGACATCCTGGCCGGCCGCGGCGGCGCGGACGAATTCCGCCTCGATCTCGTCGAGCGACAGGGGCGCGGTATCGACGATGCGGGCGCCGGGCGGGCAATGGCCGAGCAGGGCCGCCGGCACCAGCGAGCCGGCATAGAGGCAGACCGGCGAGGCGGCGATCAGGTCGCGGCCGCGCAGGGTGATCAGGTCCGGGGCGCCTGGCCCGGCACCGATGAAGTGCACCGTCATCTGCCCCTCCCGTCCGCCACCGCGACCGCGCAGGTGATCCCGTCCGAGGCCATGCGCGGCACGATAAGCCGCGCGCCCGGGCCGGCGCCGGCGAGCGCGGCAGTCTCGGCGATCGAGGGCACGCCGAACAGCTGCACGACGCGTTCCGACCGGGTCACGGCGCCGTCCGAGACGGCTTCGAGCGCATTGCGCGGCAGGAAGACCAGCGCCAGGCCGAGCCGCGCGGCCGCCTCGACCAGACCGGTCTCGGCCCGCTTCTCCACCGCCGTGAACACCGCCGCGCCGGCCGCGAAGCCGGACGCTTCGGGAAGCGCGCGCGCTGCCGCCAGCGCCCGCTCGATCAGCGCTGCCGCGGCCGGTCCCTGGACCCCGCTCCGGCAGCCGATGCCGATCGCCAGCCTCGCCCCGCGTCCGCTCATGGCTTCTCCATCCGCCATTGCACCACCGGCATGGCCGGCCGCCAGCCCAGAAACCCGCCGAGCGGCTCGGCCCGCGCCACCTGCAGCATGACGAGCTCGCCGCCGCGCCGCCGCCGCTCGTCGGAAAGCCGGGCCTGCGCCTCCAACGTGACGCCGTTGACGACCAGCCGCCCGCCCGGTTTGAGCGCCGCGAGGCACGCCTCGATCACGCCGTCGGCCGTGGCACCGCCGCCGACGAAGATCGCGTCGGGCGCCGGCAGGCCGTCGAGCGCCGCGGGGGCCGCGCCGTCGACGATGTTCAGGCCGGGCACGCCGAGTGCGGCCGCGTTGCGGGCAATCCGCGCGGCGCGGTCGCGTCGCGGCTCGATCGCGATCGCGGCGAGGCTCGGATCGGCCAGCATCCATTCGATGCCGACGGAGCCCGAGCCGGCGCCGACATCCCACAAGAGTTCGCCGCGCCGGGGCGCGAGTGCCGACAGCGTGACGGCCCGGATCTCGCGCTTGGTGATCTGCCCGTCGCTCTCGAAAGCCACGTCGGGCAGGCCGGCCGTGCGCGGCACGATCCAGGCGCCGGGTCCGGCGACCACTTCGAGCGCGACGGTGTTGAGCGGATCGACGCCGTCGAGATCGAAGCCGGCCGCGGTCGTCGTGCGGATGCGCTCGCGCGGGCCGCCGAGACATTCGAGCACGGTCAGGCGCGTGTCGCCGAGGCCGCGGGCGGCGAGCGTCGCGGCGATACGGCCGGGCGTGGTGCCGTCCCAGCTGAGCGCCAGGATGCGGGTGCCGGGCTGAAGGGCCGGGATGATGCGCTCGAAGCTGCGCCCGTGCAGCGACAGGAGCGTGCAATCCTGCTGGCCCCAGCCGAGCCGCGCGGCGGCGAGCGCGAAGGCGGACGGCGCCGGCAGGCAGAGCATCTCGTCGGCCGGCACATGGGCGGCAAGCGTCGCGCCGACGCCATAGTGAAACGGGTCGCCCGAGGCGAGCACCACCACCCGGCGGCCGCGCCAGGCGAGAATGTCCGGGATCGCGTCCGTGAGCGGCGATGGCCAGGCGCGGCATTGCGGGCCGGAACCGGCGGGCCGATCGGGATCGAGCCCGGCGAGACGCAGGTGGCGGGCACCGCCGACGACCAGCTCCGCGTCGGCCAGCAGGCGCCGTGCCGTCGGCGCGAGGCCGTCGAGCCCGTCCTCGCCAAGGCCGATCAGGGTCAGCCAGCGCCCCGGCGTGGCCTCGCTCACCGGGCGCCCCCGGCCTGGCGCGGCGTGTAGAGCCAGGGATCGCGGCCGGGCCGGTCGATGAGGCGGGTCTCGCTGGAGCCGATCATCACCAGCGTCGCCATGTCGGCGAGGCCCGGGTCGGCGCTGCCGAGCGCGGCGATGCGGATGCGTTCGTCCGGCCGGCCGACCGCGCGCGCGAAGGCGACCGGGGTCGCCGGGTCCTTCAGGCTTCTCAGATGGTCGAAGGCCTGGAAGATGCGGTCGGGCCGGGCCTTGGAGGCGGGATTGTAGAGCGCGATCACGAAATCGCCCGTCGCCGCGGCGGTCAGCCGGCGCAGCACGAGGTCCCAGGGCTTCAGGTTGTCGGACAGCGAGATGGCGCAGAAATCGTGGCCGAGCGGCGCACCGAGCCGGGCGGCGGCCGCCTGCATGGCGCTGATCCCGGGATCGACCTCGATATCGAGCGAGCGCCAGGCCGCCGGGCCGGCCTCGATCGCCTCGAACAGGGCCGCCGCCATGGCGAAGACGCCCGGATCGCCGCCGGAGACCACCGCGACCGAACGGCCCGCCGCGGCGAGTTCCAGCGCATGGCGGGCGCGGTCGATCTCGACCCGGTTGTCGCTGGCATGGCGGATCAGGCCGGGCCGCTCGGGCACCCGGTCGACATAGGGGCCGTAGCCGACCAGATCGGTCGCCGCCTCGAGTGCCTCGGCGGCTTCGGGCGTCAGCCAGCGCGCCGGGCCGGGACCGAGGCCGACGACGCGCAGGCGACCGGCCGCAGGAGAAACAGTTGCCGGAGCATTGTCCGCCGAACCCGCAGAGGCGCCGGTCACGGCCGCCTCCCGTTTCCGGGCACGAGCAGGATGGAGAAATAGGGCGCGTCGTCGTCGGGCTTGTCGGCGAGCCGCATCACGGTTTCGCCCGCCATGGTACCGCGTTCGACATAGACCGCCTCGCCGTCGCGGCCGGCTTCGGCGAGCGCGCGCCGGACTTTGGCGAAATGGCTGCCGAGTTTCATCACCACGGCCGCGTCGGTCGCCTTCAGCCGCTCGACCAGGGTCGCCTCGGGCAGCGTGCCGGGCAGCACGGTGAGCACGTCGTCGCCCCAGGTGATCGGGCTGCGCGCCGCCGTCCAGCAGCCCGACATGCCGGTGACGCCCGGCACGATCGCGATCGGGAAGCGGCCGTCGAGGCGCACGAAGAGATGCATGAACGAGCCGTAGAACAGTGGATCGCCCTCGGCGAGCAGCGCCACGTCGCGCCCCGAAGCGAGCACCGCGCTGAGCCGGGCGGCGGCCTCCTCGTAGAAGCCGCCGAGCTCGCGCCGGTAGCCCTCCTCGGCGAAGCCGATCTCGGTCGTCACCGGATATTCGAGCGGCATCTCCTCGACGCCGGGGGCGAGCCAGGAATCGACGATCGTCCGGGCATTGCCGCGCCGGCCCTTCTTGGCGAAATAGGCAACCACCGGTGCCGCGCGGATCAGCCGGACCGCCTTGACGGTCAGAAGCTCCGGATCGCCCGGGCCGAGGCCGATGCCATGCAGCGTGCCGACGGTCTGGCCGGGCGCACGATCGGGGACGAAGGCGGGATCGAAAAGGTTCATTCCCGCTCGCTCGCCACCGCGTTGACTGCCGCTGCCGTCATGGCACTGCCGCCCTTGCGCCCGCGTATGACCAGATAGGGAACCCGCCCGTCCGCCATCAGAGCCTCCTTGGATTCCGCCGCCCCGACGAAGCCGACCGGCATGCCGATCACGGCGGCCGGCGGCGCCACGCCCTCGTCGAGCAGGTCCAGGAGCCGGAACAGCGCGGTCGGTGCATTGCCGATCGCCACCACGGAACCCGGCAGCCGCTCGCGCCAGAGTTCCATGGCGGCAGCCGTGCGGGTGTTGCCGATGCGACGGGCGAGGTCGGGCACGGACGGGTCGTCGAGGGTGCAGACGACGTCGTTGTCGGCCGGCAGGCGCGACCGGGTCACGCCGTTGGCGACCATCTTGGCATCGCACAGCACCGGCGCGCCCGCGGCGAGCGCCGCCTTGGCGGCCGCGACGGCGCCTGGAGAGAAGGCCAGATCGGCGGCGATCTCGACCATCCCGCAGGCATGGATGATGCGCACCGCGACCTTCTCTTCGTCACCTGAGAAGCGCGCCAGATCCGCCTCGGCGCGGATGATCGCGAAGGAGCGGTCGTAGATGGCCTGTCCGTCGCGGATATGGTGGTCGCGGGTGGCGGGTCGATGGTCGGTCATGGTCGGCCCTTGTCGGCCAGAGCGGCGAGCCGTGCAAGCACGTCCTCGGCCGAGAGGGCGGATTCCTGGGGGCTCTGGTCGGCCGCGCCGTTCAGCACGAGATCGTAGCCGGCTTCCCGGCCGACCAGCGTCACGGCGGAGGGGCCTGGCCGCGCGCAGCCCTTCGGACAGCCGGAGACATGCAGGCGCACGCCGCCGCCGGGCAGGCGCGCGGCCGCGGCGGCGAAACGGGCGGCATCGGTCCGGGCGGGCTGCAGGCCGGAGGAACAATCCGGCCGACCCGCGCAGGCGACCACGGCGAGGCGCGCATCCTGCGGCGTCGTGACGATCCCGGCCCCTGCCGCTGCGGCGAGGGCGGCCGCGCGCGCGGCCACCGCGATGCCGGATAGGACCACGGTGCGGCCGGGCGTCAGGCGGAGGTCGCCGTCGCCGAAGCGGCGCGCGAGATCGGCGAGCGCGTCGAGCTGGTCGGCGTCCCAGCGCCCGAAGGGGGCGGCGAGCAGCAGGAAGCCGCGCCCGTCGCGGGACGGCAGAGGATGAAACCCGACCACCGGCGCTGCGCCGCGCTGCGGGGCAGGGGGTGGTGCCTCGATCGGCGCGAGCCCGGCCGCACGGACCAGGGCCGGCGCGCCGATCCGGGCGAGGAGGGCGGCGAGGCGCCGTTCCTCCGGCTGCCGCAGGGCGAGATAAGCCTGCGCCAGGGCGACGGCGGCCGCCCCGGCTTGGGCTTCCGGCACGATGGCCGCCGGAACGGCCGTGGCGGCGCTGCCGCCGAGCGCGATCAGGACCCGGCTGTCGGGCAGCCCGGTCAGGCGGATATCCGTCGCGGTCCCGTCGAGCGGGAAGAGCCCGCCCTCGTCGACCAGGAAACCGAACTTGCCCGGCAGGGCCTTGAGCGTCGGGTCGGCGCCGAGCCGTCGTTCCAGATCCTCGGCGATCGCCGCGCCGTCGACCGGCGCGGTCGGGTCGCAACCGGCGAGCGGGCTCGGCACGATGTTGCGGATCGCCTCCGCCTCGGCATCCGCGTCGAGGAGGCCGAGATCGCCCAGGGCAGCGATCAGGTCCGGCCAGGCCCGTTCGGTCACCCCGCGCAGTTGCAGGTTGGCGCGCTGGCTCTGGTCGACGAGCCCGTTGCCGTGGCGCCGGGCCAGTGCCGCCACCGCGGCGAGGCGGTCGGCCGACAGGCGCCCGCCAGAGATCCGCAGCCGCACCAGGAGCCCGTCCCCGGTCGCCATCGGCCGGAGTGCGCCCGGGCACCAGCCCTTGACGCGGTGGGGCAGGGGGGCTGGGGATGCATGCGTCATGCGGCGTCCCCGGTCAGTTCGGAGAGGAGCGCGAGCGGGGCGTTGCGCCGGCATTGCCAGTAGCCGCGCCGGCGTGCCGACGCGAAGGTGCGGGCGATGGCGTGGGCGGCAGCCGGGTTGGCGGCGAGCAGGAAATCGCGCACCGCGTCGTCGCCGAGCGTGGCGTCGTAGACGAGATCGAACTGGCGGCTGGTCACCGCCTCGGTGGTCGCCGCGAAGGCGTAGAGATTGCCGACCGTCTCGGCGATCTCGGCCGCGCCGCGATGGCCGTGGCGCATCTGGCCGGCGATCCAGCGCGGATTGATCGCCCGCCCGCGCACCACCCGGGCGATCGCCTCGCCGAGCGTCCTGACCTTGGCCGGACCGGGGCCGGTCGTGTCGGCATGGTAGAGCGCCGGGTTGGCGCCGAGCGAGGCGGCGGCCGCGGAGAAGCCGCCCTCATGGGTCGCGAAGGCATCGGAATCGAGGATGTCGCGGTGCCCGTCATCCTCGACATGCACGAAGGCATCGGCGGCCGCGACACGGTCGCGGAACCGCTCCGGCTCGGCGACCCCGTCGTGGCCGGCCCCATAGGCGAAGGCGGAGGCCGACAGGTAGGCGGCGCCGAGATCGGCGCGGTCGGCGAAACCTTCGGTCTGGATGCGATCGGACAGCCCGGACCCGTAGGCGCCCGGCGCGGCGCCGAAGATGCGGGCGGCCTCGGCCTCGCCGGCGCGGCGGGCGGCGGCGAGGGGATTGAAGTCGTCGTCCTCGTCGAGGCCGGCGACCGCACGGGCGGCCTCGTCGAAGAGCGCGATCTGGGCCGGGAACACGTCGCGAAACAGGCCGGAGATCCGCAAGGTCACGTCGACGCGCGGCCGGTCGAGCCGGGCGGGCGGCAGGATCTCGAAGCCGGAAACCCGGCTCGAACCGGGATCGCGCACCGGCCGGACGCCCAGATAGGCGAAGGCCTGGGCGAGATCGTCGCCGCCGGTGCGCAAGGTCGCCGAGCCCCACAGGTCGACGAAGATCCGGCGCGGCCATTCGCCGTGCTCTTGGGCGTGCCGGGTCATCACCTCCGCGGCGGTACGGCTGCCGATCTCCCAGGCGGTCGCGGTCGGGATCGCGCGCGGGTCGACGGCGGTCAGGTTGCGCCCGGTCGGCAGCACGTCGAGCCGGCCGCGCACCGGCGCTCCGGCCGGGCCGGGCGCCACGAAGCGGCCCGCAAGCGCCGCCAACAGGGCGGCCGTCTCGGCCGCGGCCGAGCGGTCGAGCCGGTCGGCGACGGTCTCGGGCGTCGCCCCGGTCGCCTCGGCGAGCAGCGCGACCGTGCTGCGGCGGGGCTCGCCCGCGGGCGCGCGGCCATAGACATGCAGGCCGTCGCCGATGCGCATGTCCTTCAGGTCGCACAGCCAGGCATCGAGCCGGGCCAGCGCCTCGCGCGGTTCGATCTCCGGCCCGATGCCGGCCTCGCCGGCCAGTCCCGTCTCGCGGGCCTTGTCCAGGATGGCGGCGGCGAGACGGCGCGCGCGGCGCGGATCGAGCCCCTGCGCCTCGGCATATTCGTCGAGCAGCGGCTCGATCTCGGCCGCGGCGCCATGATGGCCGGCGCGGGCAAGCGGCGGGGTCAGGTGGCCGATCGTGACAGCGCCGATCCGCCGCTTGGCCTGCGCGGCCTCGCCAGGATTGTTGACGATGAACGGGTAGATCACCGGCACCGGCCCGGCGAGCACGGCCGGCGCGCAGTCCGCCGCCAGGGCGACCGACTTGCCGGGCAGCCATTCCAGCGTGCCGTGGGTGCCGAGATGGACCAGCGCGTCGATCCGGAAGACGTGCCGGAGCCAGAGGTAGAAGGCGACATAGAAGTGGCAGGGCGGCAGGTTCGGATCGTGGTAGTCGCTCTTGCGCGCGCCCGAACGCCCGCGATCCGGCTGCACCGCGGCGACGACCGCACCGGCGTTCTCCACGACGCCGGTGCCGGCAACCGCGTCGGCGCCGAGCGTCCGGAACCGGAAGGCGCCGCCGGCCGCGGCCGGGTCCTCCGCCGGATCGCCCCAGGCCGCCGTCACGCTGGCGCGGAAGTCCGCCGGCAGGGCCGCGAACAGCCGGCGATAGGTGTCGAGGTCGAGCGCGGGGCCTGCGGGCGTGGCCGGCGGCTCGGCGTTTTGCCCCTCCGGCTCGCCCCACCGGCCCTCCAGGGCGGCCAACCGGCCTTCCAGGGCGGCCATCAGGTGGTCGTCCGGCGGGAAACCCGCGGCGCGATAGCCGGCACCCGACAGGCCGGCCACGATGGCGGCCAGGCTCGCCGCCGTGTCGAGGCCGACCGCATAGCCGGTGCGGCCGCCCTTGCCCGGATAGTCGGACAGCACGATCGCCACTCGGCGCGCGGCCGGCGGCTTCGCCCCGAGGCGCGCCCAGGCGGCGGCGAGATCGGCCGTGAAGGCGATGCCGTCGGGCTCGGGCCGATGGCGCACGATGGCGAAATCGAGCCCCGGCACAGGCGCTTCCGACGCCTTGAACGAGACGGCGCGCGCCAGGATGCGCCCGTCCAGTTCCGGCAGGACGACATTCATGGCCAGATCGGCGGCGCCCAGCCCGCGGCGGTTTTCCGCCCAGGCGGCGCGCGGGGTGGTCGGCAGGATGGCCTGCAGCACCGGCACGCCGGCCCGGTCGAGCACCGTGCCGTCGGCGGCCTCGGGCGCTGCCGCAGACGCAGAATCCGCGTCGAGCCGCGCCGAAGCGCCGGCATCCAGCCGCGCCGAGAAGGCGGTGGTGTTGACGATCACGGCGGGGGGGCGGGCGGCGATCTCGGCCGCGACGGCCTCGATGGCGCGCGGGTCCTTCAGGCTGGTCACGGCAAGCGTGGCGACCGCGAAGCCGCTCGCCTGGAGCGCGTCGGCCAGGGCCAGGAGCGGGGCGGTGTCGCCGGCCAGCAGCTGCGAGCGATAGAACACGACCAGCGCGCGCGGGGCGTCCGGGGCGGGAGCGTCCCGGCAGGCCGCCGCGAAGGGGCCGGCCGCCGGCACCGGCACCGGCGGGGCCCAGGGGCGCGGCCGTCCGGCCTTGTCGGCGAGGAAGCCGAGCAGCGAGGCCATGTTGTCCGGGCCGCCCTCCTGGAACCAGGTCCAGATGCGGCCGAGATCGTCGGGCGGCAGCGTCGAGGCCCGCTCGAGGCGCAGATCCGGCAGATGGTCGCCGGGCACGACGGCGAGCGCGATGCCGCGGGCACGGGCGAGCACGGCCAGTTCGTCGACGCCGTAGCGCCAGTAGTCGGCCCCGCCCAGGCAGCGGACCACAATCACGCGGGCGCCCGCGCAGGTCTTCTCCAGATAGAGGTCGACCGAATAGGGGTGTTTCAGGCGGCCGAGCGCGGCCAGGCGCAGGCTGGGCAGTTCCGGGACGGCTGCGGCGGCCGCCGCGACCGCGCCGAGATCGGAATCGGAGAAGGACAGCACGACGATCTCGCCCGGGGACTGGCCGAGATCCACGGCCGCCTCGGTTTCATCGAGCGAACGCACGTCCTCCGCGACGAGATGCACCGGTCCTCCCTCTCCCCGCCTGTCGGCGATGCGGGCGTCAGGCGGCGAGCGCCGCCTCGATCGCCGCGCGGTCGATCCCCTTGCGGCCGATCACCACCAGCCGGCTGCGGCGCGCCTCGCCGGTCGCCCAGGCGCGGTCGAAATCGCGCCGAAAGCGCGTGCCGACGCCCTGCACCAGGAGCCGCATCGGCTTGCCGGCGACCGCCACGAACCCCTTCATGCGCAGCACGTCATGGGCGGCGGCGATGTCGGCGAGCCGCGAAACCAGCGCGGACGGGTCGACGGTCTCGGCCAGTTCGACGACGAAGCTGTCGAAATCGTCGTGGTCGTGATCGGCCTCGCCGTCGTGATGCGACGGCCGTGCGGCGAGATCGTCCTCCGCGGCGGCGCCGAGGCCGAGCAGCACGGCGGCGTCGATCTTGCCGTCGCGGGTCGCCACGATCTTGACCGCGCGCGGGATGGCGGCGCCGATCTCCGCGCCGATGCGGCCGACCTCGTCGGTGGCGATCAGATCGGCCTTGTTGAGGATGATCAGGTCGGCGCACAGGAGCTGGTCCTCGTAGACCTCCTCGAGCGGATTGTCGTGGTCGACGGCCTCGTCGGCCGCCCGCTGGGCCTGCACGGCCTCGGGATCGTCGGCGAAACGGCCGTCCGACACCGCCGCGGCATCGACCACCGCGATGACGCCGTCGACGGTCAGCCGCGCACGCACCGGCGGCCAGTCGAAGGCCTTGACCAGCGGCTTCGGCAGGGCCAGGCCCGAGGTCTCGACGATGATGTGGTCCGGCCGGTTCGGATGGGCGAGCAGCGCCTCGATGGCCGGCACGAAGTCGTCGGCCACGGTGCAGCACAGGCAGCCATTGGCCAATTCGACAATATTCTCCTCCGGGCAAGATTCGACCCCGCAGGCCTTCAGGATCTCGCCGTCGACGCCGACATCGCCGAATTCGTTGACGATCAGCGCCAGCCGGCGGCCGCGCACGGTCTCCAGAACGTGCCGGATCAGCGTGGTCTTGCCGGCACCCAGGAACCCGGTGACGATGGTCACCGGAACCTTGGCGAGAGAAGGCGTGGGAGGGTTCATTCTGCGGCCTCGGCGGGGGCGGGGATGGGCGGGATGCGGGCGACGACGCCCTTTTTCAGCGCGTCGGGGCGTTCCTTCCAGGGGATCAGCCCGTCCGGCGCGGCGCGATACTGTTCGGCGGCGGCGAGGATGCGTCCGGCCGCCGCGTCGGTGGTCTCGGCGAAATCGCCATAGACGTAGGTCCACTTGCCGGGCGCTGAGAACCCGATCGTGACCGGGCGCTTGCACACGCTCAGGCATTCGACCGGCAGTACCGTCACACCCGGCGCGCCCTCGGCGGCGGCCGCGAGCGCACGGGCCAGGCGGGCGCCGGAGCGCTCGTCGCGCGGTTCGCCGGGCTCGTCGGCCCGGCGACAATTGGCGCAGACCAGGATGGTGACCGTCGTGTCGACCATGTCGCGCCCCTTCTCGCCCTGGTCAGGCACGGTGCGCCGACCGCTCCCAGATCATGCCGACCGCGCAGGCAATCAGCATCCACATCGCGGCCGTCAGTGCCAGCGAGGAGGCAGCGAAGTGGGCCGCCAGCTCGGCCGGGACCGTGCTCTCGTACTTGGCCGGATGCGGCGCGCCGACCAGATGCGGGATCGCGATCAGGATCAGGCTGCCGATCCGCGCCCCGATCGAGTGCAGGCGGAGCAGGCCGTAAAGGCCGGCCGCGCTCGCCGCTGCAGCGCCGATCCACCAGACCTGGCGGGCGACCAGATCGCCGGCCGCCGAGCCCGGCAGTTCCGGGGCGAGCCCCAGCCCGGTCGCAAGTCCGGTCGCCGCGAAGGCCGCCGCGCCCCAGCCGACCGCGCTGCGCACCGTGATCCGGTCGCCGGCGATCAGCATGCCGGCGATCAGCACCAGGGCCCAGCCGATCGAGGTCAGGATGGTGGCCAGCGCGGTCACCGCCGTGCGCTGCCAGCCGTCCTCGGGCTTCCAGCCCTCGCCGGCCTCGGCCGGGGCGGCGCTCGCATCGGTCGCGGTGGCGGCCGGCGTGCCGTGATTGTGGGCGACCCGCACCGAACCCTCCGGCAGGGCACGACCGGCCAGGACATCGCCGACCGAACCATGGCCCGGCACGGCGCCGTGCTGGTGCGGGGTGGCGGTCTCGTAGGTCTCCGCCACCAGAATCAGGGGCGTGGTTGTGACGTGCTGCAGGACCGCCGTCGCAAGTCCTGCCGCGAGGCCGGCCAACAGGCCGACCCACAGCACCCGTCCGAGCATGACGATCAGGCCGTCAGTGGCAGGGGAAATTCATGGCGTGGCGCGAATCGTGCGCCGCGTTGTGCAGCAGCTCCGGATGCGCGAAGCCGGTCGTGAAGACCAGCGCGAGGCCCATCAGCGCGGCGACCGCGGCGGCCTTGAGGGCGGCAACGCGATCGAGACCCGATTCGGCGAGGCCGGTTTCGGTGCTGGCGGTCGTGGCGGCGGCGATGCTGACGGTCATGGTCTTCTCCTCTCCGCCCCTCCGGCGGACCTGGATGGATCGGATGCGCCGGCAGGTCTCCTGGCTTGCGGGTCGTCGCCGAGGCCGCCGCCTTCCCGACCCCGAGGGACCAGTGGCGTTCGGCGGCACAGCTCACCGCTTACAGTTGCGGGGGCAGCTGCGGGTTCGCCCGTCGAGCCGAGGCCCTTCCGGGATCACCGCATTCCCTTTTCACCCTCGTCCGAATGAGGGACCAACGCATCGTCGTTTATGAGCGCCGCATCCCGTTCCTGTCAATCGTCCCCGAAGCCCCGATCCCGCGATGCCGGCGTTGCGACGGGTCGCGTCGCCTGCCGGCTTGCCGGGGCGGCGGCGTCGTGGTCTTCAGGCAGGCGAGGAGACCGCCATGACCGATGAGACCGAGGACGAAGCCCGCCACCGCGCCAAGATGGCCAAGCGCAAGGCGGTCCAGGATGCCGAGGTGGCGTCCAAGACCATCGCCGAAAAGGGCCTGCTGATCGTCCATACCGGCCCCGGCAAGGGCAAGTCGACGGCCGCCTTCGGCCTCGTCATGCGCGCGCTCGGCCATGGCTGGACGGTCGGCGTGGTGCAGTTCATCAAGGGCGCCTGGGACACCGGCGAGCGGCATGCGCTCGACCGCTTCGGCGAACAGGTGCGCTGGCATTCGATGGGCGAGGGCTTCACATGGGAGACCCAGGACCGCGCCCGCGACGTGGCCGCCGCCACCCGCGCCTTCGACAAGGCGCGCGAGTTGATGGCCGATCCGGCGATCCGCCTCCTGGTCCTCGACGAACTGAACATCGCGCTCCGCTACGACTACCTCCCGCTCGCCGAGGTGATCGAGACCCTGAAGGCCCGCCGGCCGGATCTGACGGTCGTGGTCACGGGGCGCAACGCCAAGCCGGAGCTGATCGAGGCGGCCGACACGGTCACCGAGATGACCCTGGTCAAGCATCACTTCGCCGCCGGCGTGAAGGCCCAGCAGGGGATCGAATTCTGATGGACAGTATCGGGGAGGCCGGCGGGGCGGTCGCGTCCGACGCACCGGGCGCGTCAGGCGCGGTCGTGCTTCACGGCGGCGATCTGGCGACTGCCCGCCGCCTCCATCCTCAGGCACCGGAACCGTGGATCGACCTCTCCACCGGCATCAATCCGGTGCCCTATCCGGTCGGCGCGATCGCCGTCGAGGCCTGGACGCGCCTGCCCGGCCGGGACGCGGCCGACCGGCTGATCGCCGCGGCCCGGGTCGCCTATGGGGCCGGACCGGAAACCGCCATCGTGGCGGCGCCCGGCACGCAGGCCCTGATCCAGCGTCTGCCGGACCTGCTGCCGGGACCCGATGTCCGCGTCCTCGGCTTCACCTACCAGGAGCACGAGGCGGTCTGGCGGCGGGCCGGGCGCCGGGTCGAGCGGGTCGCCGAGGCTCCCGCGCTGGTCGGCGCCGATGTGGCCGTGATCGTCAATCCGAACAATCCGGACGGCCGGCTGATCGCGCCGGCGGCGCTCGCGGAGATCGCGCGCGCCGTCGTGGCGGCCGGCGGCACACTGGTGGTCGACGAAGCCTTCATGGACGTGATCCGGCCCGAACCCGGATCGTTTCCGGCCGGCCTCCTGCCGCTCCGGCCGGCGGGGACCTTGGTGCTGCGCTCCTTCGGCAAGGCCTATGGGCTGGCCGGCCTGCGCCTCGGCTTCGCGCTCGGCGATGCCGCGCTGGTCACACGCCTCGGCGCCGCCCTCGGCCCCTGGGCGGTGCCGGGGCCGGCGCTCGAGATCGGGGCGCGGGCACTCGCCGATCGGGCCTGGCTCGAAGTCGCCACCGCGCGGCTGGAGGCCGATGCGGCACGGCTCGATCGCCTGCTCGTCGGAGCCGGCTGCACGATCGTCGGCGGCACGCCGCTGTTCCGGCTCGCCCGCCATGACGACGCGGCGAACCTGCATCACCGGCTCGCGCAGGCCGGCATCCTGACCCGCGCCTTCGCCGAGCCGACCTGGCTGCGCTTCGGCCTGCCCGGATCAGAAGCGGCCTGGACGCGGCTCGCGGCTGCGCTCGCGGTCCGACCGGGCGCCGGGAAGCATGCTTCAGAATGAATGTCTGCATGCGTTGCGTGAGCGTCGTAACGTCAGCATAGTCTGATCCCGGGGGATGCGGTCTTCGGGAGAGACCCGGCCATGATGTGGATTTTCTCGGGCTCCGTCGCCATTGCGATCGGGCTCTATCTCTTTTTCCGCCACGGCTCGGCATCCGACACCGGGCGTGCCGCGGCGGGGCCGCAGAACCCGGTGCTGGCGCTGATGGCCGGCCTCGGGCGCGGCGTGATCGGGCTCGGCTTCATCGCGCTCGGCCTCCTGATGCTGGCCAACACATCCTTCGTTTACGTCGCGGCCGATCAGGTCGGGCATCTCAAGCGGGTCTATGCCTTCCAGGAGCTGCCGCCCGGCCATGTCGTCGCGCTGCCGGGCCAGAAGGGGCCGCAGGCGACCGTGCTCGGCCCCGGCTTCCACGTCATCCCCTTCGTGCGCGTGCTCTACCAGATCGAGGAACTGCCGCTGGTCGACGTGCCCGAGGGCTATTACGGCCAGGTCACCGCGGTCGACGGCGCGCCGATGCCGGCCGGCATGTTCATGGCGCCGACCATCCCGGACGACCGGCTCGCCGAGATGCTCGATGCGGAGAGCTTCCTGCGCAAGGGCGGCTATCGCGGCCCCCAGGAGACGGTGCTGAAACCCGGCTCCTACCGGCTGAACCGCTATCTGTTCGACGTGAAGGTCGACAAGGACACGCCCGCCACGCTGATCCCGGCCGGCCATGTCGGCGTGGTCAAGTCCAACGTCGCGACCCCCGGCGTCGTCTGCCGCGAGGAGCGCGTCACGGCCGCGCCGGTGGTCGGGGGGCAGGCGACGCCGGCGGTGGTGCAGGTGCCGAGTTCGGAGAGCCTGTCGGTGCCGCTGGTGCCGCGCGGCTGCGTCGGCATCTGGAAGGAGCCGCTGCTGCCCGGCGCCTTCTACATGAACAAGCGCGCCTATGAGGTCACCCTGGTCGATACCCGCGTGCAGACCTGGGAGTTCAAGGGCGGCTACCTCAAGCGCGCGGTCGATCTGTCGGTCGACCAGCAGGGCAACATCCGCCAGAACGAACGCTCGTCGAACGAGCCGGTGCCCCAGAGCGCCGCCGACCGCGCGGTCTTCGTCAAGATCGAGGGCTGGGACATCCCGATCGAACTGCGCGTCCTGGTCCAGGTCGATCCGCAGGACGCACCGATCGTGGTCGGCAGCGTCGGCGGCCTGCGCGAGATTGAGGACCGCATCCTGGTCCCGGCGATCCGCTCGGTGGTCAGGACCGTCTCCGGCTCGGCGATCCGCGTGCCCGTGCGCAACGCCGACGGATCGCTGGCCCAGCCGGCGCGTTTCGAGGTCCGTTCCACGCGCGTGCTCGACCTGATCGAGAACCGCGAGGCGATCGAGCAGACCATCGCGTCGATCATCCGCGTGGAAGGCCGCAAGGCCGGCGTCGACATCCGCGAGATCCGGCTTGGCGAGCCCTCCATCCCGCCCGAAATCCTGATCCCCCGGCTGCGCCAGCAACTCGCCGACCAGCTGTCGCAATCCTATGTCCGCGAGACGGCGGCCCAGACCAAGCGCATCGAGACCGAGCAGGCGCGCGCCACCGCCAACGAGCAGCCGCGCCTGGTGGAGAGCCAGATCGCCGTGCAGGTCGCCGGCCAGCGCGAACAGGAGCGCGAGGCCCTCGGCCGCGCCGAGCGCAAGTTCCTGGAAGAGCTGGCCAAGGGCCAGATGGCCCAGGCCGGCGTGCTCGGTCAGGACCGGGTCGCCATGCTGCAGGCGCTCGAGAAGGTGCTGCTGACCCTGGAACGCAAGCCCGAGATCGTCGGGCTGATCTCCCGGCTGGTGCCGCAGACGGTCGTCACCTCGGATGGGTCGGGCCTGTCCGGAGCGGCGGCGATTCTCGGCGGGGCACTGTCGGGCGCGCAACGCGGTGGGGCTCCGGCCGCTAAGCCCTGATCGCGCTGAAACGGGCGGGGCGGCTTTGGCCGATTTGAAAGTCGCCGGGGGACAACCCTTGGCCCGAACGGGGGCGGATCACTCCGCCTCCGCTGCGCTCCCGCTGCGCGGCAGTTCGACCCGAACGGTCAGGCCACCGCCCGGCGTCTCCGACAGCGCCAGCGTGCCGCGGTAGCTGGTGACCAGATCGTCGACGATGGAGAGGCCCAGCCCCGATCCCTGCACGGTCTCGTCGAGCCGGATGCCGCGCTTCAGCACCGCCTCGCGCCGGGCCTCCGGCACGCCGGGCCCGTCGTCGGCGACGACCACCTCGATACGCTCGCCGGCCGCCAGGGCGCTGACCTCGATCCGGCTGACGGCCCATTTGCGGGCATTGTCGAGGAGATTGCCGAGAATCTCGTTGGCGTCCTCGGGATGCAGCGGCGCCGTCAGCCCGGGCGGGATCTCGACCAGCCAGTCCAACTCGTCGCCACGCGGCAGGCGCTGCATCGCGCCGACCATGCGGTCGAGCGCGCGCGAGAGATCGAGCCGGTTCAGATAGGGCACCGCGGCGGCGCGCGAGCGGGCGAGTTCGCGCTCGACGAAGCGCGACAGGCCGGCGACCTCGATGTCGATCGCGTCGGCCGCCTCGGTCTCGCCGCGCTCGCGCAAGGAGCGCGATTCGGCCGACAGCACGGCGAGCGGGGTCTTCAGGCCATGGGCGAGGTCGCCGGCGCGTGCGCGGGCCCGCTCCACCGCCTGTTCCTGCGCGTCGATCAGCCCGTTCAGCTCCTCGACCAGCGGCAGGACCTCGTTCGGGAAGGCGCCGTCGAGACGGCGGGTCTTGCCGCGGCGCACCTGGAGGACGAGATCGCGAAGATTTTCCAGGGGCTTGAGGCCGACGGTGATGTAGGCCCAGCCGGCCAGCGTCAGGAAGGCGACCAGCACGAACAGGAAGGCGGCGGCTTCGAGCGCGAAGTCGAACACCAAGCCGTCGATCTCGGCGCGGTCCTCGCCGACGAACAGGCGGAAATTGCGCAGGTCGCCGCCCTCCGCCGCCATCGCGACGCGCCGCTCCAGCGTCATCAGCGCCTGGTCGCGCGGTCCCTTCAGTTCGCGCACCTCGCCTTCCGGCGCCTCCGGCGGCACCGGCAGGGTCTGGTCCCAGAGCGAGCGCGACCGGATCTTGACCTCGCCACCCTCGACGATCTGGAAATAGAGGCCCGAGAAGGGACGCACGAAGCGCGGATCGGCAAGGTCGTCGATCACCTCCGGCCCGCGCGAGCCGACGCGCAGGAGCGCCGTCAGCTGGTCGAGATGGGCGCCGACCTCCTGCACCAGCCGGCGCTCGACATGCCGGTCGGCCAGCACGACGAGCGCGACGCCGGCCGCCGCCACCGCGAGGGCGGACGAGATCACGGCCGAGAGAATCAGCCTGAGGCGGAGCGAGCCGGGGACCAAAGGCCGTCCATAGGTGCGGGGTCTGACCGGGATCCGTCGGACCCGGTCGGTTGAGGCTTCAGCGGAAGATAGCCGGGGACCGCAGGCGTGCAAGGGCCGCGGCCGGGATATCCGCCCCGACTGCCGACTGCCGACTGCCGACTGCCGACTGCCGCGGGACCGCGAGGATCAGTCGGTCGAGACCAGATAGCCGTGGCCGCGCCGGGTCTCGATCACCTCGGAGCCGACCTTGCGCCGGACGCGTCCGACCAGAACCTCGAGCGCGTTCGAATCCGGCTCGACATCCTCGTGATAGATGTGTTCGACCAGTTCGGCCCGGCTGACCACGCGGCCGCGATGGTGCAGCAGATAGGACAGCAGGCGGAATTCAAGCGGCGACAGCGGGATCGGCTGGCCGTCGACGGTCGCCCGCGCGCGCCGTGTGTCGAGCGTGATGCCATGGGCGGACAGGACCGGGTTAGCCCGGCCGGCCGAGCGGCGGATCAGGGCGCGCACCCGCGCGACGACCTCCTCCATCCGGAACGGCTTGACCAGATAGTCGTCGGCGCCGGCGTCGATGCCCTCGACCCGGTCGGTCCAACTGCCGCGCGCGGTCAGGATCAGGATCGGAATGTCGCGGCCGGCGTCGCGCCAGCGCTTCAGCACCTGCAATCCGTCCATCTTGGGCAGGCCGAGATCGAGCACGACCGCGTCGAACTCCTCGGTGTCGCCCCGGAACCAGGCATTCTCGCCGTCTGCAGCCTCCTCGACCACATAGCCGGCATTCTTGAGCTGGACGGCCAGATCGCGGCGGATCCGGTCTTCGTCTTCCACGACGAGCACGCGCATCTATTTGAGCTCTTCTTTGAGGACTTTTGCTGTTGCGGCGTCGATCGTCACGACCCGGTAGCGACCGCCCGCGGTCAGCAGCGTCATGGCGTAGATCCAACGGCCATCTGTGCGATCGAGGGAGACCTCGACGAAGTTGTCGTGCCCGCGCAATGTGACGAGACCAAGGATTTCATCCAACGATTTCACCTCGCCGCGTGCCAGGGCCTGCCGCGCTTTTTCGTGATCGGCGGCAACCGATTCGGGGCGCTGTACGCCGCCCGGTCGGTCCCCTGCCGGTGCGGCGCCCGGCCGCGAAGACGCGCGGCCCGGTTCGGCGGGGGCGGCGAACGGAGGCGGTGTGGCGATGGCGGCCAGCAGTGCGACCGCAACGGAATGGCGCAGACGAGGCATCGAAAGATCCTTCTTGCCCAGTCTAACTGACACCGCCTGTCCGAAGACTGACCGGACGACCGCTTTCGGCAAAGGCGTTGCCAGGTCCGCGTCCGACGCAAAGGTGGACGCCGCCGCCGTTCCGTGTCAGTGATCACCGCCCCAATGGAGCCCCCGGCCGCGAAGACCATGCCAGCCCTCGTCAAGATCTGCGGGCTCAGCACCGCCGAAACCGTCGCTGCCGCGCTCGACGCGGGCGCCGACATGCTCGGCTTCGTCTTCTTTCCGCGCAGCCCGCGCCACGTCGCCATCGAGACCGCTGCCGCCCTGGCGGCCCCGGCGCGGGGCCGCGCGCAGGTCGTCGCGCTGACGGTCGACGCCACCGATGAGGCGCTCGATACGATCGTCGCCGGCCTCAGGCCGGATATCCTGCAATTGCACGGCGCCGAGACGCCTGCGCGTGCGGGCGCGATCCGGGCGCGAATGGGGATTGCGGTGATGAAGGCGATCCGGGTCGGCGAGGCGGCCGATTTGGCGCCGGTGCCCGCGTTTGCCGCCCATGTCGACCGCTTCCTGTTCGACGCCAAGCCGCCGCCCGGTCTGGTCGGGGCATTGCCGGGCGGCAACGGCCTATCCTTCGATTGGCGCCTGGTGCGAGGCCTCGATCCGGGCCGGCCCTGGATGCTGTCGGGAGGTCTGGACCCGGCGAATGTTGCCGAGGCGCTGGACCTGACCGGCGCGCCGGCCGTCGATGTTTCCTCCGGCGTCGAGAGCGCCCCCGGCGTCAAGGACCCGGATCTCATCCGCGCCTTCGTGAGCGCCGTACGATGGCGGGCGCCGGCTGCCGCGACCGCCTGACCGACCTTCCCACAGAATGACCTGCCCGAGGACCGCTCCCGTGACCATCACGCCCAATACACTCCGTTCCGGCCCGGACGACCGCGGCTTCTTCGGCCTCTATGGCGGCCGCTTCGTCGCCGAGACGCTGATGCCGCTGATCCTGGAACTGGAGAAGGCCTATGACGAAGCTCGGAACGATCCGGCCTTCCACGCCGAGCTGGAGCATCTGGGCAAGCACTATACCGGTCGGCCGAGCCCGCTCTACTTCGCCGAGCGCCTGACCGAGCATCTCGGCGGCGCGAAAATCTACTTCAAGCGCGACGAGCTGAACCATACCGGCAGCCACAAGATCAACAACTGCCTCGGCCAGATCCTGCTCGCCCGGCGCATGGGCAAGACCCGGATCATCGCCGAGACCGGCGCCGGCCAGCATGGCGTCGCCTCGGCGACCGTCTCGGCCCGCTTTGGCTATCCCTGCACGGTCTATATGGGCGCGACCGACGTCGAGCGGCAGAAGCCGAACGTCTTCCGCATGAAGCTGCTCGGCGCCACCGTCAATCCGGTCACCTCCGGCGCCGGCACCCTGAAGGACGCCATGAACGAGGCCCTGCGCGACTGGGTCACCAATGTCGAGGACACCTACTACATCATCGGCACCGCGGCCGGCCCGCATCCCTATCCGGCCATGGTGCGCGACTTCCAGTCGGTGATTGGCACCGAGGCCAAGGCGCAGATGCTGGAGGCCGAGGGACGCCTGCCCGACGCGCTGGTGGCGGCGATCGGCGGCGGCTCCAACGCGATCGGCCTGTTCCATCCGTTCCTGGACGACCGCGACGTGCAGATCTTCGGCGTCGAGGCCGGCGGCCACGGGCTCGACGTGCCGAACGGCCATGCCGCTTCCATGGCGGGCGGCCGGCCGGGCGTGCTGCACGGCAACCGCACCTATCTGCTGCAGGACGGCGACGGCCAGATCCTCGAAGGCCATTCGATCTCCGCCGGCCTGGACTATCCGGGCGTCGGGCCGGAACATTCCTGGCTCAAGGACACCGGCCGCGTCTCCTACGTGCCGGCGACCGACCGCGAGGCGCTTGACGCCTTCCAGGTCTGCACCCGCCTGGAGGGCATCATCCCGGCCCTGGAGCCGAGCCATGCGCTCGCCCATGTCATCAAGCTCGCCCCGACCATGGCCAAGGACCAGATCATCCTGATGAACATGTGCGGCCGCGGCGACAAGGACGTGTTCACCGTGGCCAAGCATCTCGGCCAGGACATGTGACGGCACCCGTCCGGGGGCCCGCCTCGTCGCGGGCCCGCCGACCCCTTGCATTCGACCCCTTCCTCGTCGATGACATCGGCGAGAAATCCGTGGGATCCGTCATGACCGAGAGCCGCATCACCCGACGCTTTGCCGAGACCGCCGCCGCCGGGCGGCCGGCCCTGGTCACCTTCGTGACCGCCGGCGATCCCGACTACGACACCTCGCTCGCCATCCTGAAGGCGCTGCCGGGCGCCGGGGCCGACGTGATCGAGATGGGCATGCCCTTCTCCGATCCGATGGCCGACGGCCCCGCCATCCAGGCCTCCGGCTTGCGCGCCTTGAAGGCCGGGCAGACCATGGTGCGGACGCTGGCCATGGTGCGCGCCTTCCGCGAGACCGACCAGACGACCCCGATCGTGCTGATGGGCTACTACAATCCGATCTACTCCTGGGGCCCCGAGGCCTTCCTGGACGCCGCCAAGGCGGCCGGGGTCGACGGCCTGATCATCGTCGACCTGCCGCCGGAGGCCGACGATGAACTCTGCCTGCCGGCCATGGCGCGCGGCATCAACTTCATCCGTCTGGCCACGCCGACCACCGACGACCGGCGCCTGCCGGCCGTGCTCACCAACACCTCCGGCTTCGTCTACTACGTCTCGATCAACGGCATCACCGGCACGGCCTCGCCGGACGCGGTCCGGGTCGGCGGCGCGGTCGAGCGCATCAAGCGGCACACCGGCCTGCCGGTCGCGGTCGGCTTCGGCGTCAAGACCGCCGAGCAGGCGCAGCGGATCGGCCAGGACGCCGACGGCGTGGTGGTCGGCTCGGCCATCGTGTCCGCCATCAAGGGCAGCCTCGATGCCGAGGACCGCGCCACCGGGGCGACCGTGCCGGCCGTCGAGGCGCTGGTCGGCGAACTGGCCGCCGGCGTACGGGCGGCGAAGCGCTCCGCTGCCTGATCCGAACCGCCGGCGCCGCCCGTCCCGCGACATGGCGCCCACGGGCGAGCCGATGTCGGCGGCAGCGTTGCGTCCGGCCTCGCTTCGGCCTATTCGAGAGGCCCCGCATGCGGCGGGCCGGCCCTCGGATGGCCGGAATTCAGTCCTATTCGACGACCGGCGACGCCACAGCGTCCGGCCGTCGAGCCGTCGCCTGACCGGCCTCGTCGAGGCCTCGGAGACCGACCCCCGTGAACTGGCTGACCAACGTCGTCCGACCCAAGATCAAGAGCCTGCTCGCCAAGCGCGAGACGCCGGACAATCTCTGGATCAAGTGCCCGGAGACCGGCGAGATGGTTTTCCATCGCGACCTGGAGGCGAACCAGTTCGTCATTCCCTCCTCCGGCTATCACATGCGCATGCCGGCCCGGCGCCGGCTGGAGGTCCTGTTCGACGGTGCCCGTTACGAGTCGATCGCCGTGCCGCCGTCGCCGGTCGACCCGCTGAAGTTCCGTGACGAGCGCCGCTATACCGACCGCCTCAAGGACGCCAAGGCGAAGACCGGCAACGAGGATGCGGTCCTGCTCGGCATCGGCCAGCTCGACGACATGACCGTGGTCGCCGCCGTGCAGGATTTCGACTTCATGGGCGGTTCGCTCGGCATGGCCGCCGGCGAGGCGATCGTTACCGGCATGCTGGCGGCGGTCGAGCGGCGGGCGCCGTTCATCCTATTCGCGGCCTCGGGCGGCGCGCGCATGCAGGAGGGCATCCTGTCGCTGATGCAGATGCCGCGTACGACCGCGGCGATCCAGGCGCTGCGCGAGGCGAAGCTGCCCTATCTGGTCGTGCTGACCAATCCGACCACCGGCGGCGTGACCGCCTCCTATGCCATGCTGGGCGACGTGCATCTGGCCGAACCGGGCGCGCTGATCGGCTTCGCCGGGCCGCGCGTCATCGAGCAGACCATCCGCGAGAAGCTCCCCGACGGCTTCCAGCGCTCGGAATATCTGCTCGATCACGGCATGGTCGACATGGTCGTCCAACGCCAGGACCTGCGTGCGACCCTGTCGCGCCTCTGCCACGTCCTGACCAAGACGCCCAAGGTCGAGGTCGTCGAACTCGAACCCGTCGAGGTCGAGCAGCCCGCGGCCTGACCGCCGTCTGCCGTGCCCGGCCCGCGGATGCCCGTCCGCGCCCCTTCCGGAGCTGTCCTGGCGATGCCCCCTTCGGCCCTCGATGCCCTCCTGGATCGCCTGACCATGGCGATCCCGGCAGGGTGGGATCTCGGCCTGGAACGGATCGAGCGCCTGCTCGCCGAACTCGGCAATCCGCACCACCGCCTGCCGCCGGTGATCCATGTCGCCGGGACCAACGGCAAGGGCTCGGTGACGGCCTTCTGCCGCGCGATCCTGGAGGCGGCCGGCAAGACCTGCCACGTCTACACCTCGCCGCATCTGGTCCGATTCAACGAGCGCATCCGCATCGCCCATCCGGGCGGCGGGCGGCTCGCCGATGACGACGTGCTGGCCGCCGCGATCCTGGAGGCCGAACAGGTCAATGCGGGCCGGCCGATCACCTTCTTCGAACTGGCGACGGTCGCCGCCTTCCGGCTCTTCGCGGAGCATCCGGCCGACTACACCCTGCTCGAGGTCGGCCTCGGCGGGCGTCTCGACGCCACCAACGTCATCCCGGCGCCGCTGGTCAGCGTGATCACCTCGATCTCGGTCGACCACGAGAAGTTCCTCGGCGACACGATCGAGAAGATCGCCGCCGAGAAGGCCGGCATCATCAAGCGCGGCGCGGTGGCCGTCTCGTCGCCGCAGACGCCCGAGGTGGTCACGATCCTGGAGCGGCGCGCCGCGCGCGAGGGCGTGCGCGTGCAGTTCGGCGGCCAGGACTGGATTGCAGGTCCGGAAAACGGCCGGCTGGTTTACCAGGACGCCGACGGCCTGCTCGACCTGACGGCGCCGCGCCTCCTCGGCGCGCACCAGTTCGTCAATGCCGGCACGGCGGTCGCGGCCCTGCGCGCGGCCGGGATCGCGCCCGACAACCAGACGATCGGGCGCGGCCTGGATACGGTCGAATGGCCGGCGCGGATGCAGCGGCTCGGGCCCGGGCCGGTGACGGCGCTGGCGCCGGCCGGCGCGGAGGTCTGGCTCGATGGCGGCCACAATCCGGGCGCCGGCGAGGTGGTCGCGCAGGTGATGGGCGATCTGGAAGAGCGCGTGCCGCGCCCGCTGTTCCTGGTCGCCGGCATGCTCAAGACCAAGGATCCGGTCGGCTTCTTCCGGCCCTTCGCGGGGCTGGCCCGCCATGTCTTCACCGTGCCGATCCACGGCGGGCACGAGACCCGGACGCCCGAGGATCTGGCCGCGGCAGCGACCGCCGGCGGGCTCTCGGCCGAGCCGGTCGACAGCCTGGAGGCGGCGCTCGCCCGCCTCGCCTCCGGCTGGCAGTCGGACGAGGCGCCGCGCATCCTGATCTGCGGCTCGCTCTATCTCGCCGGCGAAGTCCTCAAGGCCAACGGCGCCCTGCCTGTCTGACCCCGGCGACCGGCCGGCATCGTCGGCGAAGGGCGGGCGGACAGCGGCCGCCGCCCGCGTCCGTTCGGGCTGCGCAGGCCGGCGCGGGAGCCGGCCTGCCGCCGATCGCCGTCAGTCCGTGTGACCGGGATCGGGCAGGTGCAACTCGTGCCACATGGCATTGAGGATGGCGGCTCCGCAGGCGAAGCCGAGGCCGAGCACCCAGGTGAAATACCACATCTTGACGGTCTCCCGGTTCAGTAGAGGTGCGTGGAATTGGCCTCGATCGCTTCGGCCGTCATCTTGCCGCGCAGGACGCGGAAGACGAAGGCCGTGTAGGCGAGGACAATCGGCAGGAAGAGCAGGGTCGCGCACAGCATGACGAACAGCGTCAACTGGCTCGAGGACGAGTCCCAGATCGTCAGGCTGGCCTTGGGCTCGATCGAGGACGGCATCAGGAAGGGGAACATGCTGACGCCGACGGTCGCGATCGTGCCGAAGATGGCGGCGGCCGAGGTCACGAAGGCGAGGCCAGGCCGTTTGACGACGACCAGGACGGCGGTCAGAATCGATCCGGCGAGACCGGCGATCGGTGCGATCTTCAGAAGCGGCCAGGCTTCGTAGTTCTTCAGCCACTGGCCCGGCACGATCGCCACCTCCTTGACGAGGGGGTTGGACGGTCCGTCATGAGCGACCGCACCGACGAGCGCATAGCCCGGCAGGCCCTTGGCGATCCAGAGGCCCGCCAGGGTAAACAGCAGCACATGGAGAAGAGGGAACAAGGCGCCGGCCAACCGGGCTCGGTCCGCGACAGGCCCGACGGTCTTCAGGGCGACGAAGACGGCGCCGTGCCCGGTCAGCATGGCGAGCGAGACCAGTCCGCACAGCAGTCCGAAGGGGTTCAGCAGTTCGAACAGGCCGGATCCCTCGTAGAGCACGCGCATGTCGGTGTCGATGCGGAACGGGACGCCCTGGAGGAGGTTGCCGATCGCGACGCCGAAGACCAGCGAGGGCACCAATCCTCCGGCGAAAAGCGCCCAATCCCAGGATGTGCGCCAGCGTGGATCGGCGATCTTGTTGCGATATTCGAACCCGACCGGACGCAGGATCAGGGTCGCCAGGACCAGGAACATGGCGATGTAGAAGCCCGAAAAGGCCGTCGCATAGACGGCCGGCCAGGCGGCGAAAATGGCGCCGCCGCCGAGGATCAGCCAGACCTGATTGCCTTCCCATACCGGGCCGATGGCGTTCAGCACCTGCCGGCGTTCGTTGTCGGTCCGCGCGACGGTGCGCAGGAGCGTCGCCGCTCCGAGATCGAAGCCGTCCATGATCGCGAAGCCGATCAGGAGGATGCCGAGGAACAGCCACCAGATCAGACGGAGGATTTCATAGTCGACGGGAATGTTCATGGGGCGACCCTCCTCATTCGGCGGGCTGAAGGGCGGCGCCGGCCGGGCGCGGACGGATGTCGAGCGCGGCGACGGGACCCATGACGATATATTTGCGCATGAGCTTCACCTCGATCACCAGAAGCGTCGTGTAGAAGAGGACGAAGCCGGCCAGCGTGAAGGAGACCTGCGGCAGCGACAGCGCCGAGGCGGCGAGCCGGGTCGGCAGGACACCGTCGATGGCCCAGGGCTGACGCCCGTATTCGGCGACGAACCAGCCGAGTTCCGCCGCGATCCAGGGCAGGGGCAGGCTCCACAGGCAGAGCCTCAGGAAGGCGGGATGCTCGAAGCGGCGCCGGGTCGAAAGCCAGAAGGCGATGGCGAAGAGGACAATGAAGAAGAAGCCGAGCCCGACCATGATCCGGAAGGCCCAGAATAGCGGCACGACGTTCGGCACGGTGTCGAGGGCGGCCCGGGCGATCGTGGCATCGTCGGCCCGGCGGGGTTCGTCGATATGCCGCTTCAGGAGCAGTGCATAGCCGAGATTGTCGGCATGGGCGACCAGGGTCGCCCGGGCGGTCTTGTCGGTCCGGTCGGTCTTCAGGCGCTCCAAGGCGTCGTAGGCGACCAATCCGTCGCGGATCCGGGCTTCGGTCTTCTTGACCAGATCCTTGATGCCGGGAATTTCCTGGCTCGTGGAGCGCGTGGCGATCAACCCGAGCGCCCAAGGGATCTTGACCTCGGCCGTGTTGGCCTGCCGCTGCTGGTCGGGCAGCGCCAACAGGGTGAAGCCCGCCGGGGCCTTCTCGGTCTCCCACATGGCCTCGATGGCCGCCATCTTCATGTGCTGATGCTCGTTGACCGTGTAGCCGCTCTCGTCGCCGAGCACGACCACCGACAGGGCCGAGGCGAGCCCGAAGGCCGAGGCCACGATCATCGATCGCATGGCGAAGGCGCGATGCCGCCCGCGCAGGAGATAGTTGGCCGACACCGCCAGGACGAAGACCGCGCCGGTGACGTAGCCGGCCGAGACCGTATGGACGAATTTCGATTGGGCCACCGGATTGAGCAGCAGCGCGCCGAAATCGGTCAGCTCCATGCGCATTGTGTCGGGGTTGAAGGCCGAGCCGATCGGGTTCTGCATCCAGGCATTGGCCACCAGGATCCAGAGCGCCGAAATGTTGGAGCCGATGGCGACGAGCCATGTCACCGTCAGGTGACCGACTTTTGAAAGCCGGTCCCAGCCGAAGAAGAACAGGCCGACGAACGTGCTCTCCAGGAAGAAGGCCATCAAGCCTTCGATGGCCAGCGGCGCGCCGAAGATGTCGCCGACATAGTGCGAATAGTAGGCCCAGTTGGTTCCGAACTGGAACTCCATCGTGATGCCGGTCGCGACGCCCAGGGCGAAGTTGATGCCGAAGAGCTTGCCCCAGAATTGCGTCATTTCGCGCCATATGACGCGACCGGTCATGACATAGACGCTCTCCATGATGGCCAGCAGAAGGGAGAGGCCGAGCGTCAGGGGGACGAACAGGAAGTGGTAGAGGGCGGTTGCGGCGAATTGCAATCGCGCCAGCCCCACCGGATCGATATCCAGCATGGCTTGTCCTTATGGCAAGGGGCTCGGAGGCCCCGACTGTCAGGGGAGGGACCGGTTCGGCGCCGGGGCGATCAGGCGGGACATGGCCGCCTCGTCGACCGGCACGACGGCATCGGTCCCGATGAGATAGGCCCGCATCGCGATGACGACGCAGAGCTTGAGGGCGAGGGCGGCGACGATCGCGCGGGCCAGCGGGGTCTGCGGGCGGATCGCGGCGCGCAGAAACGCGGCCAGTGCGGCGGCAAAGCCGGTCATGGGAAAACCTCGCGGCGAGGAGACGGGGCCGGCCGGCTCGTGATCCGTCGCGCGCGCAAGGCGGGGCGGTCGGGGCGGCACAGGCCGGCGACGGAAGATTGCCGTCAGAGGGCCGGAGGGCCCGTCGGCGGCGTGCCGCGGCTGCGAGCGATGGTCGGCCGGACGCGCGCCGGAGCGGGTACAAACCCTGCGGCAGTCGTCGTTCGGGCGTTTTCGGCGAGCGGAAGTTCCGCTGGGAGGTCGATCGATCCGCCCATCAGGGGCGGGCAATAGGGGCAGACCGCGCCGCCGGGCTCCTCGCCGATCGGGCGGCCGTCGCGGTCGAGGATGACCAGGCCGGCGCCGGTGCAGATGACGATGCGGCCGCCGCCGAGCGGATCGAGCGCGCGGGCGGTGGCGGCCTGCGCCCCCGCCGCCGGGACACCGGCGGCGACGGCCATGGCGACGACGAGATTGGCCAGGACGACCAGCATGCCGAGGGCGGATGCGACCTCGCGGCGAACGGCACCGAGCGCTGCCGTCGTGGCTAGGTCGTACCTGCGCCGAGGCATCCGGCTCACCTTCAGAACTCCCGTTCGGCCCAAGGCCGTCTGCCGGATCCCGCGGCGCCCCATGGACAACCGTCCGGTGCACGGCGGCTGCATGCTGTGTCAGGCCGTGAATGCCGTTGGCCGCCCTTCACGGCGACCATAACTCATCTTAGCGATTTGAGGGGCGGATGCCTTGACCGAGGTCAGAGTCTCGACCCGGTAGGCCTTTATCCGGACGGGTGGCGTGCTGTCCCGAATCCGGGCATCGTGCCGCTCGCCCGCATGGGCAGGGCGGTTCCGAGCCGGCACGGCGGTCCGGGCCGGCCCGAGACCCGGGCCGGCAACGGGATGTCGCGATCGGTCAGGCCGCGAGGTCCTGGCGCGACAGGATCGAGCCGTCCTCGGCGAAGCGGTAGACGATCGGCACACCGGTGGCGAGTTCGCGCTTGATGATCTCTTCGCCGGTCAGGCCTTCGAGCTTCATGATCAGCGCGCGCAGCGAATTGCCGTGGGCGGCGACCAGCACGCGCCGGCCGGCCATCACGTCGGGCATGATATGGGCCTCGAAATAGGGCAGCACGCGTGCGGCCGTGTCCTTCAGGCTTTCGCCGCCCGGCGGCGGTATGTCGTAGGAACGGCGCCAGATATGGACCTGCTCCTCACCCCAGCGCTGGCGGGCGTCGTCCTTGTTGAGGCCCGACAGTTCGCCGTAGTCGCGTTCGTTGAGCGCCTGGTCGCGGGTGATCGGCAGGCCGGTCTGGCCAAGTTCGGCGAGGATCAGGTCGAGCGTGGTCTGCGCCCGCTTCAGGGCGGAGGTGTAGCAGAGGTCGAAGCCGAGCCCGAGCGCCTTCAGCTTCTGGCCGGCCGCGCGGGCTTCCGCGACGCCCTTCTCGGTCAGGCCCGGATCCTTCCAGCCGGTGAACAGGTTGAGCTTGTTCCACTCGCTTTCGCCGTGGCGGCACAGCACCAGGAGACGGTCCATCGAGAGACTCCGGTCAGTCGTCGGAAAGGCCGAGCACGTCGGCCATGGAATAGAGGCCCGGCTTGCGACCGCGGCCCCAGAGCGCGGCCTTGACGGCGCCGCGGGCGAAGATCGAGCGGTCCTCGGCCTTGTGGACCAGTTCCACGCGCTCGAACTCGCCGGCCAGCACCACGGCGTGCTCGCCGATGACCGTCCCGCCGCGCAGCGTCGCGAAGCCGATGTCGCCGCGCCGGCGGGCGCCGGTATGACCGTCGCGGCTCCTGACCGCATGATCCCCGAGATCGATGCCGCGCCCGCGCGCGGCGGCCTCGCCGAGCATCAGCGCTGTGCCGGAGGGCGCGTCGACCTTCATGCGGTGGTGCATCTCGACCACCTCGATATCGAAATCCGCATCGAGCGCGCGGGCGGCCTGTCGCACCAGGAGCGCGAGCAGATTGACGCCGAGGCTCATATTGCCGGACTTGACCACGACCGCGTGGCGGGCAGCGGCGCGGATGCGGTCGTTGTCGGCGTCGGACAGGCCGGTCGTGCCGATGACATGGACGATGCGCGCCTGCGCGGCCAGTTCGGCGAATTCGAGCGTCGCGGCCGGTCTGGTGAAGTCGAGGACGCCCTCGGCCGCGGCGAACAGCGGCAGCGGATCGTCCGTGACCGTCACGCCGAGCGGTTCGAGCCCGGCGAGGAGCCCGGCGTCGCGCCCGATCTCCGGCGAGCCGGCCCGCTCCACGGCCCCGGCCACCGTCACGCCTTCCATGCCGGCGATCGTCCGGATCAGGGTCTTGCCCATCCGGCCGGCCGCTCCCACCACGATCAGCCGCATGTCGGCCATGGCGCTCCTCCTGTCCAGGCTGGAGCTATAGAGAGCCCGCCTCTGCGGCGCAACCGCGCGGGCGCGGGGCGCGGTCGCGCCTTTCGCAGGGGTGGCCGGTGCCGACCGGCGCCTGCCAGGCGCCGAAACGCCGAAAGCCGCCCTCGGTCGGGGGCGGCTTCCGAATGTGGCGCAGGTCGGCAGGCTCAGAGATCGATCTGGCGCTTCAGCCCGTCGACCTCGTCCTGGAAGGCGCGGTCGGTCTTGATCATGTCCTCGATCTTGCGCACCGCATGCAGCACCGTGGTGTGGTCGCGGTTGCCGAAGCGGCGGCCGATCTCCGGCAGGGAGCGCGGCGTCAGCGTCTTGGACAGATACATGGCGATCTGGCGCGGCCGCACCACGGTGCGCGTGCGCCGGCTCGACAGGAGATCGGCCTTGGAGACGTTGTACTGCTTGCAGACGATGCGCTGGATGTCCTCGATCTTGACGCGCTTGGCCTCGCGCACGCGCAGGAGGTCGCGCAGGGCCGTCTCGGCCATCTCGACGCTGATCGGCTCGCCGGTCAGCTGGTTGTGGGCGACTAGGCGATTGACCGCGCCGTCGAGGTCGCGACCGCTCGAGGTGACGTTCTCGGCGACATAGTCGATCACCGCGTCCGAGACGGCGAGCGCCGCATAGCTGCGCCGCGCCGCCGCGATCCGGCCGGACACGATGCGCCGGCGCAGGTCGAGATCGGGCGCATGCAGTTCGATCAAGAGGCCGCCGCCGAGCCGCGAGCGAACCCGTTCGTCGAGCGTTTCAAGCTCGACCGGTGGCCGGTCACCGGCCACGACGACCTGGCGGGCGCCATCGATCAGCGAATTCAAGGTGTGGCAGAACTCCTGCTGCACCTGCTTGCCTTGCAGGAACTGCATGTCGTCGATCAGCAGGAGGTCGATGCCGCGCAGGCCGTCCTTGAAGGCGATCGCCGTCTGCGACTTCAGCGCCGCCACGAAGCGGTACATGAAGTGCTCGGCGGTCAGGTAGAGCACGCGCCGGCCCTGCTCCTTCGCCGCCCGGGCGATGGCCTGCAGGAGGTGGGTCTTGCCGAGCCCGACGGCGGCATGAAGATAGAGAGGGTTGAAGCCGACGGCTTCCCCGGGACGGGAATCCGCCACGCGCCGGGCCGCGGCCAGCGCCAGGCTGTTCGAACGGCCTTCCACGAAGGTGTCGAAGCTGTAGCGCGGGTCGAGCGGCGAGCCATAGAGGGCGTCGTCGGTCCTGACCTCGGCGAAGACGGCCTCGCGCTGCACCTTGAGCGGCTGCGGCGCCTGGGCGACCGGGCGCGGATCGAGCGTCGGTCCGTCATAGGGTTCGGCGCCGACCGCCGCGCCGGGCGTCCGCGGACGGATCGCCGAGCGGACGGTGAATTCGATCTGCCGCGCCCCCTCGAACTCCTCCTTGAAGAGGGCCAGGAGACGGTCGCGGTAGCGGTTCTGCAGCCAGTTCTTGAGAAAGCGCGTCGGCACCGACAGATGCGCCGCGCCGTCCGCGATCGATTCCAGATCCACCCTTGCGAACCAACTGTTGAAGACATCCTCGCCAAGCTCCGCCCGCAGGCGTTTCTTGATGCGATCCCATTCCGCATGGCCCGACAGCCCCACGCTCATCGTTCCAGCCTCCTTCGTAGTCCATGGGTCGGCCCGGACCCGCCAGTCCAGGTTCGACTATGATTTGTTGAATTGGCGCACGCTTATGCAACTAAAACGCGAAGCCAAGGGGACCCTGCGGCCTCGCGGGGTCCCCGACGATCAGAGTGTTCAGGTTTGCTTCCAGGGGAGCCCTGCAGCCTTCCACCCGTCCCGCTGGCCACGATGGCCATTCGGATCGAGAGGGCCTTCGAAGCCTCCGGCAACGTTCAGGCAGCGCTGCCATCCTGCACCGGTCGCCGCTATGGCGGCGGATCGACTGCGGACGCCGGACCGGCACAGGAAAAGAACGGGATCCTCGCGCGACGCGCCGATGCGATCGAGGGCCGCCGACAGGCGGTCCATGAAGGCATCGTCCACAGCCATCTCGGGATAGACCTGCCACTCGATGAGGAGAGGCGCCTTGCCCAGCTCGCCCAGATCGGGCAGTCCGACGAAAGACCATTCAGGACGGGTGCGCACGTCGACCAGCTGCGCCGGCCCGTTGTCGGACAACAATCTCCAGGCCTCCGCAGGGGGGATATCCCCCGCGTAGGCTTCCCCAGTCGTCAATGACATTCTCGGCCCCCGCATGCGGACTGCGCCGCATATTCCAAAATCTTTGGCGAAGCAAGGCAATGGCAGCCTTAATCTTCGTTGCAGATTAGTTATTCTTGAATTGAACGGAACGCGACACCAGATCCTGGAACTTTCAACTGAGCATTTTACTCACCACTTTTGAGCATAACGCGCCCAATGCTCATCATGAGCTCCGTGTTCCAGGATTTTGTCTGAGGGTCATGAAGGGCAGGCCCTTCATGACCCCAACTTTACACAGCGGGGTCGGAGGGTGCAACAGAGACGAGTCCCCGGTTGGGTCCGGTGTTGCCGAGAGTCCGCACTCGGAAAATCGTCGAGATCGGGTTCATATCGAGAAGCGAAGTGGAGTCAATGTGGTCTCCGCCGGGACCGCTTCCGGGGTCGGATTGGAAACCAGCCGGCCAAGAATTTTGCCATCGAGGCCTTGACTCTTCGGCCGTGGCGGGCCTTTCGAGGCGCTGTCGGAACATTCGCACAACATATTGGAATATCATCAATTTCTCTGGTCGGCCTGGGCTCGTCCGAGTCTCTGCGGAAACCGGCCGGATCGTGACGGGCTGGCATTTCAGGTTAGCCAGACAAACGAAAAGCCCGGACCACCGGTCCGGGCTTTGCGTAGCATTCGACAATCGCAGCGTGCCTATCAGGCGCCGAGAGCCTTGAGCCGGCTGGCGAGGCGCGAGATCTTGCGGGACGCGGTGTTGGCGTGCAGCACGCCCTTCGACGCGGCGCGCTGCAATTCGGGCTGAGCGGCCCGGAGCGCGGCAGCGGCGGCCGCCTTGTCACCGGAGGCGAGTGCCTCTTCGACCTTGCGCACGAAGGTCCGAACGCGGCTGCGCCGGTTCTTGTTGACCGCGGTGCGCCGCGTGATCTTGCGGGCCGCCTTCTTGGCGGACGGCGTATTGGCCATGGACGAGCCTTTCCTGGAACGATCCTGAGAGGCGCTCCGTCCGCGGCTTCGGCGGGTCTCCCGCCGGGCCTCGCGTACCGGGTGCCGATCAAACGAAAGCGGCGGCGGACGCGCCGCCACCGGTCGGAGCGAGCTTATAGCCAGGGTCCCGGCCCGCGTCAACGCCGAACCGGCCGTCCCGGGCGGGCGCCCGGCTTCAACGGTGGGAGAATTCGGCCTTCCGCTTCTCCGCGAAGGCGTTCATGCCTTCCTTCTGATCGGCCGTGGCGAACATCGAGTGGAAGATGCGCCGTTCGAAGCGCAATCCCTCGGCGAGCGTGGTCTCGAAGGCGCGGTTGACGGCCTCCTTGGTCATCATCGTCGCCGGCAGCGAGAAGCCGGCGATGTCGGCGGCGGCCTTCATGGCGGTCGGCAGGAGATCGGCCAGCGGCACGATGCGGGCGACCAAGCCGGAGCGCTCGGCCTCCTCGGCACCCATCATCCGGCCGGTCAGGCAGAGATCCATCGCCTTGGCCTTGCCGATCGCCTTGGTCAGACGCTGGGTGCCGCCGGCGCCCGGCATGACGCCCAGCTTGATCTCGGGCTGACCGAACTGGGCATTGTCGGCGGCGATGATGAAGTCGCACATCATCGCCATCTCGCAGCCGCCGCCGAGCGCGAAGCCGGCCACCGCCGCGATGATCGGCTTGCGGAAGCGGGCGATGCGGTCCCAGGAGGTGATGAAGTCGTCCAGATAGGCGTCCGGATACTGCAGGTTCGCCATCTGCTTGATGTCGGCGCCGGCCGCGAAGGACTTCTCCGAGCCGGTGATCACCACGGCGCCGATCGCGCGATCGGCCTCGAAGGCGTCGAGCGCGGCATTGATCTCGTTGATCAGATCGGAGTTGAGCGCATTCAGCGCCTTCGGACGATTCAGGGTGATGCGGCCGACGCGGCCCTCGGTTTCGACGATGATCAGTTCGTAGGCCATGGGGCGTTCCCTTCGATCGTGCCGGAGCCCGCGCAGCGGCGGCTCCGGTCTTGGTCCGAGAAGCGCTACCCGAGGCCCGGTCCGGTTTCAACCGGACCGAACGGGGGAGGACCCATCCGGTTTCAACCGGACCGAACGGGGGAGGACCCATCCGGTTTCAACCGGACCGAACGGGTGAGGCTTGCCCCGGTTTCAGCCGGACCGAAGGGCGGAAGCCCCGAGCCGGTCGCTCAGCGCTGGCAGACCGGGCAGAAGAAGGTCGAGCGGTTCGATTGCACGACCCGTTCGATCACGCCCGCGCACTCCATCCGCGGGCAGGGTTCCCCTTCCCGGTCGTAGACGGCGAAGCGGTGCTGGAAGTAGCCGAGTTCCCCCTCGGCATTGACATAGTCGCGCAGCGACGAGCCGCCGGCCTCGATCGCCTCGCCGAGCACGTCGCGGATGGCGTCCGCCAGCCGTTCGGCCTCCGCGCGCGGCCGTCCGGTCTTGGTCACGATCGTTCCCGCCGCCCGCATCGGCGACAGGCGGGCGCGCCAAAGGGCCTCGCAGACATAGATGTTGCCGAGCCCGGCGATCAGGCGCTGGTCCATCAGGGCGGCCTTGAGCGAGGTCCGGCGGTCCCGGAACAAGGCCGCGATGGCGGCGCCGGTCAGGGCATTGCCGAGCGGCTCCAGACCGATGCCGCGCATCATCGGGTGGTCGGCGAGGCCGGCCCGCTCGGCCATCACCATGAAGCCGAAGCGGCGCGGATCGTTGTAGGTGACGGTCGCCCCGTTGGAGAGCGTGAACACGACATGGTCATGGGCGGCATTCTTGGAGCGTTCGTAGTGGAAGTCGCCGGGCGTCTGCCCGTCCGGGGCGGCCGCGGCCGTCTCCGCACCGGTCGCGTCCGGCAGGGCGATCCGGAACGAGCCGGACATGCCCAGATGCATGATCAGCACGGCGCCGTCGTCGAGGTCGGCGAGGAGATATTTGGCGCGTCGGGCGAGCGAGACGATGCGGCGGCCGGTGACCCGTTCGGCAAAGCGCTCCGGCAGGGGGAAGCGCAGGTCCGGCCGACGGCAGTCCAGGCCCGTAACCTCGGCGCCCTCCATGACCGGGGCGAGGCCGCGGCGGACGGTTTCGACTTCAGGCAATTCGGGCATGACCGGCGGGCTCTCGGATACGGGGCCGGGACGATAGCGCTCCGGGTCGGGTTCCGCTATGGTCCCGCGCCAAAAGGAGAACCCCATGACGCAGCATCCGTCGAGCGGGGCGGCCGAGAGCCGTCCGGACGCGGTTTCCGCGGCAGGCCGGATTCCGCCGGAGGCGGCCGAGGCCACGGCCGAGACGGCGAGCTTCGGCTTTCGCGACGTGCCGATCGGCGAGAAGCAGGGCCTTGTGGATGAAGTGTTCCACCGGGTCGCGGCGCGCTACGACGTGATGAACGACGCCATGTCGGGCGGCCTGCACCGGCTCTGGAAGGACGCCATGGTGTCGCGGCTCGCACCGCCGCGCACCACCCGCAAGCCGCTCCGGGTGCTCGACGTGGCCGGCGGCACCGGCGACATCGCCTTTCGCATCGTCGAGCGCGCCGACGGCAACGCCAAGGTCACGGTCTGCGACATCAACGCCTCGATGCTGGGCGTGGGCCGTGAACGGGCCGAGAAGCGCGGGCTGGCCGGCAAGGTCGATTTTATCGAGGGCAATGCCGAGGAACTGCCGTTCGAGCGCTCGACCTTCGACGCCTATACGATCGCCTTCGGCATCCGCAACGTGCCGCGCATCGACAAGGCGCTGGCCGAAGCCTACCGGGTGCTCAAGCCCGGCGGGCGCTTCCTGTGCCTGGAATTCTCGGCCGTCGACGTGCCGGTGCTCGACCGCATCTACGAGACCTATTCGTTCAAGGTGATCCCGGTCCTCGGCAAGCTGATTGCCGGCGACGACGAACCGTACCGGTATCTGGTCGAATCGATCGCCAAGTTCCCGCCCCAGGAGCGGTTCGCCGGCATGATCCGCGCGGCCGGCTTCGAGCGGGTCGACTACACCAATCTGACCGGCGGCATCGCGGCGATCCATTCGGGCTGGAAGATCTGATGTCCGGTGCGGTCGTCGGTCCGCTGCTGCGGCTCGCCCGGGCAGGCTTCGTCCTGGCGCGGGAGGGTGTGCTCAGGGCCATGGCACCGCCCGACCCGCCGACCATTGGGCGGATCGTGCTGGCCGTCGCGGCCCTGATCGAGCGCCGCGGCCTCAAGGGCGTCGACCGCGGCACCCGTGTCTCGGAGGCGCTGAACCGGCTCGGCCCGTCCTATGTGAAGCTCGGCCAGTTCCTGGCGACGCGCCCGGACGTGGTCGGCCGGGACATGGCCAAGGACCTGGAGGCGCTGCAGGACCGGGTCGCCTCGTTTCCGCTCGCCGAGTCGATCGCCACCATCGAGCGCGCCTTGCAGCGGCCGTGGCGGGCGGCCTTCGTCTCGATCGGCCCGCCGGTCGCCGCCGCCTCGATCGCGCAGGTCCACAAGGCCCGCGTCCGCACGCCCGACGGGGAGACCCGGGAGGTCGCCGTCAAGGTGCTGCGCCCGGGCGTCGAGGCCCGGTTCCGGCGTGATCTCGACAGCTTCTATCTCGCCGCCCGGCTGATCGAATGGCTGGTGCCCGCGGTTCGGCGGCTCAGGCCCGTCGCGGTCGTCGACACGCTCGCCCGCTCGGTGCGCCTGGAGATGGATCTCCGCCTGGAGGCGGCCGCCCTCTCCGAGATGGCCGAGAACAGCCGCAACGATCCCGGCTTCCGTGTGCCCGGCGTCGACTGGGAGCGTACCGCCAAGCCGGTGCTGACGCTCGAATGGGTCGACGGCGTCAAGGTATCCAACCTCGCCGGCATCGAGGCGGCCGGCCATGACCGGATCGCGCTGTCGAAGACCGTGATGCAGTCCTTCCTGCGTCACGCCATGCGCGACGGCTTCTTCCATGCCGACATGCATCAGGGCAACCTGTTCGTGGACCCGGACGGCCTGCTGGTGGCGGTCGATTTCGGCATCACCGGCCGGCTCAACCCGGCCGAGCGGCGCTTCCTCGCCGAGATCCTGTTCGGCTTCATCCGGCGCGACTATCTGCGCACGGCCGAGGTGCATTTCGAGGCCGGCTACGTGCCGCCGGAGCAGGAGGTCGAGGTCTTCGCCCAGGCGCTGCGCGCCATCGGCGAGCCGCTGCGCGACCGGCCGGCGCGCGAGATCTCGATGGCGCATCTGCTCAACCAGCTGTTCGAATATACCGAAGTCTTCGACATGAAGACGCAGCCGCGGCTGATCCTCCTGCAGAAGACCATGGTGGTGGTCGAGGGCGTCGCGCGCACGCTCGATCCCGATCTCGACATCTGGACCGCGTCCGAACCGGTCGTGCGCGAATGGATCGAGCGCAATCTCGGCCCGGGTGCCAAGCTCGGCGAACTGGCCGGCAGCGCCGGCGCGGTCGGCGGCCTGGTGATGCGCCTGCCGGCGCTGGCCGAGCGGGTCGAGACCGTCTCGGCGGGTCTCGCCGACATGACCCGCCACGGCTTCCGCCTGGACGAGGAGACCGCGCGCGCCATCGGCCGCGAGGAGGGGCGAGGCCGCCGCCTGCCGACCTGGATCGGCGCCCTGGCGCTCGCCGCGATCGCGCTGAAACTTCTGTTCGGATAGATCCGGACGGCCGCCCGCTCTGGTTTTTTCGCCGGGCCGGCGCTAGCATTTGACCATGTCGCCCCGTTGCCGAACGATCCGCAGCCTCTGCCTCTCCGCGTTCGCCGCGGCGGCCGGAATGGTCCTGTGCGCCGGCGCCACCGTGTCGGCCGGCGCCGTCGACGAGGCCGTCTACCGGGCGACGGCGGGCCGCTGGCTGATCGCGCCGGAGGGCGGCGGCAAGGGCTGCGTCATCACGCTTTCGACCGAGACCACCATCGGCGGCCGTCGCCTGGACGGGGCGGCCGGCTGCAAGGGGGCCGTGCCCGCCATGGCCGAGGCGGCGTCCTGGGATTTCGACAACGAGAAGAGCGGCATCGTCTTCCGCGACGCCCTGCGCAAGCGCCTGCTCGAGGTGGTCGAACAGGAGACGGCGACCTACCGGCAGGAGCCTGCCGATCCCGGCAAGGCCCTGGTGATGTTCCCGGCCCGCGGCAGCATGGACCGCGTGCCAAGTCCCGGCGATCTCTTCGGCGAATGGCAGATGCGCCGGCCCGGCGGCACCGTGCTGTGCACGGTCTCGCTGCTCGAACGCACCGCTCCGGGCGACCAGGGCAGCTATACGCTGACCCTGGCGCGTGAATGCGATGCTGGCCTGGTCCGTCTGAAGCTGTCGACCTGGCGGATCGAGGGCATGGATCTGATGTTCTACAGCTTCGAAGGCGACAGTCTCGCCTTCACCCCGCGCGCGCCCGGCGCCTATGCCAAGTCCGAAAAGGAAAGCGGCAAGCCGCTCGACCTGATCAAGACGAAATAGTTGCGCCGGTCCCAGTCGGTGGCGCGTGTCGGCGCCGCGGTCGGTTCCCGGATGTCCCCGTCAGGCGAGCAGCGTCCGCATCGTGGCGGCGTGGCGGGCCATGATCGCGTCGCGGGCCCTGTGGCGCCCGTTCTCGACCACGAGCCGGCCCGCGATGCGGACGGCGTCGACGCGCCAGCCGCCGGCGAAGATCCAGGAATCGAACAGGGTTTCCGGGGCGGCCGGCAGATCGCGGGTCGGGGCGAGAGCGACGATGTCGGCGGGTGCCCCGGCGGTCAGGCCGGCGGCGTGCTCGCCCGGTGACGGGACCGTCGCGCCGAGTGCCTGCGTACCGCCGGCGAGCGCGCCGGCATAGAGGGTCTCGCCAGTCGAGCCGCCGGGGGCGGCGATCACGTTGCGGGCGCGGCGGCCGAGGCGCTGGGAATATTCGAGCATGCGCAGCTCGGCCGGCACGCCGATCTCGACATTGGAATCGGACCCGACGCCGAAGCGGCCGCCGGCGCCGAGGAATTCCGGCGCATCGAAGATGCCGTCGCCGAGATTGGCTTCCGTGACCGGGCACAATCCCGCGACTGCGCCCGTCGCCGCCAGGGCACGGGTCTCCTCCGGCAGCATGTGGGTGGCGTGGATCAGGCACCAGCGCCGGTCGACGGGGGCGTGGTCGAGGAGCCAGGCGACCGGGCGCCGGCCGGACCAGGCAAGACAGTCATCCACCTCCAGCACCTGCTCGGCGACATGGATATGGACCGGGCCGGCCGGTGCCATCTCGACGAGACGGGCCAACTGGCCGGGTGCGACTGCGCGCAGCGAATGCGGGGCGATGCCGAGAACCGCGGACTCGAGCGGCCGGATCGCCGCGGCGGCGCCGTCCAGCATGCGGGCGAAGAGATCGAGATCGGAGATGAAGCGCCGCTGCCCCTCCGCCGGCGGCTTGGCGCCGAAGCCGGCATGGGCATAGAAGACCGGCAGCAGGGTGAGGCCGATGCCGGTCGTGGCCGCGGCGGCGGCGATGCGCGTCGCCATCTCGGCCGGGTCGGCATAGGGGCGGCCGTCGCGGTCGTGGTGCAGATAGTGGAATTCGCCGACGCGCGTGAAGCCAGCCTCCAGCATGGCGCAGTAGAGCGCCCCGGCGACCGCCTCGACATCGTCCGGCGTCATGGTCAGCGCGAAGCGGTACATCTGCTCGCGCCAGCTCCAGAACGAATCGGAGCCCGGCCCGCGCCGCTCCGCGAGACCCGCCATGGCGTACTGGAAGGCGTGGCTGTGCAAGTTCGGCAGGCCGGGCACCAGCGCCGCATGGCGCACGTCGCCGGGTTGCGGCGCTGCGCCGGTCTTGACCGACGCGATGGCGCCGTCGGCGAGCGTGAGGCGCACATCGCGGGCCCAACCGCCGGGCAGGAAGGCGTGGTCGGCGTGAAGCACGGTCATGGGCGCATCCGGTCTCGGCAAGGGGCGGTCTCGGCAAGGGCTCAGGCGACCGGGCCGGCGAACCGGCTCGGTCGATATGTCTATACATTAGCCCCGAACGGCTGTGAAGCCGGCCGCATCCCGCGACCGGCCCGGCCGTCAGGCAGCCGTCGTCGTCGTGCCCGCGGGGGTCGGAGGGGCCGTATCGCTGGCAACCGGCGCCCCATCGGTGGCGCCCGGCGCCCCATCGGTGACAACCGGGGCAGTCTCCGCGGCGGCCACGACCACGGTCCCGGCCTCTGGGGCGGTATCGGCGGCCAATGCCGCAATCTCCACCGGGGCGGGCGTGCGCTCGCGGACCAGCTTCGCAACGCCGACGAAGTCGGTCTTGCCCGAGCCGAGCACCGGCAGCTTGTCGACCACGAGCACCTCCGACGGTGCCATCAGTTCGGCCGCGCCGCGGCTCTTGGCGAAGGCTTGGAAGGCCGCACGCGATGCGCCCCGCGCCGTGGTCACCATCACCAGCCGCTCGCCCTTGCGCGGGTCGGGTTCGGCGACGACCGCCGTCATGGCGTCCGGCCAGAGTTCGGAGGCCAGCGTCTCGACCGCCGCGAGGCTGATCATCTCGCCGCCGACCTTGGCGAAGCGCTTGGCGCGGCCCTTGATGGTGACGAAGCCGTCGCGGTCGATCACGACGATGTCGCCGGTATCGTACCAGCCCTCGGGTGGCGGCTCGAGCACGCCGGGCGCCTCCGAGCGCAGATAGCCGAGCATGATGTTCGGCCCGCGCAGCAGGAGACGACCGCCCTCGGTGACGCCCGGCACCGGTTCCAGCTTGTGCCGGAGCCCCGGCAGCAGCCGGCCGACCGTGCCGAAGCGGTTGAACATCGGCGTGTTGATGGCGACCACCGGCGCGGCCTCGGTGACCCCGTAGCCCTCAAGAATCCGCAGCCCGAACCGCTCCATCCAGACCCGCCGGGTGGTCTCCTTGACCGGCTCGGCGCCGGCCACGACATAGCGCAGCGAGCGGAAGTCGTAGGGATGCGCCGAGCGCGCATAGCCGGTCAGGAAGGTGTCGGTGCCGAAGAAGATGGTCGCGTTGGAGCCGTAGACCAGTTCCGGCACGATCCGGTAGTGCAGCGGCGAGGGATAGAGATAGACCGGCACGCCGGAGACCAGCGGCAGGATCAAGCCGACCGTCAGGCCGAAGGAGTGGAACAGCGGCAGGACGTTGAAGACCTTGTCGGTGCGCCCGAAATCGATCCGCGCCGCCGCCTGCGCCGCATTGGCCAGCATGTTGCGGCTGGACAGCACCACGCCCTTCGGCGTGCCCTCCGAGCCGGAGGTGAACAGGATCGCGGCCGGATCGTCGGGTCCGCGCGAAGCCAGCGGCGTCTGCCAGTGCCACAGCGCGGCAAGCCGGTCGGTCAGCCCGACGGTGGCGCGGATGTCCTCCAGATAGGCCAGTTTGATGCCCTGGCCGTCGAGCGCGTCGACGATCGGCTGCAGGCGGGCCTTCTCGATGAAGCCGCGCGAGGTCACCACGGTCTCGATCACGGCCGCCCGGCAGGCCGCAAGGATGTTGGTCGGCCCGGCCGAGAAGTTGATCATCGCCGGCACCCGGCCGGCCGACATCAGCCCGATCGTCGTCACGGCGGCCGCATTGGCATTCGGCAGCATCACGCCGACATGGGCGCCGGGCGCGGCCATCGGCATCAGGCGCTGGCCGATCACCCGGGCGCCGGCCAGGAACTTGCGATAGGAGAGCGGACCCGACAGCGGATCGTCGAGCGCGATCCGGCCCGGCCCCTCGTGGCGGGCGGCATCGACCAGCGCGCGGAACACGGTGCGGTCGATCGCGGTCGTCCGGTAGACCAGATCCGACATGATCTGGTAGAGCGCCGCGCCCGAGGCGAGCCGGCGCATCTTGCCCTTGAGCGCCGGATCGACATCGAGCTTGACCGGCTCCAGGATGGTGACGCGCACCTTGGGGAACAGCCGCCGGCGGATCTGGTGCGGCTTCAGCCGGGTGAACGGCGTCTGCTCCAAGCCCTCGATGCGCACCGGCACCACCATGGCGTCGGCCTTGTCGGCGATCAGCCCGGCCCCGTCATAGACCTTCATCAGCGATCCGGTGACGGTCAGCCGGCCTTCAGGGAAGATGATCAGCGTCTCGCCGTTCCGGACCGCATGGATCAGCGTTCGGGTCTGCATCGGCTTGGTCGGGTCGAGCGGCATGGCCCGCGTGATCTTCAGGAAGGGCTTCACCCACCAGCGTTGCGCGATGCCGGAATCGATCGCGAAGACCGGTTCCTGGTCGAGCAGCGAGAGGGCGAGGCCGGCATCCAGGAAGCTGACATGGTTGAGCGCGATGATCCGGCGCGGACCGGCCTTGGCGACATTCTCCAGGCCGCGCACTTCGAGCCGGAAGATGCCGCGATAGACGATCGAGAGCAGGTCGCGGAACGGGCTCGTCGGCAGGGTCCGGAAGATGACCACGCCGACCGCCAGCGTGGCGAGGCCGAGCACCGCGAAGACCCCGGCGACGCCCAGGCCAAGGGCCAGCAGGACGGCGGTGGAGATCGAGCCGACCGCGATGAACGCGCCCGACAGCACGTTCGAGGCGCCGATCACCCGGGCGCGCCGGTCCTTGCCGGCCCAGGCCTGCAGGGCCGAGAAGGACGGCACGATGAACAGGCCGCCGGCGATCGCCAGTCCGAACAGATCGATGCCGATATGCAGGCCGCGCGCGCTGGTGAACACCTCCACGGCGCCGACCGGCGCACCCGTCGCCCGGACACCCCAGAGCGCGAAGGCGAGATCGAGCGAGAACAGCCCCATCAGCACCGCTCCGACCGGCGTCGGCAGCAGGACGATGCGCTGGCTGGACAGGAACGAGGCGAGGCCGGAGCCGAGCGCGATGGCGATCGAGAAGATGGCCAGGAAGGCGGTGACGACGCTCTCCGAGCCGCCGATGACGGATTTCACCATGGGCGGCAGCAGCGACAGCACCACCGCGCCGATCAGCCAGAACCAGCTCGTGACCAGCCCCAGCCACCAGAGCCGGGCATCGGCCTTCAGGTCGCGGATCAGGCCGAGGGTCGAGACCATCACGTTGGGCTCGATCTCCAGCCAGGGCGCGGCTTCGCCGGCCGGCGGGATCATCCGCGCAGCGCCCCAGGAGATCAGCGCGAAGACCATCATCAGACCCGACAGCGTCGCCGGGTCGCTGCCGCCGGCCGCCGCAACGCCGGCGATCACCGTGCCGGTCAGAATGGCGATGAAGGTGGCGCTCTCGATCAGCGCGTTGCCGCCGGGCAGTTCGGATTCGGCCAGGTGATCCGGCAGGATGCCGTATTTCACCGGGCCGAACAGGGCCGCTATCACGCCGAAGCCGCCGAGCGCCACGAACAGGATCACGATCGAATGCAGCGCGAAGCCGATCACGGCGACGAGCGCGACGAAGATCTCCAGGAACTTGACCCGCTCGGCCACGCGCGCCTTGTCGTAGCGGTCGGCGATCTCGCCGGCGAGGCCCGACAGGAAGAAGTAGGGCGCGACCAGCACGGCCCCCGCAAGCGCGACCAGCGCCCCCGACCACGCCTCCGAGACATGGTAGAGGATCAGGAAGACCAGCGCGTTCTTCAGGAAATTGTCGTTCAGCGCCGAGAAGAACTGGCAGACGAAGAGCGGCGCGAAGCGCCGTTGCAGGATCAGCGGGCGGGACATCGGGTCTCCGGACGGTCGAGGAGGCGCGGAGGCGGCCACGCGTGCGGTCGGGGCGACCCGCGCCGCCGGGTGTCATCACCCGGTCGGTGCGAGCCTGTTCGACGGGACCCTACCGGAACTTCTTTTCCTTCCGGTTTCTTCGATCGTTCGTTTCGTTTCCTTCCGCGGCGATTTCGCGCCGTCCCGAGAGGTCGGGCGAGGCCCGATCAGGCACTCGCCTCGTCGAGCTCCGCGATGGCGGCGGCGTCGAGGTCGAGCTTCGCGGCGGCGAACAGGGGGGCGAGCTGGTCGGCCCGGCTGGCGCTGGCGATCGGCGATGTGATGCCCGGCCGGGCCATCAGCCAGGCCACCGCCACGGCGGCCGGCTCGGTCGCATAGCGGTCGGCGACGCGGTCGAGCGCGGCGAGAATCTTCAGGCCGCGCGGATTGAGATAGCGGGTGACGTTGGTGCGGCCGCGCACGCTGAGGCCGGCATCGGCCTCGCTGCGGTATTTGCCGGTCAGGAAGCCGGCGGCCAGCGCGTAGTAGTTGATGACACCGACCTCGCGCTCCCGGCAGAGCGGCTCCAGCGCGGCCTCGTAGTCCTGGCGGGCATAGAGATTGTATTCCGGCTGCAGACTTTCGTAGCGCGGCAGGCCGGTCTTCTCGGCGAGGTCGAGCGCGGCGCCGAGCCGTTCGGCGGTGAAGTTCGAGGCGCCGATATAGCGCACCTTGCCCTGCTCGATCAGCCGGGAATAGGCCTCCAGCGTCGCCTCGATCGGGGTCTCGGGATCGTCCCGGTGCGACTGGTAGAGATCGATATGGTCGGTCTTCAGCCGCCGTAGAGAATCCTCGACCGCCTGCCGGATCCAGCGCGGCGACAGGCCCTTGCGGTCGCCGCCCATGTCGGAGCCAACCTTGGTGGCGATGACCAGCCGGTCGCGCCCGCCGCGGGCCTTCAGCCAGTCGCCGATGATGGTCTCCGATTCGCCGCCCGTATGGCCCTTGACCCAGGTCGAATAGACATCCGCCGTGTCGATGAAATTGAAGCCGGCGCCGACGAACCGGTCGAGCAGATCGAACGAGGTGGCGGCATCCGCGGTCCAGCCGAAGACATTGCCGCCGAAGCAGAGTTTCGAGACCATCAGGTCGGAGCGGCCAAGCCGGCGCAGTTCCATGGCGGGATCTCCCAATTGCATGCGGCGGCAGGTTAGGGGTCGGATCGCCGCCCGGCAACGGCGGCCGATGATCGGCTGACCTGCGGTCGGAAACCGAGGCGAGGCCTGCGGGAGACGACAGCCGATTGATCGGAGAGAAACCGGCGGGGGTATCGTCGGACGGTCACGACGCGATCGAGGCGGGTAGCTAGGCCGCCGATCACGTACTGCCATCGTGGAATGCCCGAGCCCCGCCATATCCCACGATGACGGGCATCCGGGGGGCGGTGAGGCATCCTGCCGTCCTCCACCCCCGCCAGCCGGCCCCTTATAGACGACCCGGCCGAAACCACCACCCGCCGTGGCGATCAATCCCCATCTTTGCGCTTTCGGGCTGCAGGCCGTTTCGGTTTAAACTCCCGGTCCCGATTCCCGGTGCCTCCGCCGGGTCCGCTTCCCGCCGAGATCCGCCCCATGCGCTTCACCTTCCTGCATGCCGCCGACCTGCATCTCGGCAGTCCGCTGGCCGGCCTCGCGGGCAGGGACCCGACCGTCGCGCGCCGCATCGCCCTGGCCGGCCGGGAGGCCTTCTCGGCATTGGTCGACCGGGCCCTCGACGAGAAGGTCGCCTTCGTGCTGCTCGCCGGCGACATCTATGACCGCGAATGGCAGGACAATGCCATCGGCCTCTTCTTCAACAAGGAGGTCGCCCGCCTGCACCGGGCGGACATCCCGGTCTTCACGATCCGCGGCAATCACGATGCCGCCAGCGTCGTGACCCGGACCATCACGCTGCCGCCGAGCGTCGGCCAGTTCTCGACCCGCAAGGCCGAGACCCTGCGGCTGGACGCCCTGCGGGTCGCGGTCCACGGGCGCAGCTTCCCGGACCGGGCGGTGGAGGAGAATATCGCGCGCGACTATCCGGATCCGATACCCGGCTGGTTCAACATCGGCCTGCTGCACACCTCGCTCGACGGCCGCCCCGGACACGCCCCCTACGCCCCCTGCTCGCTCGCCGACCTCCGGTCGCGCGGCTACGACTACTGGGCGCTCGGCCATGTCCACGAGCATGAGGTGGTCGCGACCGACCCGCATGTGGTCTATCCCGGCAACATCCAGGGTCGCAGCGTGCGCGAATGCGGTGCCAAGGGGGCTGTCCTGGTCGACGTGGAGGACGGCCGCGTGGTCGATCTCCGGCGCATCCGGACGGCGCGCGCCGAATGGGCGCTGGCCCCCGTCGACCTGACCGGGATCGGCGACGGGGCCGGGCTGCTGGCGGCCGTCGAGGCGGCGGTCGCGCAGCGGCTTCCCGCCGACCGGGAGACGATGCTCGTCCTGCGCGTGACGCTGACCGGGGCGACGGCCCTGCACCTGCGGCTCTCCGCGCATCCGGAAACGCTGCGCACCGAGATCCAGGCGGCGGCCGACCGGGTCCATGGCGATGTCTGGGTGGAAAGCGTCAAGCTGGCCACCCGGGAGCCGTCGTCGATGGTCGCCGGTCCGGTCGATACTGCGAGTTTCGGGGCGCTGCTGGCGGTGATCGGTGCGGATCCGGCCTTCAGGGAGCGAATCGCCGGCGAGATCGCGACCGTCGCGGCCAAGCTGCCGCCGATCGAGGGGGCACCGCCGCTCGCCGCCGAGATGGACGCGATTGTCCAGGAGGCCCGCGCCATGGTGCTCGGGCGTGTCGCCGGCCCGGGGGCGTTCTGATGCGGATCACCCGGCTCGATCTCGGCCGCTACGGCCCGTTCTCCGACAAGAGCCTCGTGTTCCGGCCGGATGCGCGGCTGCATGTGGTCTATGGCCCGAACGAGGCCGGCAAGTCGACCGCGCTCGCCGCCGTGGCCGATCTCCTGTTCGGCATCGAGGAACGCAGCGTCTACAACTTCCTGCATCCCTATCCGGAGCTCTGGATCGGCGCCGAGATCGTCGATCGCGCCGGCCGCAATCTGGCCTTCAGGCGGCGCAAGCGGCGCAAGGGTGCCCTGGTCGATCCGTCGGGCCGCGAGTTGCCCGACGATGCGCTGCTGCCCTTTCTCGGCGGCATCGATCGCGCGCAGTTTCTCGCCGGTTTCGGCCTGTCCGCCAAGACCCTAAAATCGGGCGGCGAGGAACTGGCGCAGCAGGCCCAGGACAGCGGCGGCCAGTTCTTCGCGGCGGACTACGGCATCCACGGCGTGCCGGCTCTGCGGCAGACGCTCGACGATGAGGCGGATCACATCTTCGGCCCCCGTGCCAAGGCTTCGCGACGCTTCACCCAGGCCCAAGAGCGCTATGAGGCGGCCCGTCGGGCAATCCGCGAGCATGAGCTCGGCGCCCAGGAATGGAAGCGGCTGACCGAACGGATCAGCGAATTGTCGGATGCCTACGAGGCCGCACGCGGCCGTCGGATCGATGTCGAGAGAGAGGAAAAGCGGCTGGAGCGCGTCGCGCGGGTGCGACCGATTCTGGCCGAACTCGACCGGGTCCGGACAGAGCGGGCCGCCATCGGCCTGCAGCCGACGGCGTCTGCCGGGGCCGCCGCGCGCGTCCTGGAGGCGATCCGCACCGCCGGCGAGAAGGCGGCCGCGGTCGAGACCGCGCGTCGCGAGCTTGACGACGCGCTCGGCGAGCGGGCGGGCATCGTCGTCGATCGTGCCCTGCTCGCCGAAGGCGGCGCCATTGCGAGCCTGATGCAGGATCTGGGTCGCTACACCCAGGCGCTCGGCAGCCGCCCGGCCGCCGTCGAAGCGCTGGATGGTCGCAACGCCCGCTGGGCCGGACTGGCCCGGCAGCTTGGTTTTGCCGACGGTGCGGGCCTGGCCGCGGCCGAGCCCGGCGCTGCGGCGATCGCCACTCTGCGCGCCGATCTTGCCGAGGGGCGCCGGCTGCAGTCCATGCTGGAGACGGCGACCGGCAAGGTCGCGGAGGAACGGCGCCGTCTGCTGGATCTGGAGGCCCGGCGCGCGGCCATCGGCGCGCCGGAGGATCCGGGCGTCCTGAAGCTCCGCCGCGAAGCGTTCAAGCCGCTGATCGATCGTCTCCAGGCGCATGCCGACAAGCGCGTCAAACTGGAGACGGCATCGCGCATTCTGGCCCAGAAGGCCGCGCAACTCGATCCCCCGGTCGCCGACCTCGCCGACCTGGCCGTGCGCGCCCGTCCGTCCGTTGCGGCCCAGAAGGCCTTTGCGGTCGAACGGAGCGGGCTCGAGGCCGCGATCACGACGGCGCGTTCTGCTCTCGAGGCGGAGATCGCCGCGATCGAAGCGGCCGATGCTCGCCTGGTGGCGCTCGCGGCCGGCGGTCCGGTGCCGACCGCCGAGGCCATCGCCGCGGCGCGTGACGAGCGCGACCGGTTGTGGCGGACCCTGCGCGCGGCCTTGTGGTTGGAGCCCGGAGCCCCCTCGGGCAGCATGCTGGCCGCCATGACGGCCGAGTTCGAAACCGCCAAGGCCGAGGCCGACCGGCTCGCCGATACCGCTGTCCGCGACGCCGATCGCGTCGCCCGCTTCACGGTCGAAACGCGTAGCCGAAGCGAAGCCGAGGCGCGGCGCGTCCGCGCCGGCGAACGGCTCGCCGGGCTCGATCGGGACTGGCGGGATCTGCATGCGCGCTGGGCGGCGGCCTGGGCGCCGGCCGGCATCGCGCCGCTGCCGCCGCCCGCGATGGAGCCTTGGACGGCCAAGCTCGACGGACTGATCGCCAGCCTGGAGGAGCAGACGGCAGACCGCGCCGAACTGGCCGAACAGGATCGTCAGATCGCCGCCGCGCTCGGGCCGCTGCGCGATCTCGCCCGTGCCGCCGGCGTGGCGGAGGCCGACGGCCTGGATTTCGTGCTCTGCGCCAGACGACTGGATGCACAGCTCGCCGTGCTCGCGGCCGCCTACGACGAGAGCCGGGCCCTGGCGGGTGGCATCGCCGCAGCCCGGCAGGCCCTGGACGAGCGGCTGGCGGAGAAGCCGGAGGCCGAGGCCGCGCTCGACCGCTGGCGGCAAGCGATCGCGCCCCGCCTCGTTGCGCTGGGCCTTGCCGGCGACACCGGGATCGACGCGGTCGAGGCGGTGCTGACCATCTTCGCGAGCCTGCCGGATCTGCGCGACAAGATCGGCGAGAGCGAGCGGCAGCTCGCGCGTCTCGACGGGGTGCTGACGACGTTCCGGGTCGAAGCCGAACGGCTCGTCGCGGCACTCGCGCCGGACCTGGCCGGTCTTCCGCCGGATCGGGCCGCCACCGAAATCGAACGCCGGCTGGCGGAGGCGCGCAAGGCCGAGGCCGGGCGGAAGGTTGCGGAGGCGCGTGTCGTCAGGGCCGAGGAGAGCCTGAAACGTGTCGAACAGGATTGGGCGGTCGCGGAACGCCATCTCGCAGAGCAGGCGGCGGCGGCGGGTCTCGATCGGGGCGAAGACCTGCCCGCCCGGGCTGCGGTGTTGGCGCGGGCCGAAGAGCTGGACCGGCGCCTGACCGATCTTCTGGACCAGCTCGGTCCGCTTGCCGATGGCTGTGACGAGGCGACCCTGCGCGTCGAGATGGCCGCAATCGATCCGGATTTCGCCGCCGCGCAGCGGCAGGACTTCGCCGCTGCGCGAAGCCGGATCGACGAGGACGTCAATCGGCTCTACGCTGAGCGGCAGGAGGCGATCCGCTTGCGCGACGAACGAGGCTCGGGCAACGCCGCCGACCTCGACTGGCAGGCCAAGCGTGCGGCGGAGGCCGAACTCGCCGTCGCGGCGCGCGACTGGGCCGTGCTCCGGACCGCCAGCCTGATGATCGACGCGGCGATCGAGCGCCATCGCGAAAGCCGGCGCGATCCGCAGGTACAGCGCGCCGGGGACCTCTTCCGGATCGTGACCGGCGGGGCCTTCCAGGGGCTGGCTCAGGACTGGGACGACGAGAAGGAGTGCTTGCGCATCGTCGGCGTGCGCGCGTCGGGCGATCGGATCGACGTCAAGGCGATGAGCGAGGGGACGGCGGACCAGCTCTATCTGGCGCTGCGGCTCGCCCATCTGGAGGAGCATGCCGCCCGCGCCGAGCCGGCGCCCTTCCTCGGCGACGATCTGTTTGCGAGCTTCGACGACGCGCGGACCGGCTTCGGCCTGCAGGTGCTGGCGGCGATCGGCGGCGAGGTCCAGCCGATCCTGTTTACCCACCACCGCCATGTCGCCGCCATCGCCCGGGCCGAACTCGGCGACCGCGCGGACGTGATCGATCTGACCTGAGCGTCGGACCTGCCGTGAAGGTCATCGATGCCGAACCGGCCGCCGATCAGGCGGCCGACGGGAGTGCGACCGGCACCGGATCGGTCTCGGTCTGCATCTCCGCCCCCGACGTGACCGAGACCTCGACTTCGACCGGATGGGCGGCGCCCGTCGGCCCCGTATAGCTGCCCGAGATCGGCGATGCTTGGCCGGGGCTGCGCGCCACCGCCACCCGGAGCAGGGCCTCGCCGGCGACGAGGCGATTGGTCGGATCGTATTCGACCCAGCCGGTCTCGGGAATGAACACCTCCGCCCAGGCATGGGTGGCGCCGCCGCCGGTCAGTCCGCCGGCCCCGAGATCGGTCGCCTGATCGTGCAGATAGCCGCTCACGAACCGGGCCGCGAAGCCGGCCCGGCGGGCGCATTCCACGAACAGCCAGGCCATGTCGCGGCAGGAACCCGACTGCCAGCGGATCGTGTCGACCGGGTCTTGGGTGCCTTCCTCCCAGCGGAAGCTGTAGGCGACCCGCTCGTGGATACGCTGGTTCAGACCGTCCAGGAAGGCGAGCCCGCTCGTGCCGGCCTCCTGGAGGATATCCTGCAGGAAGGTCTGCACGATGCCGTCCGGATCCGGCGTCAACGGCGTCATGAAGGCTTCGAGCACCGCAAGGTCGTCGCCCTGATAGGCGATCGGGAAGGCGGTGGCCGCCGGAGGCGTGAAGAACGGGACGGTCGATTCGAAGCGCTCGACCACCAGCGTGCTGACGATGTCGAGAATGTCGGTCTCGCCGTGGAAGTCCGCGATCGCGATCGCGTTGCCGAGCGGATCGTGGTGCCAGCGCAGGGTCGCGGGCGGGGTCGTGGCGAGTTCGGCCTTGATCAGCCGCATGTCGAAGCTGCCGCGCGGCCGGGTCATCAGGCGATGCGGGCCGAGCAGGACGGCGGTCGAATAGCGATAGGTCGTACGGTGGCGGATCGTGAAGATCATGCGGGCCTCTCGGAAGGGGGAGGGCCGGGCGGCGCTCGCCCGGTCCCGAAGCAGTTCCGGCGAACCGGCAGTGTCGTCGCTGCCTCGGCCGGGTGTCGGCTGCGTCACGGCGCCGAAGTGCCCGGAATCAGACGGCTCGGCTGGTCCGGACCGTTCGACTTGAAGACGATCGTGCTGCAGCCCGGCAGGCAGGATTCGGCTTGGGTTGCGGATGTGGTGAATTGCAAATCGCGTCCGGGCTGGCTCTGAAAACGCGCGAAGGCTGCGGTTACCCGCGCGTCGCCATCGGCATCGAGGCGGTCGGTCTTGGGCAGGGCGGCCAGAACTCTGAACGGGCCGGTCGCGCCGCTCGGGGCATCGCTCAGCATCAGCCCGCCGGCCGCGGCAAAAAGGATGGAACCGGCGGCGAAGGCGACGGGAAGGCGTGTTCCGATCATCGTCTGTCTCCTCGGGTTGTCGTGTCTCGTCGACAGGTCAACGCGAGAGACGGACCCCGGTTCCGCGATTGCGGTCACGGTTCCGGGATTGCGCCGGCGCGGGGCGGGAAGGTGCCCGCCGTCGTCACTCCTTGCCGGCGGCGATTTCGTGGACGGAAGCGGCGGACGCGATCGATGCGGCTTCGCGATGGCCGGGATCGCCGTCACCGAGGTCGGTCGCGGTCGGCGTCTGTGCAAGCGTGTCGAGCAGGCTCAGAAATCGGTCGGGTATCGGCTCGGCAATGATCTTGTCGAAGGATTGGCGCAGTCGACGCCCGATCGCGTCCTGGGCGATCCGCGGCAGACGGGCGTCGGGCGCTGCGCCGTTGGTCTTGGTCTCGTTCATGGTCTCAAGGCGATCCGTTTCCAACAGTCTACTTCATTTCCGCGCTCGAACGAACCCAAGAATGCGATCGCGCCGCGCCTTGCCTCACGCGGGGCTGCCACCCGTGGATCAGCCACCTTCGGATCCGGCGTCCCGGCTCGGAGCGGAACCCGGTGCGTCGTTCGGTCGGTCAAGGGCGTCGAGCAGCGCTTCGAATCGCTTCGGCATCGGCTGGACGACGGCCGCGGCAAAGTGAGAGCGCAGACGGCCGCCGATCCGCGCAAGCACGTCGTCGGGCAGACCCGGCTTCTGACCGTCATCGCCCGGGTACTCTGTCCTGCCCATTCGTGCAATCCGAAGCCGCGGCTCGCATCCATCCGGCCGTCAACGCCTGTCTGCACGGTTTGGTTCCCGATCGGTTGGAACTTTTTCGCAGGGACCGCGTTTCAAGATCTCCGTGCGCACACACGGCCCCTTTTGGAGGCTCATCAATGAATATGAAGGACAGGATCGGGGCGCATCTTCCCTACCTGCGGCGGTTTGCCCGTGCTCTCAGCGGGTCGCAGCAGAGCGGTGACGCCTTCGTTCTCGCCATGCTCGAATGCCTTGTCGAGGATCCGACCATGCTGCGCGGGGATCTCGAGAACAGGACCGCGATCTACAATCTCTTCCTGCGCATCTGGAACTCGATCAGCACCAACGGCACGACCGAGATGTCCGAGGACCATGTCGCCACCCTGGCGGCGCTGACGCCGCGGTCGCGGCAGGCCTTCCTGCTGGTCACGCTGGAGAATTTCAGCGAGGAGGAAGCCGCGGAGGTGATGGATGTCGAACCGTCCGAGTTCGCCGACATGATCGAGGAGGCCGGCCGCGAGATCGCCGAGCAGGTCGCCACGGACATCCTGATCATCGAGGACGAACCGATCATCGCGATGGATCTGGAGGCGCTCACCACCGAGCTCGGCCACACGGTGATCGACATCGCGCGCACGCAGCGCGAGGCGCTCGAAATCGTGGCGCGTCGCCGCCCCGGCCTGGTGCTGGCCGACATCCAGCTCGCCGACGGCAGTTCGGGGCTCGATGCCGTCAACGAGATCCTGGAGACCTTCGAAGTGCCGGTGATCTTCGTCACCGCCTATCCGGAGCGCCTACTGACCGGGACCAAGCCGGAGCCGACCTATCTGGTGACGAAGCCGTTCCGGCCACAGAACCTGAAGGTGATCATCAGCCAGGCGCTGTTCTTCAAGGAACGCGCCACGCGCAAGATCGCGGCCTGATCGGCGACCGCCCCGGTATCGCCGCGACCGGTCGGCCACGGCGATATCCCCGGTCATGCCAGCCCCGATCAGGGGTCCCTGAATCACCGGTTCCCAAACGGCAAGAAAGAAGAAAGCCCGGGTTTCCCGCCCGGGCTTTCTTTTGGCTCGAGCAGACACCAAGCTACCAGCCCATGAAGTACATGAGAATCAGCAGGGGGATCGGGACGCCAAGCAACAACATGACGATCCAGCGCATGATTGCATCTCCGTTCGAGGCAGAATTGCCCCATCGGTTTGGCAACGCGAACTTCACAATTTGGTTCCCGTGATCAGCCGTCACGCGATGGCTGCAGGGTTGGAACGGTTGGAAGAGCGGAGCTCTGTTAAGGGAACGAGACAGTCTGCCGAGCGCTGACGACTGCAAAAAAACCGCCGGCCATCGGCCGGCGGTGCAGGTCAGGGGATTCGAATCGTTCGGGTGGCTGTTGTTCAGGACGATGCCGAGATCGGGCCTCAGATGACGGTCCAGGGCGATCCGGTACCGTGTTCGGAGCCGACCGCCTGGGCCTGCCGATCCGGGCCGAGTTCGTCGCTTGACGAGACGGCCAGGATTTCCAGGAGCCGACGGCGGGCCCGATTGACACGGCTCTTGATGGTGCCGACCGCGCAGCCACAGATTTCGGCCGCCTCCTCGTAGGAAAAGCCGGAGGCGCCGACGAGCACCAAGGCTTCGCGCTGGTCGGCCGGCAGCGTGTCGAGCGCCGCGCGGAAGTCGTCGAAATCCAGCCGCCAGGGCTGTTCCGGCTGGGACACCAATCGCGCCGCCGCCATCCCGTCGACATCCTGCACCTCGCGCTTGCGCTTGCGGTACTGGGAGAAGAAGGCGTTGCGCAGGATGGTGAAGAGCCAGCCGCGCAGACTGGTGCCCTGCGTGAAGGAATGATAGGCGGCCCAGGCCTTGACCAGGGTTTCCTGAACCAGGTCGTCGGCCCGATCGGCATCGCCGCAGAGGGAGATCGCGAAAGCCCGCAGCGACGGAATTTCGGCGATCAGCGCGTCCTTCTGACTTTTCGATTGGGTTCCGACCATCAAGCGGCGCCTCCAAGTTCGGTGGCACGTTTGGCCGGATCGGGCGGCGCAGGCGTCTGGTCCCCGGCGGGCTGCTCGGCCCGGTCGAGTGCATCGATGAGCGTCCGGAACCGTTCCGGGATGGGCTCCGACAGGACGCGGTCATAGATGCCGCGCAAGTGCGAGCCGAGATGTGCCTGCAATCCCGCCTCGAGCGGCGGAAGTCCGAAGGACTTGGACCTGGTTTTGGACTTGCTCATGTGACCTGCTGGTGCTCGGGGACCCGGGTACGAAACCCCCGCCCCATCGCAAGGGAGAACCGCCCTGTCGATGTGGCTGGGATTAACGCGGCCGACCCGCATGAGTTCCACGCAGATCGACATGTTGTCCCGGAACGGCGCCCGGCCTACCCTGACGTACGGAAATATTGGTACACCGGGTACAGCCGGACGGAGAACCCCGCATGTCGATCGCCGCCCTTGTGGCGCCGCAACTGCCCTATTTGCGCCGCTACGCCCGCGCGTTGACGGGGCGCCAGGATCTCGGCGACGCCCGCGTCGCCAAATGCCTCGAGCGCCTGGCCGACGACCCGGACCGGCTTGATGCCGATCTGGAACCGCGAGTGGCTGTCTATCGGCTCTTCTCGGAAATCTGGAATGCGGCGCCGGTCCATGCCGGATCGGGCGGTTCGGCCGCCGACCGACGCATCGGGGCCCTGCCACCGCTGCCGCGCCAGGCCTTCCTGCTGACCGCCATGGAGGGCTTCACCGCCGAGGAGGCCGCCGACATTCTGGATGTCGATTCCGACCAGTTCGACAACTGGCTGGTCGAGGCCGGACGGCAGATGAGCGCCGAGATGGCGACCCGCGTCCTGATCATCGAGGACGAACCGATCATCGCCATGGAGTTGGAAAGTCTGGTCGCGGCGCTGGGCCATACGGTGACCGGCAATGCCCGCACCCATGGCGAGGCGATCGGCCTGGTCGAGCGCGACCGGCCCGGCCTCGTCCTTGCCGACATCCGGCTGGCCGACGGCAGTTCCGGCCTCGATGCGGTCAACGAGATACTCCAGATCGCCGAGCTTCCGGTGATCTTCATCACCGCCTATCCGGAATATCTGCTGACGGGCAAGCGACCCGAACCGACCTTCCTGATCACCAAACCGTTCCGGGACGACATGGTCCGGGCTGTGATCAGCCAGGCGCTGTTCTTCGAAACCCGGCCGGCGGCCTGACCCCGGTCAGCGCCAGAGGAGGAGTGCCAGCACCGTGATGGCCGAAACCTGCAGGGCGAGCGCGAACCGGTAGAGCCTGAGTGCTCTGCGGATATCCGCCGCGTCGGCGAGGCGTCGGCCGTCGCCCATGGTGGCGTCGTCGACGAGGATTTCGCCGTAGACGCGCGGGCCCGCCAACGCCAGCCCGAGAGCGCCCGCCATGGCGGCCTCCGGCCAGCCGGCATTGGGGGAGCGATGCTTGCGAGCGTCGCGCAGTACGGCGCGGATCGCGCCCGACGCAGAGGCGCCCGGCATCAGGGCCGCGGCGAGGACCAGCCAGAGCGCGGCGAGGCGCGAGGCCGGCAGGTTGACCAGATCGTCGAAGCGCGCCGCCGCCCAGCCGAAGGCCTCGTGGCGCGGGGTCCGATGGCCGATCATGCTGTCCGCCGTGTTGGTCGCCTTGTAGAGCACACCGCCGATCGGACCGGCCGCCGCGGTCCAGACGAGCGGCGCGACAATGCCGTCGGAGAAGTTCTCCGCCAGGCTCTCGATCGCCGCCCGGGCGACGCCGGCTTCGTCGAGCCGCGCCGGGTTGCGCCCCACGATCATCGAGACGGCGCGGCGGCCCTCGTCGAGGCCCCTGACGAGACCGTCGGCGACCGCGGCGACATGCCGATCGAGGCTGCGCTGCGCCAGGAGCGAGGAGGCGGCGAAGCCGAGAACGAGGAGGCCGGTCCAACCGACCGGAGCCAGAAGCACCGGCACGGCCGCCGCGGTTCCGCAGACGGCGAGGAGCAGAATGAGGGCCGCGAGGCCGGCGATGCGCCGCCGACCGGGCGGGTCGGCGTCCCGGTTCAAATGCCGGTCGAGCATACCGATCAGGCGGCCGATCCAGGTGACCGGATGGCCGATCCGCCGGAACAATGCATCCGGATAGCCGAGGACGGCTTCGATCACGAGGGCGATCAGGGCGACGGCGAGCGAGTCGGAAAGCGTCATGGCACCGGCGGAGGGATGGCGACGGAGGGACGGCGACGATTGGGGACTGACTGAAACCACGATGCGGCATCGAGGTAAACCGGACGGGTGGCGACCCCGGGTCCGGCGGGTGGGCTTGCCGGCATCCGACGTTCGAGGCATCAAGGCAGTCGAGCGCGCCCTTGCCGTGGGTGGCCGCAGGAGTCGCTGCCGTGTCCGATCTCCGACCCGAAGACCGTCTCGCCGCCGCCTATGCGGCCATCGACCGTGCCAATGCGGACGATCCGACCGGCGTCGGCGATCCGCCGCGCCCCTATGCGGTGTTTTACGGCGAACGCATGAGCGCCTGGCTCGAACGGTTGGTCCCGGACGCATCCGATGCGCTCAGGATTGCCGTGCGCGGCCAACATATCCGCCGTTTTGACCGGCCTCGGTCCGAATTTCCGATGGACAAGCCCGGCTACTTCGCCTGGCGCAACCGGCTCAAGGATCACCATGCCGACTTGATCGCCGGGATCATGACCGAAGTCGGCTACGGCGAAGACGATATTCAGCGGGCGCGTTCGATCGTGCGCAAGGAGCGGCTGAAGCGTGATCCGGAGGCCCAGGCGTTGGAAGACTGCGCCTGCCTGGTCTTCCTGGAACAGGAGTTCGCGCCCTTTGCGGCCCGGCACGAGGACGACAAGATCGTCGACATCGTCGCCAAGACCTGGGTCAAGATGTCGGCCGCCGGCCATGAGGCCGCCGCCGCCATGGTGCCTGCCCTGCCCGAACGGCTGCAGCGTCTGGTCGGGCAGGCAGTCGCGTCGGCCGCGGCGCGCAGTGCCTGAGGGGGCTTGAAAACAGCCCCGAGGGGGCCGGACGCCACCGGATATTCCAACGTCGACAAACAGAATCCGATCGCATCGTCGCCCGGGTCGCGACCTCCGAGCGCAGGCCGGGCAGGCCTTCCGGAAGCGGGCCGGCCGCGCCGATCCGCTTCAGGCGACAGGCCGGCCATCATGCGGAGTTTCGAGCGCCGTTGCCTGCGGCGCCTTGGGCCGGAAGGAGACGACGAAGCAGGCCTCGCCGCCGGCGGTATGCTCCAACCGACCGTCAAGCTGCCGCACCATGGCGCCGACCATCTGCATGCCGAACCCGCTGCGGCCGTCGACCCTGAAATCCGGCGGCAGCGGCGTGGTGTTGCGCACCGTGAGGCTGCAGGTCCCGTCGGCCACGGCGAGCGCCACGACCACCTCGGGGTCGGCACCGCCGTGTTTGATGGCGTTGGTGACCAGTTCGTTGACGACAAGGGCCAGCGACATGGCCTGGTCGGGATTGAGCAGCAGCGGGTCCGCGACCACGGCGCATTCGCGACCGTCCGGCAGCATCGACTGCGACAGGTCGTGACACAGCTCGCGCAGGAATTCGGCGAAATCGACCGATTCGATGCCGCCCGAGGCGTGCATCCGACGATAGGCCATGGCCATCGAGTTGACCCGGCCGACCGCCATGTCGAACTGCTGGCGAGCCTCCGGATCCGTCACCGACCGGGACTGCAGCTTGAACAGGCTCGACACCGTCTGCAGGCTGTTCATGATGCGGTGGTTGAGTTCGCGCAGCAGAACGTCCTTGTAGGCGAAGGCGCGGGCGAGATCGTCGGCCAGTTCGTCGAAGGCGCTGCCGAGCTGGGCGAACTCGGTCGATCCGGTCATTGCGGTGCGCGCGGACAGGTCGCCGTCGCGCCAGCGACGGGTGACCGCAATGATCCGGTTGACGGGGCGGGCGATCAGGCGGCGGCCGAACAGCCAGGCCAGCACCATGGCGGCGGCGGCGGCGGCGACGATCCCGACGATCCCGCGCATCGTGGCGCTGTCGAGCGGGCCGAACGCCTCCGCGCGGCCGAGACCCACCCCGATATAGAGCCCGCCCGGACTGGTCGCAGGCGGAATGTAGCCGACGATGCGGCGCACGCCGTCGAGCGGCGACGTGACGTCGATGGTCCCGGGGGCGCTGGCCCGCGCAGTCTCGCGCCAGATGTCCTCCGGAAAGGGCTGGCCGACGAACCGCGCCGCCTCGGGAAGGCGAAGCAGGATGGTGCCGTCCCGATCGGCGACGGTCATGACGCGGTTGAGCGACCATTGCGGACCGTTCAGCTCGGCGGCGAGCCGCGCGAGGCCGATGCTGACGAAGATGACGCCGGCGGTTTCGCCCTGAGGGTTGCGGTACGGCATCGCCATGTGGAAGCTCGGCACGCCCGTCCGCCGCCCGACCGCGTAGGTCCCGACCGTGAAGCGGCCGGTTGCCATCGCCTCCCGGAAGTAGAACCGGTCGCCCACCGGCGGCATCGGTCCCGCCGTGTCGAGCCGGTCGGCGGCGCAGAAGACGTTGCCGGTGCGATCGGCAACGCCGATCGCTTCGAAATCCGGATGCGCGGTCCGCAGGGCGCGCAGGATCGCGGTGCACTCGGTCGGCTCGGCGTTGCGGATGTCCTTGGACTCGCTCAGCGCGGTCAGCATCAGCCGGACGCCTTCGGTCAGGCGTTCCTGCGCGGCCGCGACCTGCTGGGCCTGGAGTGCGACGCTGGCTCTGAGTTCGGTCTCGCGCGCGCCGCGCAGGGCGAACTCGTTGACCGCCTGCAGGGCCACGACAGGAAGCAGGGTCAGGCCGGCCAGGAGCACGACGCGACGGCTCAGGCTCATATTGCGGGTCTCCCGTCGGCCAGATGCGAGTCTCGGGAAACCGCGCTCCCCGAACGGAGATCATCCATGATTTATGCCGACGATGCACCGGTCATTTCGGGTGGGTGGGCTGGGAATCCCCAACGCCTCCCGCGAGTTCCACGGATCGTCCGGTGCCGCCCCGCCGCCGGCGCCCGGGAGCGCCGGGTCTCCGAACGTCGACCTGAGCGGTCGAGGCGGCCGGCGCGTGCTCTCGGCGGATGGGATGGACTAGGCGTCGAGATTGGCCGAGAGCGCGTTTTCCTGGATGAACTCGCGGCGCGGCTCGACCTCGTCGCCCATCAGGCGGGTGAAGATCTCATCGTTGTCCTCGGCCTCGCGCAGGCTGACCTGCAGCAGCGTACGGGCGTTCGGATCGAGCGTGGTCTCCCACAGCTGGCCCGGATTCATCTCGCCGAGGCCTTTGTAGCGCTGCATCGAGATGCCCTTGCGGCCCTGCGCGAAGACGGCTTCGAGCAGGCCGCGCGGGCCGCGGATCTGGGTCACGACATCCTTGCGCTTGAGCTCGGCCGCCTTCTCGTAGATTTCCTGCAAATGAGCCGCATGGGCATCGAGCTTGCGCGCATCGGCGGAGGCGAGCAGGGCGGCGTCGACCCAGCGCTCCTCGGTGACGCCGCGCAGGGTGCGGGTGAACAGCAGGCTGCCGTCCGGCTTGGCATCGCCGACCCAGCCCTTGGAGAATTCGTCGGCCTGGATGTCCAGCCGCCGGGCCACATAGGCGGCCGCCTCGCGCCCCTTCTCGACGTCGTTCAGGACGCTGGGCGTCAGCGCGCCGGCGATCGCCGCCTGCTCGACCACGTCACGGTCGTAGCGATGGTGCAGCCCATCCAGGATCGCCGCGACCGCACGCGCCTCGTCGACCACGGCGCGCAGATCGAGCCCGGCCCGCTCCTCGCCCGAGGCGAGCCGGAGCGCGCTCTCCTCCAGACCCATGTTGATCAGATAGTCCTCGAAGGCCTTCTGGTCCTTCAGATACTGCTCGGACTTGCCGCGCGCGACTTTATAGAGCGGCGGCTGGGCGATGTAGAGATGCCCGCGCCGGATCAGGTCCTTCATCTGCCGGAAGAAGAAGGTCAGAAGCAGCGTGCGGATATGGGCGCCGTCGACGTCGGCGTCCGTCATGATGATGATCTTGTGGTAGCGCAGCTTGTCGAGATTGAACTCGTCGGTGCCGATCGAGGTGCCGAGCGCGGTGATCAGCGTGCCGATCTGCTCGCTCGACAGCATCTTGTCGAAGCGCGCGCGCTCGACATTGAGGATCTTGCCGCGCAGCGGCAGCACGGCCTGGTTCTCGCGGTTGCGGCCCTGCTTGGCCGAGCCGCCTGCGGAATCGCCCTCGACGATGAACAGTTCCGACTTGGCTGGATCCTTCTCCTGGCAGTCGGCGAGCTTGCCGGGCAGCGAGGCCACGTCGAGCACGCCCTTGCGGCGGGTCAGTTCGCGCGCCTTGCGGGCCGCCTCGCGGGCGGCCGCGGCCTCGACCACCTTGCCGACGATCGTCTTCGCCTCGGCGGGATGTTCCTCGAACCAGGTGCCGAGCGCCTCGCCGACTAGGTTCTCGACCACCGGCCGGACCTCGGAGGAGACCAGCTTGTCCTTGGTCTGGGAGGAGAATTTCGGATCCGGCACCTTGACCGAGAGGACGCAGGTCAGGCCCTCGCGGCAATCCTCGCCGGACAGGGCGACCTTTTCCTTCTTGGTCAGCCCGGAGGAATCGCCGTAGCCGACCACCTGCCGGGTCAGCGCGCCGCGGAACCCGGCCAGATGGGTGCCGCCGTCGCGCTGCGGGATGTTGTTGGTGAAGCAGAGCGTCTGCTCATGGTAGCTGTCGTTCCACCACAGCGCGCATTCGACGGTGATCCCGTCCTTCTCCGCCTTCATGGTCACCGGCCGCGGCAGCAGCGGGTGCTTGGCGCGATCGAGATAGCGCACGAAGGCTTCCAGGCCGCCCTCGTAGCACATGGTCTCGGCGCGAACTTCGACGCCGCGCCGGTCCTCCAGCGTGATGTTGACGCCGGAATTCAGGAAGGCGAGTTCGCGCAGGCGGTGCTCGAGGGTGGCGTAGTCGAACTCGATCCGGGTGAAGGTCTCCGGGCTCGGCACGAAGGTGACCTCGGTGCCGCGCCGGCCGCCGGCATCGCCGACCACCGCCAGCGGGGCCTCCGGATCGCCGTGCCGGAAGCGCATGTAGTGTTCCCGGCCGTTCCGCCAGACGCGCAGGTCGAGCGTGGTCGACAGCGCGTTGACGACCGAGACGCCGACGCCGTGCAGGCCGCCCGAGACCTTGTAGGAATTCTGGTCGAACTTACCGCCCGCATGCAGCTGGGTCATGATCACTTCGGCGGCGGAGACGCCCTCGCCGGCGTGGATGTCGGTCGGGATGCCGCGACCGTCGTCGCGCACCGTCACCGAGCCGTCGGCGTTGAGCCGCACCAGCACCTCGGTCGCCCAGCCGGCCAGCGCCTCGTCGATGGCGTTGTCGACCACCTCGTAGACCATGTGGTGCAGGCCGGAGCCGTCATCGGTGTCGCCGATATACATGCCGGGCCGCTTGCGGACGGCATCGAGGCCCTTCAGCACCTTGATGGAATCGGCGCCGTACTCGGCCGATCCGTTGCTCGTCGTGCCGTTCGGGATGTCTTCGCTCATATCGATTCGTTTGCTCGCCTCAGCGCAGGATGCGCGCCCTTATAGCCCCGCGCGCGCGGGACTCCAAACGGGCATCGGGCGAGGAAAAATGCCCGGAAAATCCGACCTTTCGGAGGCGCCTGCGCGGCGTCCTGGAATACGCCTCGGCGCCCTTGCCGGCGCAGCAATCCGGGCCGCCGGCGCCGCGCCGGTCAGGCCGCCGCCGAGGCGCCGTCGGCCGTCGCGCCGGAGGCGATTTCGCGCAGCGCAAAGCGCTGCAGCTTGCCGGTCTCGGTGCGCGGCAGGCGCTCGACGAACTCGATCGCCCGCGGATACTTGTAGGGCGAGATCTCGGCCTTGACGAAGGCCTGCAGCTCGGAGACCAGCGCCGGGGACGGCGCGAAGCCCGGCTTCGGCACGATATAGGCCTTGACGATCATGCCGCGCTCGTCGTCCGGGGCGCCGACCACGCCGCATTCGGCGACCGCCGGATGGGTCAGCAGCACGCCTTCCACCTCCGGCCCGGCGATGTTGTAGCCGGCCGAGACGATCATGTCGTCTGAGCGCGCCTGGTACCAGAACCGGCCCTCGGCGTCGCGGATATAGGTATCGCCGGTGACGTTCCATCCGTCCTGGACATAGACCGTCTGCCGTTCGTCGGCGAGATAGCGGCAGCCGGTCGGGCCGATCACCGCCAGCCGGCCGGGCACGCCGTCCGGCACCTCGGCGCCGTCGGGACCGATCACCTTGGCGCGGTAACCGGGCACGGGCCGGCCGGTCGCGCCGGGCGTCACGTCCTCGGGTGTCGAGCCGATGAAGATGTGCAGCATTTCGGTGGCACCGATGCCCTCGGTCAGGACGATCCCGGTCGCGGTCTTCCAGGCCTCGAAGGTCGCCTTGGGCAGGGCCTCGCCGGCCGAGACGCACAGGCGCAGCGAGCCGATATCGCGGCCCGGCAGGGCATTCAGCATCGCCCGGTAGGCGGTCGGCGCGGTGAAGATCACGGTCGGCCGATAGCGCTCGATGGCATCGAGCAGGTCGAGCGGCGCCGTCTTGTCGGGCAGGCAGGTCGAGGCACCGATGCGGAACGGGAACAGTACCAGCCCGCCGAGCCCGAAGGTGAAGGCGAGCGGCGGCGAACCGACGAAGCGGTCGTCGGGTGTGGCGCGCAGCAGATGCCTGGCGTAGGTGTCGCAGATCGCCAGCAGGTCGCGATGGAAATGCATCGTGCCCTTGGGCACGCCGGTCGTGCCGGACGTGAAGGCGATCAGGCAGACATCGTCGACGGCGGTGTCGACCGGCTCGAAGCGGTCGGGCTTGCCGGCCATCAGGGCTTCGAGGCCGTCCGGCGCGTCGGTGCCGAATTTCAGGACGGCGCGGAGGCAGTCGGAGCCGTCGCGGACCTTGAGGATGTCGTCGGCCAGCCGGGCGTCGACCAGGGCCAGGCCGATCCGCGCCTTGTCGACGATGATGGCGAGTTCCTTGGCGCGCAGCAGCGGCATGGTGGCGACGACGATGCCGCCCGCCTTGATCACCGCCAGATAGACGGCGACCATCATGGGCGTGTTGGCGGCGCGCAGCAGAACGCGGTTGCCGGGGACGAGGCCCATCTCGTCGACCAGCACATGGGCGATCCGGTCGATCCGGCGCGCGAGTTCGGCGAAGCTCCAGACGCCGCCCGCATGGTGGATGGCCGGACGCTCGCCGCGGCCTTCCGCGACATGCCGGTCGACGAACTCGACGGCGGCATTGAGGCGGTCCGGATAGGCCAGTTCGGGCAGGTCGAACAGAAGCCGGGGCCACAGGGCCGGGTCGGGAAGATTGTCCCGCGCGAAGGTGTCGGTGTGAGCCGAAGGCTTGAGTGCAGCACCCTGAACCGCCATGCCGTCCTCCATGACCGTCCCGCTCGACCGCGGAATAGTTGAAGATTAAACTATTTGGGACAGGCAAATCATGCCGGTGTGGCGGTGTCCTATGACGATTTTAGGTATGATTTTCTCAGTTCGATCGACTTTCGGGCAAAGATATCCCCAACTGTCGAGCGCCGGAAGGCCGATTGCCTGATTCCGATGCGAGGTCGAAACGCAGGCAGTCGCCGGCTGGCCCCTGCGTTTGCGCCCGGTCCGGGACCGGCGCCGTGGCGCAGCCGGCGAAAGGGACTGCCGAAAGTCCGGCGGGATCGGGGAAAATTCGGGCTCTCCGCCGGCCCGACGGCATTTCCTGTCTGGATCCAGACATGTCCGGGGGGATATGGTCCGCTGGAAGCGGTGCCAAGGACGCGAAGTCTCCGGCGCCCACCGCAAGGTTCAGGGAGGAAACCATGAAGCTATTCGGACGTGTATTTGCAGGTCTTGCCTTTGCGGGGCTCGCGCTGATGGCCGGCCCGGCACTGGCCCAGCAGGACATCAAGATCATGGCGCCGGCGGCGCCCGGCGGCGGCTGGGACTCGACCGCCCGGTCGATCCAGCAGACTCTGATGCAAACCGGACTTGCCAAGAGCGTCCAGGTGACCAACGTCACCGGCGCCGGCGGTACGGTCGGCCTCGCACAGTTCATCACCGGCGCCAAGGGCGATCCCAATCAGCTGATCGTCAACGGCTTCGTCATGGTCGGCGCGATCCTGACCAACAAGTCGCCGGTCACGCTCGATCAGGTCACCCCGATCGCGCGGCTGACCGGTGAGGCCCTGGTCATCGTCGTGCCGGCCTCCTCGCCGCACAAGACCATCCAGGATCTGTCCGCGGCCGTGAAGGCGGATGTCGCCAAAGCCGTCTGGGCCGGCGGTTCGGCCGGCGGTACCGACCATATCCTGGCGGCCCTGTTCACGAAGGCTGCGGGCGCCGAGGCCGCCAAGGTCAACTATGTCGCCTTCTCGGGCGGCGGCGAGGCGCTGGCCGCGATGCTCGGCGGACGCGTGACGGCCGGCATCTCCGGCTATGGCGAGTTCGAGAGCCAGATCAAGACCGGCAAGCTGCGCGCCCTGGCGGTGTCCTCGCCCAAGCGCATCGAGGGCGTCGACGTGCCGACCCTGAAGGAGTCCGGCATCGACGTCGAAATGGTCAACTGGCGTGCCGTCATGGCGCCTCCCGGCCTCACGGCCGAGCAGCGCAAGTCGGTCACCGACATGATCGAGAAGATGACCAAGTCCAAGGAATGGGCCGAGGTGCTGAAGGCGCGCGGCTGGGACGACTACTTCATGGCCGGAGACACCTTCGACGCCTACCTGAAGAGCGAGCAGTCGCGGGTTGGCGACATCCTGCGCTCGGTCGGTCTGGTCAAGTCCTGATCGTACCCGGCAATCTGTGACTCAAATCCGTCCGGAGGGTCCCCGCGGCCCTCCGGTCCATTCTTCCCCTCCAGGATATGGCCCCATGAAACCGCAAGCCTTGCGCGGGCGCCCGGATTGGCGTGCGCTGAGTGTCGGAATCGGTCTGATCGCCATTGCCGCACTGATCGAGCGCGATGCCGGCCAGCAGACGATCACCGCCACCTACGGGATGGGCCCCGCCGCCATGCCGCACGTCGTTTCGGCCATGCTGGCCGTACTCGGCGTCGGTCATCTGGTCACGGCCGTTCTTGGGGGCCTGCCGGTGCCCGAAGAGGGCGATCCGATCGCGGTTGGCTGGATCGCCCTCGGGCTCGCCAGCCTGCTCGGCTGCATCGCCTTCGGCGGCGGCTTCATCCTGGCGACGACCCTGCTTTTCGCGCTGACGGCACGGGCCTTCGGGCGGCGCGCCTTGATCGCCGACCTGGCGATCGGCCTTGCCCTCGGTGTCGCCATCCATCTTCTGTTTGCGAAGATCCTCACCCTCTCCTTGCCGGCCGGGCCGATCGAGCGCCTGTTCTGAAGGATCGCCCATGGACGCGCTCGCCTCTCTCGCCCACGGCTTCGCGGTCGCGCTGGAGCCGACCAAGCTGATGTTCGCCGCCATCGGCGTGCTGCTCGGCACCGCCGTCGGTGTGCTGCCCGGCATCGGCCCGGCACTGACCGTCGCGCTCTTGCTGCCGGTCACCTTCAAGCTCGATCCGACCGGGTCGCTGATCATGTTCGCCGGCATCTATTATGGCGGCATGTATGGCGGCTCGACGACCGCCATCCTGATCAACGCGCCGGGCGAAAGCGCCTCGGTGGCAACCGCCATCGAGGGCAACAAGATGGCCAAGGCCGGCCGCGGCGGCCCGGCGCTGGCGACCGCGGCGATCGGCTCCTTCGTGGCCGGCACGATCGCCACCGCCGGGCTCGCCTTCCTGGCGCCCTGGCTGGTGCAGATCGCCGTCAATTTCGGACCCTGGGACTATTTCGGGCTGATGGTGCTCGCCTTCGTCACAGTCTCGGCGACCTTCGGCGACAGCCCATTGCGCGGCCTGACCAGCCTGACCATGGGGCTGGCACTCGGCCTGATCGGCATCGACAAGCTGACCGGCCAGTCGCGCCTGACCTTCGGCGTGCCCGAATTGCTCGACGGCGTCGAGGTGACCACGCTCGCGGTCGGCCTGTTCGCGGTCGGCGAGGCGCTCTACGTCGCCTCCCGCTACAAGCACGACCCGGAAGAGGTCGTGCCGATCCGCGGCTCGCTCTGGATGACCAAGGAGGACTGGAAGCGGTCGTGGGGCCCCTGGCTGCGCGGCACATTCTACGGCTTTCCGATCGGCGCACTGCCGGCCGGCGGCGCCGAGATCCCGACCTTCCTGTCCTATGTCACCGAGCGCAAGCTCTCCAAGCACCCGGAAGAATTCGGCCAGGGCGCCATCGAGGGCGTTGCCGGGCCGGAAGCCGCCAACAACGCCTCGGCGGCGGGCACGCTGGTGCCGCTCCTGACCCTCGGCCTGCCGACCTCGGCGACCGCCGCCATCATGCTGGCCGGCTTCCAGCAATATGGCCTCAATCCGGGTCCGCTGCTGTTCGCCGAAAATCCGGGCCTGGTCTGGGGCCTGGTGGCCTCGCTGTTCATCGCCAATGCGATGCTCCTGGTGCTCAACCTGCCGCTGATCGGGCTCTGGGTCCGCCTGCTCGCCATCCCGCAGCCCTGGCTCTATGCCGGCATCCTGGTCTTCGCCGCCATGGGCACCGTCGCCGCCAAGCCGTCGGTGGTCGAGATCGGCATGCTGTTCGTGTTCGGCTTCATCGGTCTCCTGATGCGGCGTTGGGACTACCCGATCGCCCCGATGGTGGTCGGCCTGATCCTCGGGCCGATGGCGGAGGCCCAACTGCGGCGTTCGCTGCAGCTCTCGCTCGGCGACCCGATGGTGTTCCTGGAGAATCCGGGCTCCGCCACCCTGCTCGGCATCGCGGCCCTGTGCCTGATCGCACCTTTCGTGATGCGCAACCTGAACCGCTTCAAGGCGAGCGAGGACTGACCGGCCGGCGGGCCTCACCTGCACCGTGAAGGCCCGCCCGTCGCCCAACGATACGAGGACGGACCGGGTGGCATTGGAACTGTTCGATCTCAAGGGCAAGCGCGCGCTGGTCACCGGCTCGTCGCAGGGCATCGGCCTCGCGCTGGCCAAGGGCCTCGCCGCGGCCCATGCCGAGGTGGTGCTCAACGGCCGCGACACGGCCAAGCTGGCGGTGGCTGCCGACACCATCCCGGGCGCCCGCATCCTGTCCTTCGACGCGACCGACCATGCCGCGGCGCGCGCCGCCGTCGACCGCTTCGAGGCCGAGACCGGGCCGATCGATATCCTGGTCAACAATGCCGGCATGCAGTATCGCGCCCCGCTCGAGGATTTCCCCGAGGAGGCCTTCCAGCGCCTGCTGCAGACCAATATCGCGTCGGTGTTCAATGTCGGCCAGGCCTGCGCCCGGCATATGATCGCCCGCGGTGCCGGCAAGATCATCAACATCGCCTCGGTGCAGACCGCGCTCGCCCGGCCCTCGATCGCCCCCTATACGGCGACCAAGGGCGCGGTCGGCAACCTGACCAAGGGCATGGCGACCGACTGGGCGCGCCACGGGCTGCAGGTCAACGCCATCGCGCCGGGCTATTTCGACACCCCGCTCAATGCCGCCCTGGTCGCCGATCCGGCCTTCTCGGCCTGGCTCGAGAAGCGCACCCCGGCGGGACGTTGGGGCAAGGTCGAGGAACTGGTCGGCGCCTGCATCTTCCTGGCCTCCGACGCCTCGGCCTTCGTCAACGGCCATGTCCTCTATGTCGACGGCGGTATCACCGCGTCTCTCTGACGCCCAGCGTCGCTCTGACGGTGCTTCCCGGCCTCAGCCCCGCCGGTCGAGCGCGAGCCTGAGGCCGAAGCCGATCAGCACTGTGCCGGTGATGCCGTCGATACCGCGCAGCACGGCGGGCCGGCGCAGCAGCGCGGCAATCGGCCGGGTCGCCGCGGTCAGGGCCGCGAACCAGGCGATGCCCATGGCGGCGTGGATGGCGGCGAGCCCGACGCTGAAGGCGACGACCGGCACGCCGTCGGGAATGAACTGCGGCAGGAAGCTGACATAGAAGACGCCGACCTTGGGGTTGAGCAGGTTGGTCATCAGCCCGCGCGCGAACCAGCCGCCGCTGCCGGCCGCCCCGCCTTCCGGCGCCGCCAGCCGGCCGGCCGCATCGCCCGGGCGGATCGCCGCCCACAGCATGCCGGCGCCGAGCCAGACCAGATAGGCCGCGCCCGCCATCTGCAGGACCCGAAAGGCGATTTCCGAAACGGCCAGCACGGCCCCGAGCCCGACCGCGGCGGCGAGCCCCCAGGCCAGGCAGCCGGCGCTGATCCCGATCCCGGCCGCCATGGCCGGACGCGCGCCTTCGACGGTCGCCGTGCGTAGCACCAACGCGGTGTCGAGGCCGGGCGTCAGGGTGAGCAGCGCCGCGGCGACCGAGAAGGCAAGGACGGCGGAGAAGGGATCCATGAGGGTCTCCGGAAGGGGCGCCGGACGGGTCGGCCGGTCAGATGCGCTTCATCATGAAGCCGCCGATATAGACGCGGTCCGGGCGGGTCGGATCGGCGGTCGTCTCGTACGGAAAGGCGGTCATCACCGTGACCGTTCCGTCGCTGCTGGTCAGCGTGATGGTGTTCTCGCCCAGGCTGTAGCGGCCACTCTGACCGCGGCTGATGCCGACGGTCGCCCCGGACAGGACCCCGGAGGACGACAGCGAGGAACTGGTGTCGATCTGGTAGGTGCCGTCGGGCGCGAAGCGGTAGGTGCGCGTGCTGCCGACATTGGTGTTGCCGAGCCCACCGGTGAAGCTGCCGGCGAGCATCTGGCCGGGCTGGAACGTCTTGACCCGGCAGAACAGCCCGGCATTCCAGTTGAAGCACTGGCCGGCCGGCTGGGCGGCGCGGAAATCCGCAGCCTGCACGCGGCCGTCGCCGAAGCGCAGGGTCCAGCGGCTGCCCTCCACCAGCACGGTGCCCGACCATTTGGGGTCGGCACCGGCGAAGTCGAAATCGCGGATCGCGGTCTTCGGCTCCCGAACGAATCGGTCGCCGGCGAAATACCAGACCGCCAGTTCCACCGATGAACCCCACACCCGCGTCATGACATAGAGGCCGTCGCGCTCGCCGGCCTGGACCGGCGAAAATGCGGCCGAAATCGCCGCGATGCCGGTAGCGCAGGCTGCCAGCCCGCCCCGGATCGCCCGTCGATAGCGCATCGCTTTCCTCCTGCCTGCGGCCCGGATGCCGATAGGGTGGCCGATCCGGGTGACATAGTGCCGATCCTCGAAGACAATTCAAACCGTCGAGGCGATCGCGCCGTAGACGGGGGGTGGCGGTGTCGGAAGCGGTCGTCTTGGAGGCGATCGACCGCGTCAGCACGTCGCCTTGCCAAGGGGAGCCGAAGTGGTATCTTGTATGCCAGAACGGTCCGGTCGCGGGCCGTCGGACCCTGAAGGCCCCGTCACGAGACCCGCGCCGTCAGATGCGCGGGCGGCGGTCTGCAGGTTCGGGAGGCGACGCCATGAATCTCCATGAATTCCAGGCGAAGGACATTCTCGCCCGCTACGGCCTGGTCTCGCCGGGCGGGGCGGTCGCGATCACGCCTGAAGAGGCCGAAGCTGTGGCTCGGCGCCTCGGTTCGCCGATGATCGCCGTCAAGGCCCAGGTCCATGCCGGCGGCCGCGGCAAGGCCGGCGGCGTCCGGCTGGTCACCTCGCCCCACGCCGCCCGCGAGGCCGCCGCCGAGATGCTCGGGCGCAAGCTGGTCACGGCACAGACCGGGCCGGAAGGCCGCATCGTCCGCCGCGTCTTCGTCGAGACCGGGCTTGCCTCGCAACGCGACCTGAATCTGGCCGTTCTGGTCGACCGTACCCTGGGCGAACTGGTCGTGCTCGGCAGCCCGGAGGGCGGCGAGGACCTGGAGGAGCGGGCGCTGAAGGGCGAATTGAAGCTCGAGCGGCTGCCGCTCGGCACCGGCGCGACGCCGCGCCACGACGAGGCACTTGCCTTCGCCGCGCGGCTCGGCCTGACCGGCGACGCGGCCGTGGCGCTCGCCGGCATCGTCGACGGCCTGCGCCGGGCCTTCGTCGAACTCGACGCCAGCCTGATCGAGATCAACCCCCTGGCGCTGACCGAGGACGGCCGGCTGGTCGCCTTCGACGCCAAGATGGTGATCGACGACAATGCCCTGTTCCGCCAGCCGGAACTCGCGGCCTTGCGCGACGACGAGGAGGCCGACCCGATCGAGGTCCAAGCCCAGCACCATCAGCTGAACTATGTCCGCCTCGACGGCGATATCGGCCTCGTCGTCAACGGCGCCGGCCTCGGCCTCGCCACGCTCGATCTCCTGCGCGAGGCGCAGGGACGGCCGGCCAATTTCATGGACATCCGGACGACGGCCAAGAGCCAGCACATCGCCTACGGCTTCGGGCTCCTGTTCGACAATCCGGCCGTCAAGGCGATCCTGGTCAACATCCATGGCGGCGGCATGCAGCCCTGCGACACGGTGGTGGAAGGGCTCGGCATGGCGGCGCGCCGCTCCGGCCGGAAAATCCCGATCGTCGCCCGGCTGGCCGGCAACAACGCCGATTTCGCCCGCTCGCGCTTCGTCAATTTCGGCCTGCCGATCGTGGAATGCCCCGACATGTGGACGGCCGCGACGCGCGCGGTCGCCATTGCCCGGCACGGGAGGTGATCATGGCGATACTGGTCGATGCCGACACCCGCGTCCTCTGTCAGGGCATGACCGGCTGGGCCGGCACGCACCACACGGCGTTGATGATGGACTACGGCACCCGCGTGGTCGCCGGCGTCACGCCCGGCAAGGGCGGTCGCCATCACCTGAACGTGCCCGTGTTCGACCGGGTCGCGCCGGCCGTCGCCGAAACCGGCGCCAATGCCAGCATGATCTTCGTGCCGCCCGCCCAGGCCGCCGCGGCCATGATCGAGGCGATCGAGGCCGGGGTCGGGCTGGTCGTGGCGGTCACCGAGCGCGTGCCGGTGATGGATATGGTGCGCGTTCGCGCGGCCCTGAAGGGCAGCGGCACGCGGCTGGTCGGGCCGAATTCGCAGGGCATCCTGGCGCCCGGCCTCGCCAAGATCGGCGTCATGGGCACCGGCTCTGAGCGTCCGGGTTCCGTCGGCATCGTGTCGCGTTCGGCCTCGCTGACGACCGAGATTGTCGACCAGATCACCCGCGCAGGGCTCGGCCAGTCGACCACGGTCGGTGTCGGCGGCGATCCGATCCACGGCATCGGCATGGCCGAGTGCCTGGACCTGTTCTTCGCCGATCCGGACACCGAGGCCGTCGTCCTGATCGGCGAACTCGGCGGCACGGAGGAGCAGGAGGCGGCCGAATTCCTGCAGTCGACCGGGCTGAAGAAGCCCGTCATCGCCTATCTGGCCGGCCGCCATGCCCCGCCGGAGCGGCGCATGGGCCATGCCGGCACGATCACGCTGCACGGCCGCGGCGACGTGGTCGCCAAGACGGCGGCGCTCAGGGCGGCCGGCGTCACCGTCGTCTCCGGTGCCCACCGGGTCGGCGAGACGGTGCGCCAGGTGCTCGGCGCCGCGGCGCGGTGACGGCGGCTCGCTGAAGACGGAGCTCGTGACGGCGGGCGGCTCGCGCGGCCATCACGGGTCCGCGGCGCAGTCGGCGTGGGCGCGGCAGCGGGTCGCGTTTGCGGGCCGGCCGGCATGGGCCACATCTGGGATACCAACAGGGTCGCCGGCAGCCTGCCGCGTGCGACGGACCATCGGGGGAAGCGATGAAGGTTTGCATCTACGGCGCCGGCGCGATCGGCGGCTACATGGCCGTGATGATGAAGCGCGGCGGCGTCGACGTTTCGCTCGTCGCGCGCGGCGCCCATCTGGAGGCGATCAAGGCCAACGGCCTGACGCTGCGCATGGCCGGCGAGGAGATCACCGAGCGCATGCCGGCCGCCAAGGACCCGGCCGAACTCGGCCACCAGGACTATGTGATCATCGCCCTGAAGGCCCATCAGGCCTGGGAATCGGCCGAAGCGATGAAGCCCCTGCTCGGGCCCGACACGGCCGTGGTGACCGCCCAGAACGGCGTGCCTTGGTGGTATTTCCACGGCATCGAGGGCCAGTATTCCGATCTCCGCCTGCTCAGCGTCGATCCCGACAATCGGCAGTGGGATGCGATCGGGCCTCAGCGCGTCATCGGCTGCACCGTCTATCCGGCGACCGAGATCGTCGAGCCGGGCGTCATCAAGCATATCTACGGCGACCAGTTCGGCCTCGGCGAGCCGAACAAGCAGATCACCCCGCGCGTCCAGAAGCTCGCCGACGCGATCAATGCCGGCGGGCTGAAGGCCAAGATCTATCCCGACATCCGCAATGACATCTGGCTGAAGCTGTGGGGCAATCTCTGCTTCAACCCGATCTCGGCGCTGACCCACGCCACCCTCGACATCGTCGCGACCGACCCGGGCACGCGCACGCTGGCGCGCAACATGATGCTGGAGGCCCAGCGCATCGGCGCCCGGCTCGGCGTGCATTTCCGCGTCGATGTCGACCGCCGCATCAACGGCGCCGCCAAGGTCGGCGCGCACCGCACCTCGATGCTGCAGGACCTCGACAAGGGGCGCCCGCTGGAGATCGATGCGCTTTTGACCGCCGTCCAGGAAATGGGCCGGCTGGTCGACCTGGAGACGCCCTTCATCGACAGCGTGCTCGCCCTCGTCCAGCAGATGGGCCGCGTCAAGGGCGTCTACCCGACCTTCCCCGAGAAGGCGGCCGACGAGGAGGGGCGCTCGATCGCTCCGTGAGCCGAGGCGGCGAGGACGGCGGCGGATGCCGCGCCGCCCGTTCGCCCGCATCCCACCGGCCCGGCGCCGCTCAGGCGTAGCGCCGGGCGAGCGTGACGCAAAGGACGACGGCCCCGGTGGCGGCAATCATGCTCGCCGCGATCGGCTCGCCGAGCAGCCAACCGGCCAGAACCAGGCCGAAGAACGGCTGCAGCAGCTGCAGTTGGCCGACGCCGGCGATGCCGCCGAGCGCAAGGCCGCGATACCAGAACACGAAGCCGACCAGCATGGAGAAGACCGAGACATAGCCGAGGCCGAGCCAGGCCGGCAGGGCAACCCGCGACCAGTCGGCCGGCCAGGTGACGGCGGCCAGGGCCAGCATGGCCGGGGCGGCCAGCAGCAGCGCCCAGGAGATCACCTGCCAGCCGCCGAGACGGCGCGACAGGGCCGCGCCCTCCGCATAGCCGAGCCCGCAGACCACGATTGCGGCCAGCATGGCGAGATCGCCGCCGAGGTTCGCTGTGGCATCGTTGGCGAGCGCGAAGCCGGCCACCACCGCGCTGCCGAGCATCGAGAACAGCCAGAAGGCCGGAGCGGGCCGCTCACCGCCGCGCAGCACGCCGAACCCGGCGGTCGCCAGCGGCAGAAGCGCGATGAACACGATCGAATGGGCGGCGGTGACCTGCGTCAGCGCGAGCGCGGTCAGGAGCGGGAAGCCGGCCACCACCCCGAAGGCGACGATGGCGAGCGAGGCAAGATCACGCCGCGCCGGCAGGCTCTGGCGCAGGGCCGCGAGCAGGACCGCGCCCAGGGCCGCCGCGATCGCGGCCCGCGCGGCGGTCAGGAACAGGGGCGAGAAGCCCGCGACCGCGACCCGCGTCGCCGGCAGTGAGCCGGAAAAGATCAGCACCCCCAGGAGCCCGTTGGTCCATCCGGCCGTCGACGCCTTCATGCCTGTCTCCCAATCCGACGCCACCTTGGCGGCCGATGCCGCGCTGGCGGCCGATGCCGCGCTGGCGGCCGATGCCGCCGCGACGGTCCGATACTGCGCCGCCGTCCCGGTCGTGCGTTCACCGGACTATCCCCGGCCGGCTGGCCCGGACAGGCACAGTCTGGTACAATTTCACCAAACTGTATGGACAACGGTGACCGTACAGTTTTGGGGGATCGCGAAGTGACGACGCGCGTGGCGGCCGTGATGGCGGCGATCCGGACCCGCATCGCGGCGCGTGGCCTCGGCCCGGGCGACCGCCTGCCGTCGATCCGCGCCTTGGCGGCCGGCATGGCGGTGTCGCCGTCGACCGTGGTCGAGGCCTATGACCGGCTGGTGGCCGAGGGCGTGATCCGGGCCCGGCGCGGTTCCGGCTTCCATGTCGCAACGGCCGAGCCGGCACCGTTCCGCCTTGCCGCTGCGGAAGCCGCGCGCGACCGGGCGGTCGATCCCTTCTGGGTTTCGCGCCAGTCGCTCGACACCGAAGCCGCGGCGTCCAAGCCCGGCTGTGGCTGGCTGCCGGCGGACTGGATGCCGGTCGACGCGCTGCGCCGGGCGTTGCGCGGGCTGGCGCGCGGGTCCGATGCGCTGTTGACCGACTATGGCGGCACGCACGGATCGCCGGCCCTGCGCCGTCTGCTCGCCGGCCGCTTCGCCGAGGAGGGGCTGGCGGTTGGCCCCGATCAGATCCTGCTGACCGGTTCGGGCACCCAGGCGATCGACCTGGTCTGCCGCTTCCTGCTCCGGCCCGGCGACACGGTGCTGGTCGACGATCCGGGCTATTTCAATTTCCGCGCCCTCTTGGAGGCCCACCGGGTCGATGTCGTCGGGCTGCCCTACGGCCCGGCCGGCCCGGACCCGGCCGCCTTCGAGGCGATCGTCGCGGCGGCGCGGCCGCGGCTCTACATCACCAATTCGGCGCTGCACAATCCGACCGGCGCGACCATCGCGCCGGCGACCGCGCACCGGCTCCTGAATCTGGCGGCGGCCCACGGGGTGACGATCGTCGAGGACGACATCTTCGCCGATTTCGAGCCCGATCCCTCGCCGCGCTATGCCGCGCTCGACGGGCTTGAGCGGGTCGTGCGCATCGGCAGCTTCTCCAAGACCCTGTCGGCCTCGGTACGCTGCGGCTATGTCGCGGCGCGGGGCGACTGGATCGAGGGCCTGGTCGACCTGCAGGTGGCGACGGCCTTCGGCGGCCCGAGCCCGGTCGCCACCGATCTGGTCGCCGCGGTGCTCGCCGGCGGCGGCTACCGCAAGCATCTCGACGAGGTCCGCCGGCGCCTGTCGGGTGCCCGCCGCGCGACGGCGCAGCGCCTCGGCCGGCTCGGCCTCGTCCCCGTCCTGATGCCGCGCGGCGGCTTCTATCTGTGGTGCCGCCTGCCCGACGGCCTGGACAGCGCTGCGATCGCCCGCTTGGCGCTCGCGGAGGGCCATGTCCTCGCCCCCGGCAACGTCTTCAGCGTCTCGAATTCGGCCGCCGCCTTCCTGCGCTTCAACGTCACCCAATGCGCCGACCCCCAATTGGACGACGCGCTGGCACGGGCGATGCGGGAGGCGGCACGGTCGGGCGGGGGCGCGTGATCGCGACCGCCGACTTGCGGCCACGAAACGATTGCGGGGATCGTGGTAGGCCCCAAAAGCAAAACGCCCCAAAGGGGGCGTTGCATCTCGTCATGGGCTGAAGCGAAACTGGAGCGGGCGAAGGGATTCGAACCCTCGACCCCAACCTTGGCAAGGTTGTGCTCTACCCCTGAGCTACACCCGCATCCGGTTTCGGCGCCCGGCAGCGCCGGACGGCGGTTCTATGCACCATGGCGCCGGGCATTGCAACACCCATTTTTCCATCCCGCACGGGCCTGTGGATGACTGGGCCGGCGACCGCGCCGGAATCCCGGAAAGCCGAGGCTTTTCGGGACCATGGCGTCCGCGTGGCACGACCGTCGGAACGGCGGGGGCGTTTCGCCGGCGAAGCGGTCGCCCGAATCGACCCGAGAGATCGACCCGAGAGAATGGGCGGTCCGGACGAACCGGAGACAGGCGGGATCACCCCCGCCCAGGGCGGATCGACGGCGCTCAGGCCGGGACGGCGGCGGTCTTGCGGCGGGCCTCGGCGAGCATGCAGGCGACCGCGCAGGAGGCGAGCCGCGTCAGGCGGGAATCGGCCCGGCTGGTCAGGATGATCGGCACCCTGGCGCCGAGCACGATGCCGGCGGCATCGGCACCGGCCAGGAAGGACAGACTCTTGGCCAGCATATTGCCGGCCTCAAGGTCGGGCACGACCAGCACGTTGGCGCGTCCGGCCACCGGCGAGACGATATGCTTCAGCGCCGCCGCGCCGAGATCGACCGCATTGTCGAGCGCCAGCGGGCCGTCGATCAGCGCGCCGGTGATCTGGCCGCGATCGGCCATCTTGCACAAGGCGGCCGCCTCGATGGTCGAGGGCACCTTCGGGTTGATGGTCTCCATGGCCGACAGGATCGCCACCCGCACCTCGGGGAAGTGCAGCGCATGGGCGAGGTCGATCGCGTTCTGGACGATGTCGGCCTTGGCGGCCAGATCCGGGGCGATGTTGATCGCCGCATCGGTGATGATCAGAGGCTCGTCATGGCCTGGCACGTCCATCAGGAAGCAATGACTGACCCGGCGGGCCGTGCGCAGGCCGCCGGTCGCGGCGACCACCGCCGACATCAGTTCGTCGGTGTGCAGGCTGCCCTTCATCAGGGCGTCGGCCTCGCCGGCCAGCACCAGCGCCACGGCGCGGTCGGCGGCGGCATGGCTGTGCGGCGTGTCCTCCAGCCGGAACGGCGCGATGTCGAGCCCGGCCGCCGTCGCGGCGGCGGCGATCTTGGCGCGCGGTCCGACCAGGATCGGCTCGATCAGCCCCATGCCGGCCGCCTCCACGGCCGCTTCGAGCGAAACCGCGTCGCACGGATGCACCACCGCGGTGGCGAGCCGCCGGGTCGCCTGGGCGGCCGCGATCAGCTGTCGATATTTCACGTGGTTGGCATCGTGCTGCATGGAACCTTCCCGGGTAAGCAGGCTGTCGGCGCCGCGCCGCCGTCTTGCCGGATGGTGCAGGGCCAGCCGACCGGATGACGTCCTGCCGAACCGCCAGCGGATGTCCGGCTCGCTGCGCTGCAGCATCGAGCCTCTTGTGCACCGGCGCCGACCATCTGGGTAGTCCGGCGGAATCCGGGGGGCACCGTTCGGTACGGATTCTGTGCCTTTTGCGACAGCCGGCCCACGGTTCGACCCTAGAATGACACCTGCCGGGCCGATCCGGGCTCGTGCCGATGATGCACACTCTACCAGGGACAGGCTGATGACCGATCTCGAATTCCTGACCAGTCTGATCGCCGAGGTCGGCACCCGCGACGACGCCATCGCCGGCGTGCTGCGCACGTCGCCGAATTCCTGGCTGGTGCGCTTTGCCGATGTCGATATCGAGATCGAGCATCAGGCGAGCCGCGACCGGCTGGTCTTCGCGTCCGTGATCGGGCCGACGCTCGCCGGCAACCGGGAGGCCGTCCTGGAGGCGCTGCTCTGCTACGGCTTCCTCTGGCGCCAGACCGGCGGCATGCGCATGGCGCTGACCGAGCCGGGCGGCGATGTGCTGCAGCTGTTCGACCTGGACGCCGCGCGGATCGACCTCGCGACGCTGACCAACGTCGTCGTCAACATGGCCGACAACACGCGCAGCTGGCGCGTCTTCCTGGCCGCCGCCGCCGATGCCGGCAGCATTGCCGCGCCGGCCCAGGCGCCGGCCGTCGATTCCATGATCCGGATCTGAGGAGAGCGCCATGCCGATCGTTGGTGGAAACCTGGTCGTCACGAGCCAGACCACGCTCACGGAACTGCAGTCCTACCTGAAGGACCACACCGCCCAGGGCGACAAGATCCTCGGCAAGGTCGACAAGGCCACCGGCAACACGATCCTCTATGTCGGCGGCAAGACCACGCTCGGTGATACGATTTCGGGCAAGGCTGAGCGCCGCAAGGAGACTGCGAAGCTGACCTTCGACCGGCTTCTTGAGGAGGCCGTGAAGTCGGACATGGCCGCACTCGGCAAGGATGCGCGGGTCTCGCTGAAGGGCCTGGCCGAGAATATCGGCACGGCGCGCGAAAGCACCGGCAAGCATTCCATGCGCAGCGCCCAGATGGAGCGTCTGGCGACGGCCTATGTGAACCGATCGACCGCCGAGCACGGCCGGGCGGCGACCGTGCAGGGCGGCCCGAAGCTGGCCGATCTGGGCAATTTCGGCAGCACGATCCAGGTTGCCGTCGGTCATTTCCAGCAGGCGTTGGCGTCCGGCAAGGACCTGACGCCCTATGCGGAGGCCCTCGGCGACGCGCTGGCGACCGCCTGGCTCGCCGGCCACGACACGCCGGACGAACGTGTGCTGTTCGCCGCCTCGAACGGCAAGGGCCTGCGCAACGAAATCCGCGACATGATGCAGACCCTGATCGGCGGCGATGCGGGGCTTGCCTTCGCCCATGACGACCGGGTCGAGACGGCGCTCGCCAAGACGTTCAACCGCGCGGCCGGCAAGATGCTGCCGGACGGCGAGGTCGCCGGCACGTCGACCCCGATCCGCGGCCCCGGCAGCAAGAACAACGATCTGCCCAACATCCGCATCGGCGGCCAGGAGTACAAGCCGGTCGGCTATATCGCGGAAGGCGGCTTCGCCCGGGTGTTCCGCTATGCCCCGGTCAGCGGCCAGGGCAACGAGATCGCCTACAAGCGCCCGGAACCGGGCAGCCTGAAAGGCAAGTCGGAAACCGCCCGCCTGGAGGTGCTCGACAACCAGACCAAGGCGTCCGGCGAGGAACTGCTCAATCATCTGGCCGCGCAGGGCAATGGCCACGAGAACGTGGTCGAGCTGCTCGGCACCACGCGCAACAGCGACGGCCAGCTCGGCTTCGCCATGGAGATCCTGCCGCACGGAACCGTGCTCGACTTTGCGGGCGAACTGGCCGGCGCGGTCGGCACCGGACCGGGCAAGATCGACAAGAGCCTCGCCGACGTGCTGCGCCTGACGCTGGTCCAGGACCTCGCCGAAGGCATGGCGCATGTCCAGGACACCAACGGCGTCATCGACCTCGACTTCAAGTCTCCCAACGCGATGATCGGCGAGAACGGCGTCGGCAAGGTGATCGACCTCGGCGCCGCGCGGCGCGGCAACACGGTCACGCTGAACGAAGTCGACATGCCGGACAATCCGATGTGGCTGGCTCCCGAGATCCTGAAGGGCAAGAACGAGCTCGGCGAGTTGGAAAAGCCGATGGGGCTGCTGAAGAAGGTCGAAGACTGGACGAGCTCCGTCGTGCACGGAATGTTCCCCAAATTGCAGAAGGGAACGGCCATGTCGATCGGCGGCAACATCCTGTCGCCCGACACAGCCCGGGAGAGTGCGCGCATCAAGGGCGAGAAGTCGAACCTGCAGGTCGGCGGCGCGGTCAATGTCTGGGCGCTCGGCATGGTGGCGGCGGATCTGTTCTCCGGCGAGATGTGGGGCAGCCAGTACAGCTTCATGTCCGATGCCCAGGATGCTCTGGCCGATTTCGGCAAAAACCCGAACAATGTCGCGGTCGCCCAGAAGCTTCCGGACGGCACGTTGCCGCCGGGCGCGCTGCGCGAATCTTCCGGTAACCCGTCGGTCGACACCTTCCTGAACCAGTTGCTCGCGCCGGTGCCCGGCACGCGGCCGACCCTGACGCAGGTGACCAATCACCAGATCTTCCAGGGCCGCGGCATCGGCAGCCAAGAGGCGCGCGATCTGATCGTCGCCCTGAAGAGCGGCGATCCGACCCAGATCGATCTCGCCAAGGCCAATCTCGACCGCGTGGTCAATCCGCCGCCGCCAAACCGGCCGCTGCCGCAGACGCCGAACGTGCTGCCGAACATGCCGCCGCTCCCGGACGTTCCCGGCGGCACCGGCTGACCGGTTCCGCGCGCCCCGTCCAGACATTAAAAGAGCGGGTCCGGTCATGCCGGACCCGCTCTTTCATGGGGCAAGGACGGCAACCGGGCGCCGCCGGTCGGATCAGACCAGGTCGAAGCGGATCGGCTGGGCGCCCTTGTAGAGGGTCATGCGGCCGAGCTCGTAGACCTTGTCGAGGTCCGACACGATGGTGATGAAGTGGTTGCCGGCGAGCTGGCCGACCTTGCTGGAGAAGCTGACGCCGCCATAGGCGAGCAGGATCTCGGTCTCGGAGAGACCGCCCGGATACAGGATGATGTGGCCCGGCGCCGGATGGCTGGTGTGGTTCTCGTAGTCGACGCCGAACTGGTAGTCGCCGAGCGGCATCCAGACGCCCTCGCCCGACCAGCGCACATGCACCACTTCGCTGATGAAGGGCAGGCGGGCCTTGAAGGCGGCGACGGTCTTCGGCGCCTTGGCGTGCTCGAAGACGGCATCGAAGGTGAACGGGCCGGCGGTGATCTTCAGGTCGGGCATGAGTTCCTCTGGGGCTGGACCAGGACGGGCGCGCAAGGCGGGGATGGCGATCCGGAGCCGGTCCCGATCTGTCGGACATACGCCCGATCGGGACCGGAGACCGGCCTCGTGCGAGCATTACACCGTCGCGCGCGCGGCGGAAACCGGGCCCGGCACATCCGCGCACGATGCCGTTGCCGCAGCGGCGGAGGGAAGGCCGCCGCTGCCGCTCACTGATGCGACAGGTGGATGTCGCGGATCATGCGGCGGCGCATCTCGTAGAGGCCCTCGTCGAGGCCGGCGACATAGATATGCGGCTGGTCGAGACGCCGGTGCGCGGGATCGAGCCGGTCGAGCCCGGTGCGGGCGAAAGCCTGGATCTCGTCGAGCGAGGGCATCTCATAGACGATGTCGCCGCGGGTCATCATGCGCCGGTGCGGCACGTAGCAGAGCTGGCCGGTGCGGAACTTGGTCGGCCGCTCCGGATCGGCGAGATTGACCGAGACCAGGTCCGAAGTCAGCTGGAAGCGGCCATTGTCGGGGCCGGTCAGCTTGTCGGTGCCCCCCCAGCCCGTCACCCGGCCGAGCGTATCGAGCGACAGGAGCGTGTCGCCGGCGATCCGCTCGCGGCCGTCCTTGTCGCGCAGCATGCGCACCACGCCGTAGGGGCCCGGAATGGTCGTCTTGGTGTCGGCGGCGCTGACGCCGCGCTCGGCGACCTTGATCACCGGCCGGCCGGCGACCTCGGCGAGCTTGTAGACGCCGCCGAGCGCGCCGCCCTCATGCGGGGCGCCGATGTCGGTGCCGACCATCCAGCGGTCGATCGCCGCCTCGCCGGCCTTCTGCTGGGCGCGCAGCGAGGCGATGGTGCGCGGATTGAGGTCGTTGGAGGCCATCACATAGGTGTCGCGGAAGCCGGCCTCGTCCAGGATGCGGCGCACCTCGAGGCTGAGCCAGCCGAGATCGCCGGAATCGAGCCGCACGCCGAGCAGCGGCTTGCCGATCTCCTTGCAGATGCGCGTGGCGAGCCGCGCCGCGGTCAGCGTGTCGTAGGTGTCGAGCAGCATGACCACGTCGTCCATCGTCTCCGCATAGTTGCGGAAGGCGGTCTCCTCCTCCTTGTGGAAGGTGACATAGGCATGCGCGAAGGTGCCGCGCGCCGGCAGGCCGAGCGCCCGGGCGACCGCGACATTGGAGGTGCCGCTGAAGCCGCCGATGTAGGCGGCGCGTGCGGAGGCATAGCCGCCGACATCCATGCTGCGCCGGAGGCTGCCGTCGATGACCGGCGTCCCCTCGGCCGCGTGGACGCAGCGCGAGGCCTCGGTGGCGACCAGCGACTGCGCATTGATCAGGTTGAGGAGCGTCGCCTCGACGATCAGGCACTGCCATTGCGGGCCGGAGACCCGGGCGAACGGCACGTTCGGAAAGGTCAGCTCGCCTTCCGGCAGGGCGTCGATGGTCAGGGAAAGCGGCGTCTCGGCGACCATCTTCAGGAAGGCGTCGTCGAACAGCCGGTTGCCCTTCATGGTCTTCAGCGAGGCGAGATAGTCGGTGCGATAGTCCGTGAAGCGGAAATCGCGCAGCCAACGCAGGAAATCGTGGATGCCGGCGACCAGCGTGTAGCTGCCGCCGAACGGATTCTTGCGCACGAAGGCGTGGTAGGTGGTCGGCGTGTCATGGTCGCCCTTGCGGAAATGGGCGAGCGCCATCGTATAGGCATACATATCCGCATGAAGCGGGCCGTGCGGCAGATTCCACATGTCCGAACTCCCCGCCTCGGCGCGGCTTTTCTTGGGGCGGCCGGCTCTGGTGGCCGGTCCTTGCTTCTTTGTCGGCTTACTCTGCCGCGTGCCGCTGCACCAGTCGGGCGCATCGCATGCCTGACCGCTCGGTAACGGTAGCGCAGGCGGGCCGGCGCCGATAGCCGGGCGCCGGCCCGAAAAGCGTGCGATCGAACGGGCTTGGCTCTGCGGAAGGCGGTCTGCCTTCACACCGCGAGATCGCGGAATTCGCGATGAGCCCGCAGCCAGCCGGCCGCGTAGCCGCAGAGCGGGCGGATCGACGACCCTTCCGCGCGCGCTGTCTCGGCGACGGCGCGCATCAGGCGGTCGGCGGTACCGGTGCCGCGCAACGGGATGGGGGCTTCGACATGGGTCACGACGATCGTCCCGTCCCGGCGCCGATAGTCGGCGAAGGCGACGAGACCGTCGACCTCCAGCTCGAAGCGGTTACGCTCGACATTGTCTCGGAAGCCGTCCGGCGTGGCGCCGGCCGGGTGGGGTTGCGTCATGGCTCGTTTTCCTGTGGCCGCATGGCGGCGGCCATCGGTCCGGATCCTGGAACGCCGGGCGGGCGGCTTGCGTTCCGCCCGGCCCACAGAACCCCCCGAGGCCTCAGGCCAGCGTATAGCTGGTCTTGACCGTGGTGTAGAACTCCTTGGCGTAGGCGCCCTGTTCGCGCGGACCGTAGGAGGAGCCCTTCCTGCCGCCGAAGGGGACGTGATAGTCGACGCCGGCGGTCGGCAGGTTGACCATCACCATGCCGGCCTCGGCATTGCGCTTGAAGTGCTGGGCATGCTTCAGGCTCGTGGTGCAGATGCCGGACGACAGGCCGAATTCGGTGTCGTTGGCGATCGCCAGCGCCTCGTCGTAGCCCTTGGCGCGGATGACCACGCCGACCGGCCCGAAGATTTCCTCGCGCGCGACCCGCATGCGGTTGTCGACATCGGCGAACAAGGCCGGGGCCATGTAGAAGCCGGGCGTCTCGCGGTTGAGGCGGTCGCCGCCGATCACCAGCCGCGCGCCCTCGTCCTTGGCGATGGCGACATATTTCAGGTTCTGGTCGAGCTGGCTCTGGTCGACGACCGGGCCGATATGGGTGCCGGCCTTGAGCGCATCATCGACGACGAGACCCTTCAAGCGTTCGGCGACGGCCTCGACGAAGCGGTCGTGGATGCCCTCGGTGACGATCAGGCGCGAGGAGGCGGTGCAGCGCTGGCCTGTCGAGAAGAAGGCGCCGTTGACCGCGCATTCGACCGCGATCTTGAGATCGGCGTCGTCGAGCACGACGAGCGGGTTCTTGCCGCCCATCTCCAGCTGGATCTTCTTCATCGGGCTCGCCTCGATCGCCGCGGCGGCGACCCGGCGGCCGGTCGAAACCGAGCCGGTGAAGGAGATCGCGTCGATGCCGGGGGAGCGCAGCAGCGTCTCGCCGACCACCGAGCCGCGGCCCATGACCATGTTGAAGACGCCCGCCGGCAGGCCGGCCTTGGCGATGATCTCGCCGAGCAGATGCGCGGTGCCGGGCACCAGGTCGGCCGGCTTGAACACCACGCAATTGCCGTAGGCCAGCGCCGGGGCGATCTTCCAGGCCGGAATCGCGACGGGGAAGTTCCAGGGCGTGATCAGGCCGACCACGCCGACCGCCTCGCGGGTCATCTCGACGCCGACGCCGGGGCGCACGGAGGGCACGATCTCACCGGAGAGGCGCAGGCATTCGCCGGCGAAGAAGGCGAAGATCTGGCCGGCGCGGACGGTCTCGCCAACGCCCTCGGGCAGGGTCTTGCCCTCCTCGCGCGACAGCATGCGGCCGATCTCGTCCTTGCGGGCGAGGATCTCGTCGGAGATGCGCTTCAGGATCTCGTAGCGCTCCTGCGGCGTCGACCGGCTCCAGCCCGGGAAGGCGGCGCGGGCAGCCGCGATCGCGCGCTCGGCATCGGCGGCGCCGGCGCGCGGATAGAGCCCGACCACGTCGTTGGTGTTGGACGGATTGATGTCCGGAGCGGCATCGCCGGCGGCGACCCATTCCCCGGCGATGAAATTGCGCGCGGCGTCCGTCATGTCGTTCTCCCTGGATCGTTTCCCGTGCGGGTTTCCGCCGTCATAGCCCATCGCGGCCTCCGGTGGAAACGCTTCCATCGCAGGTCGCATGCGTCCGGCGCCCGGTCGGACGAAAGCGACGGCGGGCCATCGGCGCCGCCGTCGCGAGAGGTCAGAGGCTCATGGTGGCGGTCACTTCAGATACTGGCCGACCGTTTCCTTGGTGACGGTGTCGAGCCCGGTATAGATGATCTCCGGGATCTTCTCCTTCTTCTTCAGCGCCAGCAGGGCATCCATCGACTTCTCGCCCATCTCGAACGGCCGCTGCCCGGTCAGGGCGTTGGAATAACCGTCGCGCAGCAGCTCGAGCTGCATCTTGAGCGTATCGGCGACGACCAGCGTGAACTTGCCGGCGTCGATCTCCTTCTTGTTCTTGTTGACGAAGGCCTTGAAACCTTCCGGGGCGAACATCGGCCAGCCGCCGATCGGGACGATCGCGGCCAGATCCGGGGTCGCGCTCTTCAGGTCCGCCATCTGCTGCACGGCGAGCGCCACGTCGTCATTGCAGAAGGTCGGCGAGCCGGACACCTCGACCCATTTGGAGCCCTTCAGCGCCTCGCGCACGCCGTCCACGCGCTCGGCCAGGTTCTTGGCGCCGGGACCGCCCGACACCATGGCGTATTTGCCGCCCTCCGGCCTGAGCGCCAGCAGCTGCTTGCCGAGCGCGAGGCCGAATTCCTTGTTGTTGGTGCCGATATAGGCCGAACGGGCCGAGCCGGGCGCGTCGGCGTCGAAGGTGATCACCGGGATGCCGGCATCGACCGCCGCCTTGATCGAGCGGGTCGCGGAGGCGACATCGGCGACCGAGATGGCGAGGCCGTCGACCTTCTGGGTGATGAAGTCCTGGATCAGCTGCGCCTGGGTGGCCGGCTCGTGCTCGACCGGGCCGCGATAGATGCATTCGATATTGCCGAGTTCCTTGGCGCGCTTCAGGCAGCCGTCCCGGGCGAGATCGAAGAACGGGTTGTTCATCGCCTTCGGCACGACGGCGAAACGGTACTTCTGCTGGGCCTCGGCCGGTTGACCGAGCGCCGCCAGGACGGCGACAGCCGCCGCCAACATCCATTTCCGCATGGCATTTCCTCCGGTTTGGGTCCGCTGGTCTTGCGACCCGGTCTCGGCTGCGGACGGGCGCGGGGCGCGCGGTGCCGGACCGGTATGGGAAAGGAGGAGCGCGACCGGTCAGGGCCCGCGGGTGCGCAGGCGATCGACCAGGACGGCGAGAACGATGATGCAGCCGACCAGGGTCTGCTGCCAGTAGGAGCTGACCTGGGCCAGGACCAGGCCGTTGCGGATGACCTCGAGCAGGACGCAGCCGACGATCGCCCCGAGCGGGCCGCCGATGCCGCCGGCCAGGTTGGCGCCGCCGATCACCGCCGCGGCGATGATGTTGAGCTCGTAGCTGTTGGCCATGTTGGCCGGCGCCGAGCCGAGCCAGCCGGACACGATGATGCCGTTGAGGCCCGCGGCCAGCGCCGAGAGGGCGTAGACTTGGATCTTGACCCGGGCGACCGGAACGCCGGTCAGCTCCGCCGCCTTTTCGTTGCCACCGAGCGCGAAGACGTGCCGGCCCCAGGCGGTGTGGTGCAGCACGATCGCCATGACGATCGCTAGCCCGACCAGATAGACGAAGGGCATCGGCAGCGGTCCGACCTTGCCGGCGGTGACGGCGTAGAAGAGATCGGCATCCGGGCCGCTCGGGAAGCTGCCGCGGCCGTTGGTGACGACGTAGCAGAGCCCGCGCACGATCGACAGCATGCCGAGCGTGGTGACGAAGGGCGACAGGCCGAGCCGCGCGATGGCGAAGCCGTTGGCCAGCCCGATCACCAGCGACACGGCGAGGCCGGCCAGGATCGACAGCGCGAAGATCAGCCCCGGTACCGCCGCGGCCGGCTTGCCGTCGACGGTCGTGATCAGCCAGGGTGCGATCGAGCCGTCGGACAGCGCCGTCATGGTCATGGCCGAGATGATCGCCGAGAAGCACATCACGGAGCCGACCGAAAGGTCGATGCCGCCTGTGATGATCACCAGGGTGATGCCGAGCGTGGCGATGGCGATGAACGAGAAGTTCTGTGCCACGTTGGAGATGTTGCCGGCGGTCAGGAAGTTCTGGCTGGCCAGCGACATCCCGATCACGACCGCGACCAGCGCCAGGCTGACATAGGCCGATTGCGAGGCGAAGAGCCCGCGCTGCCACCAGGATGCGCGGCCGACATTGTCGAGATCGAGCCCGGGAAGGCGTCCGGTTTCAGCCATCACGCCGTCTCCTTGGCGCCGGTGATCAGGGCGGTGACTTCCTCGGGCGTCGAGCGGGCGATCGGCTTGTCGGCGACCTTGCGGCCGCGCCGGAGCACGACGACGCGGTCGCAGACCGAGAACACGTCCGGCATGCGGTGCGAGATCAGGATGACGGCGATGCCCTGGTCGCGCAGGCGCCGGATCAGGTCGAGCACCTCGGAGACCTGCCGGATCGAGATGGCGGCGGTCGGCTCGTCCATCAGCACGATCTTGGCGGCGGCGAGCCGGGTCCGCGCGATGGCGACCGCCTGGCGCTGGCCGCCGGACATCTTGTGCACGAGATCGCCGGGCCGGGTCTCGGATTTCAGGTCCGCGAACAGCTCCGCCGCCCGCCGCGTCATGGCGCGGTGGTCGAGGAAGCGGAACGGGCCGACCTGACGCTTGAGCTCCCGGCCGAGGAAGACATTGGCGGCTGCGGTCAGGTTGTTGCAGATGGCGAGGTCCTGGTAGACGACCTCGATGCCCTTCTCTCGGGCCTCGACCGGGCGGTGGAACTGCACCGCCTCGCCGTCGAGCACGATCCGGCCGGCGCTCGGCGGGAAATTGCCGGCGATCAGCTTGACCATGGTCGACTTGCCGGCGCCGTTGTCGCCCATCAGGCCGACGATCTCGCCACGCCCGACGGCGAAGTCGATGTCGGATAGCGCCTTGATCGGACCGAAACTTTTCGAAATCCCGCTCAGCTCGAGCAACGCCATCGCTTCCTCCCCGACGGCCGTCTCCTCGGATGGGTTGAGATCGCCTCGGCTCGGCCGGGGTCGTCGCAACGCCTATTCCTCCGAGTTTATGCGCGGGTCGGCATGTTTGGGAAGTCTGAATCTTGTCATATGTCCGAGGAATTACTGGGCCTCGGAACCGCGTGTCTACCGCAGGACATACCCGCCCTGACTGTACGCTCAGAACGACAAAGGCCGCGATCGGAGCCCGATCGCGGCCTTGTTGGATATCTGCCGGTCTTCCGATGCCGGCCCGCCGGGGCCGGGCGTCAGCCGCCGAAAATGGTGGCCTTCAGATAGTGGCCCATGCCCTGGCCGCAGGCGGCCGCGGTGTTGCCGTGGCAGGCGACCTCGTAGGCGCCCATCCAGACCATCTTGAGGGCGACATAGAAGATGACGAAGAAGCCGAGCCAGGCGATCCAGCGATAGCGGGTCAGCAGATGCGCGATCAGGGTGGCGGCGGCGCCCATCAGGGCAACCGAGAGCAGGAGGCCGACCACCAGCACCCAGACATGTTCGCCTGCGGCGCCGACCACGGCGAGCACATTGTCGAGCGACATCGACACGTCGGCGACGACGATCTGGACCATCGCGTCCATGAAGCTGGCGCCCTGGCCCGCCACCTCCGTCGCCACCGCACCGGCCGCGGCCGCACCGCCGACTGCGGTCGCGATCTCGGCACCCTCGGTCCCGGACAGCGACTGCTCGGCCATTGTGACTGCGGCCTCTTCTTCCTCCACCGTCTCGGTGATCTCCCGGTACATCTTCCAGCAGACCCAGAGCAGCAGGATGCCGCCGGCGAGCGTCAGACCGACGATCGACATCAGCTTGGTGGCGACCAGGGCGAAGATGATGCGCAGGACGACGGCACCGCCGATGCCCCACAGGATGACCTTCTTGCGGATCGACGGATGCACCGCCGCCGCGGCCATGCCGACCACGATGGCGTTGTCGCCCGAAAGCACGACGTTGATGAAGATGACGTTGGCGAGCGCGATCAGCTCGGGATAGAAGTCCTGGAACATGGGCGATCCTTGAGCCGCAGGATGGGGTTGCGCGAAACCCTCGCGCGCCCGTCCGGGAACGGGGCGTCGGGATCGGCTGGTTGCGGTCGGATTCCCCACTCCGAACCGCCCCGGCTGGGCCGTGGGCGATCGGGAATGGGGACGTCGACCTCGATCAACCGGTAGCCGATCGGGCAGTCGGTCGCAAACGGTTTACTGGCTGGTTCTGGCATTTCATGTTCCAGATCCGCCGATGCACGCAAGCTGTCAGCTATTCGTCACACTTGGTCAGCTTCCTGTCATCGAATGACAGCTTGTTGTCATCTTGTGAAACCTTCCCGCGGCAAGCGCCGCACCCTATCCGTCAGGAGCCGACATGGCCGGAAGCCAGGACTACGCCGCCGATCCGCGCAACGAGCATGTGAAGATCTATCTGAATGGTGCCCTGGTGCCGCGCGCCGAGGCCAAAGTCTCGATCTTCGACGCCGGCTACGTGCTCGGCGACGGCGTCTGGGAAGGCTTCCGTCTGCACAAAGGCACGGTCGTGTTCGCCGACCGGCATTTCGACCGCCTCTATGCCGGCGCGAAATCGATCGACATGGATATCGGCATGGCCAAGGCGGAGCTCGCCGCCGAACTCGACCGGATGCTGGCCGCGAACGGCATGTCGGATGGGGTGCATATCCGCCTGATGGTTACGCGCGGCCTGAAGAAGACCCCGAACCAGGATCCGCGCCACACCATCTCCAAGGCGACCATCGCCATCGCGGCCGAATACAAGCTGCCGTCGCCCGAACTGGCCAAGACCGGCCTGTCGCTGTTCACCTCGACGATCCGCTGCTCGCCGCCCGACATGTTCGACATGCGGCTCAATTCGCACAGCCGGCTGAACCTGATCCAGGCGCTGATCCAGGCCATCAAGGCCGGGGCCGACGAGGCGCTGATGCTCGACCCGCACGGCTTCGTGTCGAGTTGCAACGCAACCAACTTCTTCTTCGTCAAGAACGGCGAGGTCCGGACCTCGTCCGGCGCCTATTGCTTCAACGGCATCACGCGCGCCCATGTCATCGAACTGTGCGAGCGCCATGGCGTGCCGATCCGGCTCGGCAACTTCACCCTCGCCGAGGTCTACGACGCCGACGAGGCCTTCGTGACCGGCACCTTCGGCGGCCTGACCCCGATCCGCCGCATCGACGGCCGCGACCTGCCGACCGCCCTGCCGGGGCCGACCACCGCCCGCCTGCGCCGGCACTATGCCGACCTGATGGACGAGGCTGCCGGCGCGATCGAGGTCTGATCGGCCGATCTGCCGGGCTCGGCCGCAGCCGGCTGCCATCCGGCGCGACCCGGCCACCGGCAGGCGGCGGTCGCAGAAATGGGCAGCCTCCGGCGGGCCGGAGGCTGGGCCTACTCGGCGCGCTTCGGGGCCAGGACGCGGGGATTGGTGCGGGCCGGGTCGACCTCGACCACATCGACGCCGACCGAAAGGCCCTGCGGGCCGGAATAGACGATCACGCCGTCGACCGGCGAGACGTCGGCATAGTCCCGGCCGACGGCCAGCACGACATGGCTGTCGCCGGCCGCGATGGCGTTGGTCGGATCGAGGCCGATCCAGCCTTCCGACGGACCGCACCAGATCTCGACCCAGGCATGGGTGGCATCCGCGCCGGCCAGCCGGGGACGGCCGGGCGGCGGCTCGGTCCGCAGGTAGCCCGACACGTAGCGGGCCGGCAGGCCGAGGCCGCGCAGGCCCGAGATCATCGCATGGGCGAAGTCCTGGCAGACGCCGCGCCGCCCGGCGAAGACCTTGGCGACCGGCGTGGTCACGTCAGTGGCGGTCGGATCGTAGGCGAAATCCGCGCGGATGCGGCGGTTGAGCTCGACCGCGCCGTCGAGGATACGCCGGCCGGGCGGGAAGGAGCGCGCCGCATAGACCCTGGCTTCTTCGACGAGCGGTACCGAGCGGCTCGGAAAGACGTAGTGGACGGGATCCTCCGGAGCGAGGCTGAAGCCGGTCGCGGCGAGATCGGCGATGGTCTCCCAGGTCGGCGTGCTGCCCGGCCGGGGGAGATCGCGGGCGACCACCGACACGGTCGAGGCGGCGTGGATCTCCAGGAAGGCATGCGGCGTGCGCAGCGTGATCCGGGTTGTCCGGTTGCCGAAGAAATCGACGCCTTCGCTGCGCTCGGCCGGCCGCGGGTCGATGACGAGGCTGGTCGCCAGCACGCGCTGGCCGGGCCGGTCGACCGGGGTCAGGTGCAGCATGTTGCGCGTGACCGGGACCGTCGCGCGGTAGTGATACCGCGTGACATGGGTGACCTCGTAGATCATGGGCCGCCGGTCTCCCCCATCGATCCCCCGCCCGGGCCGATCTCGTCGGCGGGCTCTTCGCCGGCGCCTTCGCCGAAATAGCGGCGCGTGATCGCGTCGGAGAGCTTCATCAGGCGGATCTCGACATCCATGATCATGTCCGCATCGAACTCAGCCGGGTCGGCGGATTTCAGCAGTGCCGCAAGGCGCAGGGCGGCGCGCGCGGCATCGTCGGCACGGCCGTCATGGCGGCTGGACAGATGCGTCAGATGCTCGACCAGGCGATCCAGCTGGAAGGCGGCGGAGCGCGGATGCGTTTCGTCGAGCAGGACCAGATCGAGGACCGTCTTCACCGAGGGGCCTGAGATGTAGCGGGCGCGATGAACGATCTGGCTGTCGGTCAGTTCCAGAAGCCGGATCAGAAGGTTGGAGCCGGCCTTCGGCTCCGCGAGGCGCCGGGCGTAGCGGGCGACCGCGATCGCCCGCTCGATGCGCGCGCCCATGTCGAGGAACCGCCAGCCGGACGGCCGGTACATGTTCTCATGGGCGAGGCCGGTAAAGGCCGCGATGGTTCTCAGACCCAGGTCTGCGGCGGCGAACAGATCCGCCTCGTCCTCGTCGCCGTCGCGGTCGATATCGCCGACCGTTTCGTTGCGGTCCGACGACGGCCGGGGGAAGACGGCCGTCAGATCCGCCAGCGCCCGCCAGGCATCCGGCGACAGACGGTCGCGCACCACCGAGGCGGTGCGGCGGGCTTCGCGCGCCAGCTGCGGCGCGGCGCCGACCGAGGTGCCGCCGAGCGCCTCGCGGACGATCTCGGCATAGTCGTCGAGCCCGAACGGCGTCGCCCCCCAGGCGGCCAGGAGATCGGCGACATGGCGGGTCGAGGGGCCGTCGCCGGTATCCGGGCCGTCGTCGCTGGTCTGTCCGGCGAGGCTGCGGGCGAGCCGCAGGGTCGCCTCCGTGCGCTCCAGATAGCGGCCGAGCCAATAGAGATTGTCGGCGGCCCGGCTCGGCAGAGCGCCGGTGTCGCGCCGGATCTCGACCTGATCGGGGTCCGGCACCAGAAGGCTCGGCTCCGGGGCCGCGCTCGTGGCGACCCAGACATCGGCCGAGCGGCCGCCGCGCTGCATCGAGAGGGCGCGTGCATCCGGTCGGTCGGAGATGCGGCAGAGGCCGCCCGGCATCACGGTCCAGCCGTCCGGGCCACGCGCGGCGAAGACGCGCAATGCGAAGGGACGCGGTTGCAGCCGTCCGCGCTCGAAGACCGGCGTTGTGGCCAGCCGCACCGGCTCCTGGCCGACGAAATCGGTGCCGCGCCGCTCCATGGCGGCGATCAGCCGCTTCATGTCGTCCGGCGACAGGTCGGCGCCGTTGACGCCCATATTGTCGAGCGTGCCGCGCAGGGTGCGGCCAAAGGCGGGTGCCAGCGCCTTGGCGCGGATGTCGCCGATCACGGCGGCGCGGGCGTCCGGATCGCCGCACCACCAGGTGGCGAGGTTGGACAGGCGCAGGTCTTCGCCAAGCAGGTGCCGGGACAGCGCCGGCAGGAACGGCATCAGGGCCGGCGCCTCGACCAGTCCGGCGCCGAGCGCATTGGCGATCACCACCGTCCCGGCGCGCACGGCCTGCATCAGGCCGGGCACGCCGATGCGCGAATGGGCGTTGAGTTCGAGCGGATCGGCGAAATCGGCATCCAGCCGGCGCAGGATCACGTCGGCGCGGATCGGGCCCTCGACGGTGCGCAGCCAGACCTGATCGCCGCGCACCGAAAGGTCACCGCCCTCGACCAGCAGGAAGCCGAGCACGCGCGCCAGATAGGCATGCTCGAAATAGGTCTCGTTGGCCGGGCCGGGCGACAGCAGGGCGATGCGCGGCTCGTCGCGGCCGGAAGCCTTGGCGAGGCCGGAGCGCAGCGCCTGGAAGAAGCGCGTCAGGCGTTCGATCCTCAGGGCACGGAACACGTCCGGCAGGCCGCGCGAGGACAGGGCGATCCGGTTCTCGATGGCGTAGCCGGCGCCCGACGGTGCCTGCGTGCGATCGCCGAGCACCCACCAGCGGCCGTCCGGGCCGCGCGTCACATCGGCGGCGAAGACATGCAGATGATGACCGCCGGCCGGTTTCACGCCCACCAGGGGACGCAGGAACTCCCCGTTGCCGGCGACCAGGGCGGCCGGCAGGTGTCCTTGGCGGACAAGGTCGGCGGGGCCGTAGAGATCGGCCAGGATCGCTTCCAGAAGCTCGGCGCGCTGGACGATGCCGGCGGCGAGGGCCGACCAGTCGGCCTCGGCGAGGACGAGCGGCAGATGCGACAGCGGCCAGGGCCGTTCGGCCCCGGTCTCGTCGCCGTAGACCCGGTAGACCACGCCGGCATCGGCCAGATGCCGGTCGGCCAGCGCGAAGCGGCGGCGCACCTCGTTCGGACCGAGCCCCGCGAGCAGATTGAGCAGAGGCAGCCAGTGAGCGCGCGGCCGCCCGTCCTCCGCCATCATCTCGTCGTGGACACCGGCCTCCGGGCGATACCCGGCCAGGAGCGCACGCACCGCCTCGCTTCCCGGAGCGCCTGCGCTCCCGGCGAAGCGCATCTCGAATTCGAGCTGGGCGGTCTCGGTCATTCCGAAAGGAACCTCAGAGGCGGGGCGGCGGACGGCGCAGGTCGAGCGTCAGCGGGAAATCGAGGCTGCGCTCGTCCGGCGGGACGGCCGCGAAGCCCGGTGTATGGCCGTGATCGAAGAAGCGGGCAAGCCGGCGCGCCTCGGCCTCGTAGGAATTGACCGGGAAGGTATCGTAGTTGCGCCCGCCCGGATGCGCCACATGATAGACGCAGCCGCCGAGCGATCGACCGGTCCAGCGGTCGAGAACGTCGATGGTCAGCGGCGCGTTCACAGGCAGGGTCGGATGGATGCCCGAGGCCGGCTGCCAGGCCTTGTAGCGGATGCCGGCCACGAATTCGCCGGAGCGGCCGGTCGAGGTCATCGGCACCCGGCGACCATTGGCCGTGACCACATGCCGCGCCGGATTGAGGCCTTCCGCCTTCACCTGCAGACGCTCGGTCGAGCTGTCGACATAGCGCACGGTGCCGCCGGCCGCGCCCTCCTCGCCGGTGACGTGCCAGGGCTCGAGCGCGGTGCGGATCTCCAGCTTCACGCCGGCATGCTCGACGGCCCCGTAGAAGGGGAAGCGGAACTCGCGCTGCGCCTCGAACCAGACCGGGTCGAAGGCGTAGCCGGCGCGGTTCAGATCGTCGAGGACGCCGAGGAAGTCCTCCCAGACGAAATGCGGCAGCATGAAGCGATCGTGCAGCGCCGTGCCCCAGCGGGCGAATTCGCCCTCCTGCGGCTCGCGCCACAGCCAGGCGATGACGGCCCGCAGCAGGAGCTGCTGGGCGAGGCTCATGCGCGCGTCCGGCGGCATCTCGAAGGAGCGGAACTCGACCAGGCCGAGCCGCCCGGTCGGGCCGTCCGGCGAGAACAGCTTGTCGATGCAGATCTCGGTACGGTGCGTGTTGCCCGACACGTCGGTCAGCAGGTTGCGGAACAGCCGGTCGGTCAGCCAGGGCAGCGGCGGATTGCCGGTCCAGGGCGTCGGCACGTTGGCGAGTGCGATTTCCAGCTCGTAGAGCGCATCGTGACGCGCCTCGTCGATACGCGGCGCCTGGCTGGTCGGCCCGATGAACAGGCCGGAGAACAGGAAAGACAGCGAGGGCCGGCGCTGCCAGTAGAGCACCAGGCTCTTGAGCAGATCCGGGCGGCGCAGGAACGGACTGTCGACCGGGAAACGGGCGCCGACCACGACATGGTTGCCGCCGCCCGTGCCCGTATGGCGACCGTCGACCATGAACTTCTCGGTGCCGAGCCGGCTGTGCCGGGCGTCCTCGTAGAGGCCGGTGGTGATCGCCACGCATTCGTCCCAGGAGCCTGCCGGCTGGACGTTGACCTCGATGACGCCGGGGTCGGGCGTCACCTTGATCACGTCGAGGCGCGGATCCCACGGCGGCGGGTAGCCCTCGATATGGACCGGAACGCCGACCGTGGCGGCGGTCAGTTCGACGGCAGCGAGCAGTTCCAGATAGTCGTCGAGCGCGGAGACCGGCGGCATGAAGACATGCAGCACGCCGTCGCGCGGCTCGACCGTCATCGCCGTGCGCACCTGGTTGGCGCCGATCTCCTCGAGAAAGCGCTGGGTCGCGCGGGTCGGCGCCTCGGAGCGGCTGTAGACCTGTGCAAGTTCGTCGGGATCGGGCAGGGGCGGGAGCTGCAGGAAGGTGTCGCGCTCAGTGATGTAGGGATAGTTGGCCGGCGGGATCCAGGGCAGCGAGGCGATCGGCAGACGGTAGCCGACCGGGCTGTCGCCGGGGATCAGGAACAGCTTCTGGCGCCTCAGCCGCCATTTCTCGGAGTACCAGCCGGTGCCGGCCGCCGCCTGCCAGCGCTGGACCGGCAGCACGTAGCCGGTCGGCCGGGCGAGGCCATGCTCGAAGACCTTGGCGATGCGGTGCCGGTCTTCGGGGTTTTCGAGCTTGGAGTCCTGGGTGGTGACGTTGTCGGGGAGTTCGATCTCCTTCAGGATCCAGTGCGCCGGATCCTCGTAGGCCGGAATGACATAGTCGGCGCCGATGTCCAGGCGCTCGGCGATCCCGGCGCAGACCTTCTCGGCCGCCTCGACGGTGGCGCCGCGCGGGCCGCCCTCCCGGGCGATCAGGTCGGGATTGCGCCAGACCGGCTTGCCGTCCTTGCGCCAATAGAGCGCAAAGGACCAGCGCGGCAGGCTTTCGCCCGGATACCATTTGCCCTGGCCGTAATGCAGGAAGCCGCCGGGGGCGAAGCGCTCGCGCAGGCGTCGGATCAGATCGTCGGCCCGGTCGCGCTTGGTCGGTCCGACCGCGGCGGTGTTCCACTCGGCCGACTGGTAGTCGTCGATCGACACGAAAGTCGGCTCGCCGCCCATGGTCAAGCGGACGTCGTGCTTGACCAGATCCTCGTCGACCTTGCGGCCGAGATCGTCCAGGGCCGCCCAGGCATCGTCCGAGAAGGGCGCCGTGACGCGCGGCTTCTCGGCGATGCGGGTGACCCGCATGTCGAAATGGAACTCGACCTCGGCCTGGCCGCCATAGGCCGAGACGGTGCCGGTGATCGGAGCGGCAGAGCGGTAGTGCGGCGTGCCGGCCAGCGGGATGTGGCCTTCTCCGGCGAAGAGGCCGGAGGTCGGATCGAGGCCGACCCAGCCGGCGCCCGGAATATAGACCTCGCACCAGGCATGCAGATCGGTGAAGTCGTGGTCGGTGCCCGACGGGCCGTCGAGCGCGGCGATGTCGGCCTTGAGCTGGATCAGGTAGCCGGAGACGAAACGCGCGGCGAGGCCGAGCCGGCGCAGAAGCTGGACCAGCAGCCAGCCGGTGTCGCGGCACGAGCCGGAGGCGAGCGCCAGGGTGTCGTTCGGTTCCTGGACGCCCGGTTCCATCCGGATCACGTAGCGGATGTCCTGCGACAGGCGCTGGTTGACGGCGACCAGGAAGTCGACGATCGGCATTTCACCGCGATCGATACCCGCCAGATAGGCCTCGAATTCCGGCCCGGCCGGCTCGGTGACTAGATAGGGCGCCAGTTCCACGGCCAGTTCGGGCGTGTAGGCGAAAGGATACTTCTCGGCATAGCTCTCGACGAAGAAGTCGAACGGATTGTAGACCGCCATCTCGGCGAGCAGGTCGACCTCGACGCGGAACTCCGTCGTCTTCTCCGGGAAGACCAGCCGCGCCAGCCAGTTGCCGTGCGGATCCTGCTGCCAGTTGATGAAATGCTGTTCGGGCACGACCTTCAGCGAATAGCTCGGCACGCGGGTCCGCGAATGCGGCGCCGGACGCAGCCGGATGACCTGCGGGCCGAGGGTGACCGGCCGGTCGTAGCGATAGGCGGTGACGTGGTGTAGCGCGGTCAGGATGGCCAATGTCGGGCTCGCTGGCTGTCTCGGCGTGAGGCATCGGCCCCGATCGAAGCGGGGCCCCGAAGGGATCCGAACCTTTAGCCTAGTTCCTGGGCAACGGTATGCAAAGCCTTCACTTTGGGCGGCGGTATGCGACCGCCGCCCGTGGCGGAACGGCAACGGCTCCCCGGGATTTGGGGTCTGCAGCCATGCGATCGGCGCCCGGCGCGCCTCCGCGGGGTGGCGGGGATGACAAATGCCGTCAGGGTTCCGCCGGGTCTTGCCGAAGCGGCAGGTTCACGGTCCCATGGCGGCCACCTCTCGCGAAGGGTTTCTCCGTGCGAATCCTGTCCCGCTTCGCCGTCGGCCTCGTCGCTGCCCTGACATCCGTTTCGATCCGCCCGGCCGGCGCGGCCGAAACGGGCTTTCCCTGTGCGGGATCGTTCCAGCCGCTCGAGCGGCGCCACGACCTGCCGGCGCTTCTGACCGGGCTGTTCCTGCCGCTCGCCGTGCTCGACGCGGCGCTGCGCGACCATCTCGGCGAGAAGCCGCGCAAGCCGGTGACCGTCCGGGTGGTCGGTGCCGACGGCAAGCCGGTGCGCGGCGCCCGGATCGGCGTGCTCTACAAGGACAAGGACTGGAGCCGTTTCCTGTTCGACGGCGAACCCGGCACGGTCGCGCTGCCGGAGGGGAGCTACGCCGTCAACGCCGTGCTGCCGGGGAAGACGGTCGCCTGGGGCACCGCGGCTTTCCGGGTCGGCCCCGGAGCCCCGCCCGCCGTCACCGTCAAGCTCGACCGGTCGATCGCCCCGCTTGCGCCGGTGCCGGTGGAGGCGACGGCGCCGGGCGGGGCGGTGGTGCATGTCCCCCTGACCGGGTTCACGGATGGGGTCTACGGCTTGCGCACCGATCCCGGCGCGTCGTTGATCCGGGAATCCTGGCCGAACGAGATCGGTCAGGGCGAGGTGTCGCTTCCGGCCAAACCGGGTGCCTATAGGATCGTCTATATGACCTGCGCGCCGCGCCTGGTGCTCGCGGATTGGCCCGTGCGGGTCGAAAAGCCGGACATCGCAGTCGACGCGCCGACAACGGTCACGGCGGGCGACATCTTCGAAGTGACGCTTCGAGGCCGGTCCGGCCTTGCGGCCCGGCCGCCGGTTCTGCTCGGGCGCAAAGCCGATGGCGAAGAGAGCTTTCATGATCGGGGCGAACCGGTCACCGGCGGCGGCGATACCGGCAGGCGCTACAGGCTGACGGCGCCGCCGCTGGCGGGCCGCTATCGGGTCGTCGTGGCCGTCGGCCCGGACGACAAGGATGTACTGGTCGTGCGGGATCTCTCCGTATCGGCGCGGAACTACACGGTCGGCCTGCCCGATTCGATATCCCTTCACGAGCGGATCAAGCCCGAATTGCCCGGTCTGAGCGGAAGCTCGATCGAGATCTGGGCGTTCGACAAAGCCGGTCGGCCGACACGAAAGGTCGCCGAAGGCATCAAGGGCAGCACGGAGCGCTTTCCCGCGCCGGAAGGTCGCTACGAGGCGCGTCTGGTCACTTTTTCGGACGGGATCGTGTTGGCACGCAAGACCGTGACGGTGACCGGGCGGGCCTTCGTCGACGTCGCCGGAGAGGTTGCGCCCGGGGGGACACTGCCGGTGCGGTTCGCCATGAAGGCCATGTTCTTCGACAAGGTCGGTTTCCTGCCGCCGGGCTTGCCGCTGCCGCGCTTCGGGACCGATACGATGCACGACGTGCGCAATCTGACGGCTTTCGATATCCCCGCGCCGGCAAAGCCCGGCCGCTATGATCTCGTCTATGTCTATGGTCGTCCGGGAACCGCCGATGCGGTCATCGATCGCGTCCCGGTGACGGTCAGGTGAACCCCGTCGGCAAGGCGTCCGGGATTCCGTCCGCGATGATCGGACGGAATCGGACGGCCGGCGCGACGTCTCCAAAAGGAGCGGGCCGATCCGAGGACCGGCCCGCGCGGACGATGCGATTTGGGGAAGCCGTGGTCCCGATCAGCGGGCGAGGCTCTCCAGTTCCTTGAGGATGGCGGCGCCCATCTCCTGGGTGCTGACCGCGTTGGAGCCCTTCTCGGCAATGTCCTTGGTGCGGGTGCCGGTGGCCAGCACGTTGGCGATGGCCTTGTCGAGCAGGTCGGCGGCCTCGCCGAGGCCGAAGGAATAGCGCAGCGCCATGCCGACGGAAGCGATCATGGCGATCGGGTTGGCGAGGCTGCGGCCGGCGATGTCCGGGGCGGAGCCGTGCACCGGCTCGTAGAGCGACTTGCGCTGGCCGGTGGTCGGATCGGGGGCGCCGAGCGAGGCGGAGGGCAGCATGCCGAGCGAGCCGGTCAGCATGGCGGCCACGTCGGACAGGATGTCGCCGAACAGGTTGTCGCAGACGATCACGTCATACTGCTTCGGCCAGCGCACGAGCTGCATGGCGCAGTTGTCGGCGAGCACGTGCTCGAGCTGCACGTCCGGATATTCTTCCTTGCCGATCTTGGTGACGACCTGGTTCCACAGCACGCCGGACTTCATGACGTTGCGCTTCTCGGCCGAGGAGACCTTGTTGCGCCGGGTGCGGGCGAGATCGAATGCGACGCGGGCGATGCGCTCGATCTCGTGGGTCGTGTAGAGCTGGGTGTCGACCGCGCGCTTCTCCCCGTTCTCCAGCGTCACGATCTCCTTCGGCTCGCCGAAATAGACGCCGCCGGTGAGTTCGCGCAGGATCAGGATGTCGAGGCCCTCGACCACGTCGCGCTTCAGCGAGGAGGCGTCGGCAAGCGCCGGATAGCAGATGGCCGGGCGCAGGTTGGCGAACAGGCCGAGATCCTTGCGCAGGCGCAGCAATCCGGCCTCCGGGCGCGCGTCATAGGGCACGCCGTCCCACTTCGGGCCGCCGACCGCGCCGAACAGGACCGCATCGGCCTGGTCGGCAAGCTTCATCGTGTCCTCGGAGATGGCCTTCCCGCAGGCGTCATAGGAGGCGCCGCCGACCAGCGCCGTCTCGGTCTCGAAGGACGCGATGCCGCGCTTGCCGAACCAGTTCAGAATGCCCTTGGCCTCTCCCATGATCTCGGGGCCGATCCCGTCGCCGGGCAGGAGAAGGAGATTGTGGGACGCCATGGGGTTCCTCGCAGGGTCTGGGTGGCCGGGACGCGTCGGGGCGGAGCCGGAACGAGCGGCGTTCTTTAGCAAGCGTCCTCAAGGGCGGCAACGTTCGGCGTGCCGGTCTGGCGTTGGTACGAATAGGTACCAAAAAGCGCGGCGGACCGAGCCCATGCGCGCCGGTACGAGACCCCTGCCGATGGCGTCAGCCGGCCGGCATGGCCACCCGCGAGAGGCCGGTGTCGGTCGGCTCGGCATCGCCGAGCGCCTGCCACCGATCGGAGGCTTCGTCATAGACGTGCAGTTCGCCGAGGCTGATGTCGAACCAGGCACCGTGCAAGGCGAGCTTGCCGCGGCTTTCCAGGGTATTGACGCAAGGAAAGCTGCGCAGGTTGTTCAGGGAATGGCGGATCGAGATCCGTTCCAGGAGATGGCGGCGCTGGTCGGGCGCGAGGCCTTCGTGGCAGGCGCATTCGGCGACCGGCTGTTCCAGGAGCGAGATCCACTTGCCGATGAAGTCGCCGGGCGAGAGCGGTTCGGCATTCTCGTTGAGCGCCGCCGCGATGCCGCCGCAGCGGCCGTGACCCATGACCACGATCGTCTTCACCCGCAGCGCCATGACGGCGAATTCGAGCGCCGCCGAGGTGCCATGGTGCTCGCCGTCGGGGGTGTAGGGTGGAACCAGATTGGCGACGTTGCGCACGACGAAGAGATCGCCGGGCGGCGCGTCGAAGATCAGCTCGGGCGCGGCGCGGCTGTCGCAGCAGGCGATGATCATGGTCTCGGGCTTCTGGCCGGCTTCGGCCAGATGGCGATAGCGCTCGTGTTCGACCGTGTACCGGCCCGACCGGAAATTCCGATATCCGTGGAGAAGTCGCGTTGGCAGCATGACAGGCCCTCCAGTCCGTTCGATCGCATTAAATCGCAGCCGCGGCGAGACTAGATGGTGCGGCGCAGCGATCTGTCACGGTGCCGGAGAGACTTTTCGTATAGCCCGAAAGGACGACCGGCGCCGGGGGTGCCGACGCCGGTCGCAAGGCGCGCGGAGCGGATCAGATGTTCTTCTTGCCCATCTCGGCGGCGATGAACTCGGCCTGTCGCGTGGCGAGCGCCACGATCGTCAGGGTCGGGTTCTCGGAGGCGCCGGTGGTGAACTGGCTGCCGTCGGAGATGAACAGGTTCTTCACGTCGTGCGTCTGGCCGTATTTGTTGCAGACGCCGTCGCGGGCATTGGCCGACATGCGACAGGTGCCGAGATTGTGGGTCGACGGATAGGGCGGTGTCGGGAAGGTGCGGACCGCGCCGACCGCGTCATAGACCGCCGCGCCCTGCTTCCAGGCATGGTTGCGCATGGCGATGTCGTTGGGATGGTCGTCGAAATGCACGTTCGGGACCGGCATCCCGTATTTGTCCTTCTGGGTGGCGTGCAGCGTGATGCCGTTCTTCTCCTGCGGCATGTCCTCGCCGACGATCCACATGCCGGCCATGTTCTCGTAGCCGTCCATGGCCGAGGTGAAGGACCGCCCCCAGCCGCCCGGATCCAGGAACGCGGCCATGAAGGGCAGGCCGAGCGACAGCGTCTCCATCTCGTAGCCGGCCGCGAAGCCGCGCTTGGGATCGTGCACGGACTCGTCCTTGATGATCCCCGCCATCGTCGTGCCGCGCCACATCTTCACCGGCTTCTCGAACACGGCATAGACCGAGGCGGTCAGGTGGCGCATGTAGTTGCGCCCGACCTGGCCCGACGAATTGGCCAGCCCGTTCGGGAACAGGTTGGAAGCGGAGTTGAGCAGCAGCCGCGGCGTCTCGATCGAATTGCCGGCCACCGCCACGATGCGTGCCTTCTGACGCTGGACCGTGCCGGTCTTGTCGGCATAGACGACCGCCGTCACCTTGCCGGAGGCGTCGTGCTCGATCTTCAGCACATGGCTGTTCGGCCGGACCTCCAGATTGCCGGTCGCCTCGCCCTTCGGGATTTCCGAATAGAGCGTCGACCACTTGGCGCCCGACTTGCAGCCCTGGAAGCAGAAGCCGATCTGCTGGCAGGCGCCGCGGCCGTCGCGGGCCTGCGAGTTGATCGACATGTTGCCGGTCGAGACGGTCTTGTAGCCGAGCTTCTTGGCGCCGGCTTCGAACACCTTGTAGTTGTTGTTGCCGGGCAGGCCGGGAATGCCGTGGGTCCGGGTGGTGCCCATCCGGTTCTCGGCCTTCTCGTACCAGGGCTCCATCTCGGCGAGCGTGATCGGCCAGTCGAGCAGGTTGGCGCCGGCAAGTTCGCCATAGGTGGTCTTGGCCTTGAACTCATGCTCCTGGAAGCGCAGCGAGGCGCCGGCCCAGTGGATGGTCGAGCCGCCGACCGCGCGCACGATCCAGGCCGGCAAGCCGGGGAAGTCGCGCGCCACGCGCCAGGATCCGGAGGTGGTGCGCGGATCGAGCCACGAGATCTTCGAGAAGTTCGACCATTCGTCGTTCTCGAAATCCTCGATCTCGTGCCGCCCGCCTGCCTCCAGGCAGACGACCTTGATGCCCTTGAGGGCGAGATCGGTCGCCAGCGTGCCGCCGCCGGCGCCGGAGCCGATCACCACGACGACGCCGTCGTCGTCGAGCTTGAAGGGTGCAGCCATGGGGGTGTCCTCCCTGCCGGTCAGAGCCAGGCGATGTCGTTGAAGCCGCGGTTGATGTAACCGCCCTTGGAAGCGGATTCGCCTTCGTAACCGAAGAGCGGCCAGACTTCCTTCTGGTTGTAGAGGCTGACCACCAGGGTGCCGCGCACCTTCTGGAAGAAGCTGTCCTTCTCCATGGCCTTCAGGATCGCCACGCGGTCGGCCTCCCAGCCGACCTCCGCATAGCCGACGCCATGGGCGGCCTTCGCCTTGGCGTCGAGGCCGGCAATGCCCTCCTCGACCAGTGCCTTGGCGCCTGCGTCCTTGGCGGCGTCGGTGTCGAAGCCCTTGACGGCGACGGCGTAGAAGCGGTCGGCGAGCCGGTCATGCGGATAGATGTCGCGGGCCATCCGGATCAGGGTCCGGAGCGTGGTCGGCTTCAGGGCCTGAGCCTCCAGCGCCCAGGCCTCGGTGGGGCAGAAGATCGCCCCGCCCTTGACCACGATGGCGGCGGCGGTGCCGGTGAGCAGGAAATTGCGTCGGCTGAGGCCCTTCTTGTCCGGGGCCGGCAGTTCATCGCGTTTGGTCATTCGCGTTCCTCCCGAGTGTCGATCGGCCGGCCTCCCGCCGGCCGGTATCAGCGGTAGCGTCCGTGGGTCTGCAGCACCTCGATCTTGTAGCCGTCCGGATCCTGGACGAAGAAGAAGCGGGCCATCAGGCCGCCGTCGCGGTGGAACTCCTTGATCGGATTGGGATTGAGTCCGGCCGCGACGAAGCGGGCATGCTCGGCGTCGAGATCGGCCACCGCGAAGGCGATATGGCCATAGCCGGTGCCGAGCTCGTAGGGCTCGGTCCGGCCGTGATTGATGGTCAGCTCGACTTCGAAATCATTCTCGGCATTGCGCAGGTAGACGAGCGTGAAGCCGTCGAAGTCGAACCGGTCGGCGACCGCGAGGCCGAACGCCTGGCCGTAGAACGCGACCGATCGGGCCTCTTCGAGGACCCGGATCATCATGTGGATTGCCTTCGCCATGCCAACCTCTTGGACTGGGAGCCGTGCCGGACTGTCGTGCGATCATTTCGCCGACAGGGATTTCAGATACTGGATGATCAGCTTGCGCTTGTCTTCGTCTGCCTGGCGGTAGTTCATGACTGTACCGGGCCGGGTCAGCTGCGCGTTGGTGATCCACGGCTCGAGCAGGTCCTCGGTCCAGACCTCGCCCCAGGATTGCAGCGCGGGCGAATAGGTGAAGCCGGGCAGGGTCCCGGCCTTGCGCCCGATCACGCCGTGCAGGTTGGGACCCTGGCGCGGTGCGGCGCCCGGTTCGGCGCTGTGACAGGTTCCGCAGCTCTTCAGGAATTGGGCCTTGCCGGCCTCCAGGTCGTCGGCGCGGCCGGGCACCGTCAGCGTCAGGACAGAGGCCGCCTGGGCAAAGATCATCGTCGCCGCAGCCGCGCAGGCTGCAGTCTTCCGGGAACCGATCAAGGGCACTTCCTCCAGCGGATCCGTTTGCGGATCTTCGTGGCTTCTGGAGGGAGTGTAGGCGTTCGCCGGCGGAGCGGGTGGTAGGTCTATACTACAAGCGCGCTATTCGGCCGCCGCGAGCGGGTAGCGGAAATCCCGGCGCGCCTCGACGGCGAGCGCCGTCTCGACCTCGTCGCGACCGCGGATTTCGGCCAGATAGGTCAGGCAGGCACAGCGCAGCAGCGAGGCGAAATTGGCCACCTCGCCGTGCCGGTCCAGGATCTCGTCATGCAGCTTGGTCAGGAATTTCGGCAGCGTCACGCCCTGCTGGTCCGCGATCTCCTCGAGAATCTGCCAGAAGCGCAGCTCAAGTCGGATCGAGGTGGCGTGGCCGCCGAGCCGGACGGACCGGGTCTGGAATGCGTAGGTCGCCGGCGGCAGGCTCGCGAAAATCTGGCACATGCGGTTCCTCCCAGGGCGCACCCGATCTGACGTCGGGTGTCGCCTCATACTTTATGCGCAGACGCCGCCGGACACTACTGGCCTTTCTGAGGAGGATCGGGGACGCAATATCGGCGAAACGAAAGAGGGGTAGCTCTGGGGAAGGTGCCGGTGGTCCGGCCGCGCGGGTCCCTTCCGGAAGGCTTCCCGGAGCCTCCGCAGGGTCATGGCGGTGTCTTTGCGTCATCCATGGAGGGGACGGGCATGCTCCGCAGAGCCTTCCGGGCGCCGGCCGCAGCGGCCGCCATCCTCTTCGCGCTGCCCCCCGCCACCGCCCCGGCCCAGGAGATCGGCGGCGTCTATGCCGTCAAGGGCACCAATTTCGACGGCACGACCTATCGCGGCAAGGCGACCATCTCGCTGACCGACAGCACCAATTGCCGCATCGTCTGGGAGACCGGCGGCGCCACCTCGGTCGGCATCTGCATGCGCAATCTCGACGCCTTCTCGGCCGCCTATGCGCTCGGCCATTCCTTCGGCCTCGTCGTCTACCACATCCAGCCGGACGGCTCGCTCGAAGGCGTCTGGAGCACGGCCGACCAGTCCGGCGCCGGCACCGAGACGCTGACGCCGCAGGCCGCGCAGCGGTAACGGTCACTCTCGTGGCGAGCGCTTGGCCTTGCCCTGTTCAACCTCTTCTTCAACGATCGTCACAAGGTTGGAGAACAGCCTCGCGACCTTGAAGGGGCCGCCGTCTGCCAGCTTGTTTTCGAGCGCAAAGTTTATGCGGATCAAGGCGTCGAATTCCGCATGCTTGATCGCGAAATGCGTGCCGTATTCGTCGATCACCACGCACCACTGCAGGGAAATGCCGTCCTGCATGCGGGCCTCCAGGCCGATCAGAACCTCGCTGAAGGCAATCGCGTAGGCTTCCGCGGCTGCGAACACGGCCGCCCTCGTGGTCGGATCGTCGATCAGGGCCTGGAGGATGGCCAGATCGGTCGGCTGGCGCATCAGGTGCGCCCCGGGCAAGACGATCGCGGTCTTGTCGGCGGCGGTACGCCAGAGCGTTTCCAGCATGCGTCGATCGGCCGGGGTCAGACGGCGGATATTCATGGTCATGGCTGCATGCCCCGACGGATCGTTCCGGGCGGCACGCTAGCGCGGGCGCAACCGTCGATAAAGCAAGATGTCGCACGAAAGTCTCCCGCGAACGACATTTGAACCGAAGTTGGCGTCTGCCGATGTGCCACAGCCGGCCTCGCCCCGGTTGCCCCGCCGCGCAATCGCGTCTATGCGGAGGACCCCGTCCAGAACCGGCCAGAAACCCATGCCCGCCCTCCGCGACCACCGCCGCATCGTCGTCAAGATCGGCTCCGCCCTGTTGGTCGACCGTGCCACCGGCGCCCTGAAGCAGCCGTGGCTGGAAAGCCTCGCCGACGACGTCGCAGGTCTGATGAAGGGCGGCGCGGAGGTGATCCTGGTTTCCTCCGGCGCCATCGCGCTCGGTCGCGGCCGGCTCGGCCTGCCGAAGGGCGCGCTGCAACTGGCCGAGAGCCAGGCGGCGGCGGCCGTCGGCCAGATCGCGCTGGCGCGGGCCTATTCGGAGGTGCTCGGCGCGCATGGCTTCACGGCCGCGCAGGTACTCTTGACCCTCGACGACACCGAGAGCCGCCGGCGCTATCTGAACGCCCGCGCCACCCTGTCGGTGCTCCTGGAGCGCCGCGCCGTGCCGGTGATCAACGAGAACGACACGGTCGCCACCACCGAGATCCGCTACGGCGACAACGATCGCCTCGCCGCGCGCGTCGCCACCATGATCGGCGCCGATCTCCTCGTGCTGCTGTCCGACATCGACGGCCTCTATACCGCCCCGCCCAACGACGACCCGGACGCGAAGCTGATCCCGGTCGTGGAGCGGATCACGCCCGAGATCGAGGCCATGGCGGGCGGGGCCGGCTCGGAACTGTCGCGCGGCGGCATGAAGACCAAGATCGAAGCCGGCAAGATCGCCACCGATGCCGGCACGGCCATGATCATCACGCTCGGCAAGCGCCTGAACCCGCTCGGCGCGATCGATGCCGGCGCGTCCGCGACCTGGTTCCTCGGCCAGGGCAGCCCGGTCACGGCGCGCAAGAAGTGGATCGCCGGCTCGCTCGACGCGCGCGGCACCGTGCATGTCGATGCCGGCGCCGCCGGGGCGCTCCGGCGCGGCAAGAGCCTGCTGCCGGCCGGCTGCACCCGCGTCGAGGGCCGCTTCGCGCGCGGCGATGCGGTCCTGATCTCAGGTCCGGCCGGTGAACAGCTCGGCCGCGGGCTCATCGCCTTCGACGCCGACGACGCGGCTGCCATGCTGGGACGCAAGACCCATGAAATCGAGGCGGTTCTCGGCTATACGGGTCGCACGGTGATGATCCACCGCGACGACATGGTCCTGAGGGGCGAATGATGCTGGAAGCCCGCTTGATCGAAGGCTCGACGGTCGAGGAGACCATGCGCGAGATCGGGCGTCGTGCCCGCGGCGCCGCACGGGCGCTCGTGGTCGCGCCGACGGCCGTCAAGAATGCCGCGCTGGCCGCCATGGCGGCACAGATCCGGGCGTGCGCTCCGGCGATCCTGGCCGCCAATGCCGAGGACGTCGCGACCGCCATCCGCGACGGGCTCGCCGCCAGCTTCGTCGACCGGCTGACCCTCAATCCGGCGCGCATCGAGGCGATGGCGCGGGGCATCGAGGAGGTCGCCGGGCTTGCTGATCCGGTCGGCCGCGTGCTGGCCGGCTGGACCCGCCCGAACGGCCTCGTCATCGAGCGCGTCGCGACGCCGCTCGGCGTGATCGGGATCATCTATGAGAGCCGCCCGAACGTGACGGCGGATGCCGGCGCGTTGTGCCTGAAGAGCGGCAATGCGGCCATCCTGCGCGGCGGATCTGACAGCTTCCGCTCGTCCTCGGCGATCGTCGCCGCCCTGCGCGAGGGCTTGCACGAGGCCGGCCTGCCCGTGGATGCGATCCAGCTCGTGCCGACGCGCGACCGGGCTGCGGTCGGCGCCATGCTGCGCGGGCTCGACGGCGCCATTGACGTGATCGTGCCGCGCGGCGGCAAGAGCCTAGTGGCGCGCGTGCAGGACGAGGCGCGGGTGCCGATCTTCGCGCATCTGGAAGGCAACTGCCACGTCTACGTCCATGCCGCGGCCGATCTCGCCATGGCGCAGGCGATCGTCGTCAACGCCAAGATGCGCCGCACCGGCATCTGCGGCGCGGCCGAGACCCTGCTGGTTGACGCCGCCGTGGCCGAGACCCATTTGCCGGTGCTGGTCGCAGCCCTTCGGGCGGCCGGCTGCCGCATCCGCGGCGATGCGACGACGCGCCGGCTGTGCCCCGAGGTGGACGCGGCCGAGGAGGCCGATTGGTCGACCGAATATCTCGACGCGATCATCGCCGTGAAGGTGGCCGACGGTCTCGATGCCGCGATCGACCATGTCGGCCATTACGGCTCGCATCATACCGACGCGATCGTCACCGACGATCCGGCGGCGGCGGCGCGCTTCATGGCCGAGATCGATTCCGCCATCCTGCTCTGGAACGCCTCGACCCAGTTCGCCGACGGCGGCGAGTTCGGCATGGGGGCGGAGATCGGCATCGCTACCGGCAAGATGCATGCGCGCGGGCCGGTCGGCGTCGAGCAGCTGTGCTCGTTCAAGTATCGCGTCACCGGCACGGGTCAGGTCCGTCCGTGACCCTGGACGGCGCCGCGCCGGAGCCGCGCCTCGAGGACCTCAAGGTGCCGCCGGTCTTCGCCGGCCTGCGCGTCGGCCTGTTCGGCGGCTCCTTCGATCCGCCGCACCAGGGCCATGTCCATGTCGTCGAGACGGCGCTGGAACGGCTCCGCCTGGACCGGGTCTGGATGATGGTCACGCCCGGCAACCCGCTGAAGAACCGTGCCGGACTGCCCCCGCTCGCCGCCCGCATCGAGGCCGCGCGCGCCCTGGCGCGCCATCCGCGCGTGGTCGTGACCGGCCTGGAGGCCGGCTTCGGCTCACCCTATAGCTGGGAGACGGTGCGCCGGCTGACCGCCTGTCTGCCGGCGGTCCGCTTCGTCTGGATCATGGGCGCCGACAATCTCGGCGCCTTCCACCGCTGGCAGCACTGGCGGCGGATCGCCGACGCGGTGCCGATCGCGGTCGTCGACCGGCCCGGCTACACGCTTGCGGCCCTGTCCAGCCCCGCCGCCCGGGCGCTCGCCGGCCGCCGCATCCCCGAACACGAGGCCGCCTCGATCCTGGACGCGCCGCCCCCCGTCTGGACCTTCCTGCACGCGCCCCGCTCGCCCCTGTCCTCCACCGCCCTGCGCCGCGCGGGGGTGCGGTAGGGTTCGGAGATTGCGATTAGCTGGTCCTTGACTTCCGGACAAAAATGTCCGTTTCTGGGCGTCGGGGGAGACGGTATGAACAAGCGGGAGCGGTTCATCGCGCAATTGCGCGCAGACGCAAAGGCGCTCGGTCTCCCATTCAAGATCACCATGGCGCGCGGCAAGGGCGGTCATGCCATGGTCTGGGTCGGCACGCGCGTGACGACCTTGCCGAGCCGGGAAATCGATCCGAAAACCGAAGCCAAGATCAGAAAGACCCTCGGGCTGTGAACCCTGTGCCGTTCATGGGCCGCCGCCAATGTCAGGGAGCCACGATGCGAACCTTTAGCTACGAAGCCATCCTGGAGCCCGGCGAAGCTTCCGATGTCGTAGTCGTGTCCTTTCCGGATGTCCCTGAAGCCATCACCGAAGGCGACGACGAACACGCCGCATTGCTTTCGGCCGAAGAGGCGCTCGGTCTGGCCCTTTTGACCTATCCGGCCCGGGGCCTTGCTTTGCCGGCGGCCCGGACCGTGGGGCAGGGTCCGATCGTGACCGTCGCTGCCGATGTCGCTGCCAAACTCGCAGTTCTCGAAGCCTTCGCGGCGGCGGGCATCAGCAAGGCGGATCTGGCCGAAAGGCTCGGCAAGGACGAGAAGGCGGTGCGGCGCATTCTGGATCCGATGCATCCCACCAAACTGCCGGCCTTGTCCGAAGCCCTGGCGGCCATGGGACAGCGTCTGGTCATCGGGGTCGAGCCGATCGTCCGGGCCGCCTGAACGCCGGTCTCAGCCCGACTGTCCCTCGCGAAGGCCATTTCGCGGGAGACCAGGGTCAGGCGGGCGTCGTCGGCGATGAACTGGCGCTCATGGAGCCGATCACGCCGACAGAGTTGGTGATTCGCGACAGGATGTCGTGCATCCGCTCGATATTCTGTTCGAGCGTCAGGCTGGTCAGCAGGCTGTGGGGCCGGGATCGGTGTCCGGATCGTCGAACGGCTCGGGAGGTTCACGCTGATACCAGAAGTGCCGAACTGCAATTTTGCAGCTGCCAGGACGCCATCCTTGGGTTATCTTCACTTGAAAGCGTTCCGCGCGAAAGTTCTCAGGATTTTGTATTGAAGCTTCCGTTATGAAATGGATCCCTTCATGTCGATGTCAGTCCATGTCGTATTCCGCGGTCCTGTACCTGATATCTATGGTATACAGGATATTTTGAACAAAATTGGATTTGAGCTTTCCTTGGTCGAGTATCCGGTCAAATTTGAAGATCACACTGGATTTCTTCCGATGAAGCGTTTGGGGCGGCCTGCCGGTGCTGAATTCTATCTGGGCGGACCCGAAGATATTCGTCAGATCGATGATTGGGCCAAGGTTGGCTTCGATAGGCAGTTCGACAAGGTGGCCAGTCTGTACTTCGGTGGCGATCCGGAATGGGTAGCATCCGCCTACGCCTTTGCGTCCGCTTTTGCATCGGCCACAGGCGGCGTGGTCATCGACAGTGAAGAGGGCATTCTTCAGAATCCTGAGGACGCATTGGAGGCCGCCAGACTGATCTGGACGTGGGCCAATGAGCAAAGAATTAGTGAATAGTTCTATCATTTGATATTTTTGTTTTATCAGCATCTCTTCTAGGAGTTAATAATATGCATGTATTGATAAAAAGATATGTTTCTCTTTGCAATGTCGAGGATTTGTGACTTTGGCACGCCAATTTGATGGGCCATGAAAGACAGGTACTCGAGCTCGTAATCTGAAAGCCTTCCGTTTCGAGAGAGGGTCCCAATCAGGAGTGAATGCAAGGAATTATCGAAATCATCGAATTTTCGCTTCGAAAGGTCCTCGTTTAAAAGATCGCGGACATACTTGAGCGCGGCACCTCTCAAGCCTTCGGCGCCGCCGCACGTCCACATCAGGTCGGAAATGGTCACCACAAGTTTGGATTTCTCATCCAGGCTGTCCCAAACCGCTCGGCAAAAGTCCGCGCAAAGCCGCGACGAGGATCTGGCGGCGTTGAAGCCTTCGGAGTCCGGCGGCAGTGGCATGGCCTCCAGGATTTCGTCGAGTTCCGATCCATCCCACGCCATATCCCGGGCCTCCCTGCCAAGGCCTGCACTCACCGCAAAGATATACCGGATGTCGTGGCGATGCGGCTGCGAAGCCTTGGCTTTCAGCCCGACTGTCCCTCGCGGGCGGCCATGCTGGCCGGGACGATGATCAGGCCGCGGCCCTCGACGGACTTGGCCCATTCGCTGATCCGGCGCACCGAGACCGGCAGGGCGGAGGCGACGCCGATGGCGATGCCGCGGGCGCGGGCGAGGTTTTCGAGCTGCTGCAGGCGGGCGTCGATGGCCTGTTCGGTCGAGACGGCGTCGATGACCAGGTCGGCCTTGGCGAAGGGCAGTTTCGAGGTTCGCGCGATCGGTTCGGCGACCGACCGTGCCGAGGTTCCGTCGTCAAGATACATCATCCCGCGCGAGGCGATCTCGCGGAAGACAGGGGTCAGGCGGGCGTCGTCCGCGCTGAACTTGGCGCCCATATAGTTGATCACGCCGACATAGTTGGTGACCCGCGACAGCACGTAGTGCATCCGCTCGATATTCTGTTCGGCCGTCAGGCTGGTCAGCAGGGTGTGGGGGCCGGGATCGTTGTCGGGATAGTCGAACGGCTCCATGGGCAATTGCAGCAGGAGTTCGTGCCCGTCCTGGCGCGCGCGCTGCATCCAGCGGTCGAGGCTCGATCCGTAGGGGGCGAAGGCCAGCGTCACATCGGGCGGCAGCAGGCGCAGCGCCTCCTGGGTGCCGGTCTGGCTGAGACCGAGGCCACCGACCACGATCACCACCTTGGGCGTTGCCGCCGGGCGCTTCGGCACCGGCCGGGAATAGACTTCGAGCGCACGGGCGCCGTCGGGCGCGATCTTCGGCAGCGGGCCGAACTTGCCGCGATCGGTGACGCGGATCACCGGCGTCGAGGTCAGCGGCTGGCCTTCCGGCGGCACGCCGATGCGCTTGCCGGGATCGGCGGACCCCGCGCCGCCGCGCGTCCCCGGATCGGCCGGGCCGCCGGAGGCCGGCTCGCCGTCCTTCTGCTCGCCCGGCAGGCTGCCGCCCGCGCGCTTGGGATCGCCGACCCCGATATCGTTCGGTCCCACCCCGGTCTTGCCGCGGTCGATGCGGACCACGGCGGTCGGCTCGCCGCCGAATGGATCGGGGAAGAAGGCGGTCCAGACCACCGCGCCGGCCGACAGAAGCATCAAGAGGGCGATGCCGATCGCCCCGAAGGGCAATCGCTTCCAGCCGGTTTTGCTCGTCGTCAGGCCGAGCGGGGCGTTGAGATCATCCGCCATCAGGCGTTGCCGTTCCGTTGCGGGGCCGGGTCCGGCCCGGAATCGAAAGCCGCCGGATCGCATGCAGCGACCGGCGGCTCGTCTCGTCATCGGTGCTTCGTCGGTCTGCCCTCGGCCTGTCCGGTCGAAGGCCGAGCCTTGCGCGAATCACGGGCGGCGAGCCTCGACGCGAGTGTCCCGCATTCCGGCCCCGTCCGGGAGCGCCATTCGTTACGATCGTTACCGTCCCACTAAGGTCCTGCCGGCACCGAACATTAGTTCGGCACCGAGGCCTTCGGGTTCGGCGGGAAGTTGGCGTTGATCTGGACGCCGCGCAGCAGGTCGTAGGCGGTGTTCAGCGCGCGGTCTTCCTTGAGGTCGGACGGCACATAGGCCTGACTGCCGGACTTTTCCTCGGTCGCGTCGGTCGGGTTCTTCAGGTGCCCCTTCAGCCCGGCCTCGCCCTTGGTGTCGTCCTTGCCCTTGAGCTCGGCCGGCGCCTCCTGCAGCACCTCGATGTCCGGCTCGATGCCCTTGGCCTGGATCGAGCGGCCGGCCGGCGTGTAGTAGCGCGCGGTGGTCAGCCGGATCGCGCCGTTGGCGCCGAGCGGGATGATGGTCTGCACCGAGCCTTTGCCGAAGGAGCGGCTGCCCAGGATGGTCGCCCGGCGATGATCCTGCAGCGCGCCGGCGACGATCTCGGAGGCCGAGGCGGAGCCGCCGTTGACCAGAACGATGACCGGCTTGCCGCGGGTCAGGTCGCCCGGACGGGCGTTGTAGCGCTGGGTCTCCTCGGCATTGCGGCCGCGGGTGGAGACGACCTCGCCCTTCTCCAGGAAGGCGTCGGAGACCGAAATCGCCTGGTCGAGCAGGCCGCCCGGATTGTTGCGCAGGTCGAGCACATAGCCCTTGAGCTTGTCCGGACCGATCTCGCGGCTGATCTTCTCGATCGAGTCGCGCAGGCCTTCGAAGGTCTGCTCGTTGAACTGGGTGATGCGGACATAGCCGACATCGCCCTCGATGCGCGAGCGGACCGACTTGATGCGGATGATGTCACGCACGATCTTGATTTCGAGCGGATCGGCCGCGCCGTCGCGCTTGACGGTCAGCGTGATCGCCGAATTGACCGGGCCGCGCATCTTGTCGACCGCCTGGTTCAGCGTCATGCCCTGCACGTTCTCGCCATCGAGCTGCAGGATGATGTCGCCGGCGCGCACGCCGGCCCGATGCGCCGGGGTGTCGTCGATCGGGCTGACCACCTTGAGGGTCTGCTCCTCCATGGTGACCTCGATGCCGAGGCCGCCGAACTCGCCGCGGGTCTGCACCTGCATGTCGCGGAAGTTCTTGGGGCTCATGTAGCTCGAATGGGGATCGAGCGAGGACAGCATGCCGTTGATCGCCGCCTCGATCAGCTTGGCATCGTCCGGCTGTTCGACATAGTCGGAGCGGATGCGCTCGAAAACGTCACCGAACAGGTTGAGCTGGCGGTAGGTCTCGGCACCGGCCGCGACGGCCGTCCCGGCCAGGAGGTGGCGTCCTTCGGTGATCCCGATCACGGCACTGGCGCCGACGACCGCTCCCATGAACACCAGCGAGATTTTCCGCATCATCCGCGAACCTTTTCGTCACGAGAATGGCCCCACCACGGGGTCGGGTCGATCGGCGAATTCTCTTTCCTGAATTCGACGTAGAGGACCGGTTGGCCCGGCATCGCGTCCGTTTGACCGGACAGTGCCGCACCAGCCCCGCCTGGGCCGGACGTACCGGGAGGACCTAGTCCGACCGCCGCGCTGGCGAGGCGCCGCGATCCCATCGACCCAACCGGTTCGCCGGCGAGCACGAATTGTCCGATTTCCACATCGATACGATCCATGCCGGCCAGCACGACATGATATCCGCCGCCGCCATTGATGATCAAGAGTTTGCCATAGGACCGAAACGAGCCGGCGAACAGGATCCAACCGTCGCAGGGGCTGGACACGCGGGCGTCCGGGCGCGTGGCGATCTGGATGCCGCGGATGGTCCCCCCGAGCCCGTCATCGTCGCCGAAGCCCTTGAGCCGAATACCGGCTGCGGGCATCGGAAGCCGCCCGCGCGCCTCCGAAAACGGCAAGGCGGGCTGCAGACGGCTGGGATCCTGGAGGGCCGCTGTCACGGACTTTTGATCTTTCGCCGGCGGATGGGCACGCGCCTCGTCCTCGGCCCGGCGGGCGGCCTCCGCGGCGCGGCGGGCGCCGTCGATCTCCAGTTCCAGGCGTGTGACGAGGTCCTTCAGGCTGGTCGCCTTGCCGGCCAGGTCCTGCGAGCGGCGGCGTTCGTCGTCGAGCTTCTTCTGCTGGTCGAGACGCGAGCGGCGACGCTCCTCGAACAGCAGTTCCAGCCGGCTGCGTTCTTCGGCCAGGGCAAGCATGTCGGATTTGAACCGGTCGCGCTCGGCGGCGGACTGGTCGCGCAGGCGCACCATGCGGTCGAGATCGGCGATCAGGACCTCGGCCTCGCGGCGCAGTTCGGGCAGAAGCGCACCGACCAGGATGGCGCTGCGGACCGAAGCGAGCGCATCTTCCGGCCTGACCAGGAGCGCGGGCGGCGGCTTGCGGCCGATACGCTGCAGAGCGGCGAGCACGTCGGCAAGCACGGCACGCCGATCGGCGAGCGAACGGCGAATGCGCGCCGCATCGCCGTCCAGCGTTCCGATCCGGGCTTCCGTGGCGGACACGGCATCCTCCAGGCCGCGCACCCGCGCGGCCGTCTCGACCAATTGCGCCGAGATCCGGCTGCGGTCGCGTTCCAGGCCCTCGATCTCCAGCCGGATCTGCGCTTCCCGCTCTTCCGAGGTGCGGATGTCGCGGGCGAGCGCATCCAGTTCCGATTGGGTCTGGCGCTGCCGCTCGACCACGGCCGCCGCCGGATCGACGGTTGCGGCCACGATCGCCACGGGACCTGCCGGGGCCGGACCCGTCGCGATCGCCGGACCGGGAGACGGCACCCCCGCCGTCGCCGGCAAAGTCGCGGCCGGGGAGACCGCAGGCGGCGCTCCGGGGCGGCCGGCCTGCTGCCCGGCGCCGACCGGTTGTCCTGGGCCAGCCGGTTGTCCAGTGCCTGTCGGCTGTCCGGCCTGTCCCGGTCCCGCCGGGCCGCGCACCGATCCGGGTGCCTGGGCATCGACCTCACGCGCGCCGAAGGACGCCAGCAGTCCGACGAGAAAGAGGCGCGCCGCCGCGTAGGACCTCCCGCGAAGGCCCCCTGCCGCCGCCATTCCCGCTTCGCGCCTCTGCCGCACCGCTGTTTGCATCTCCGATAGCGCGCGCCGAATCGCGCGGCGCCTCGTGGTTTGAATCTGACACCTGCGGCCGGCAAATATCAGAGTGTCTCGATTGCGTATCCGACCCTCTTCGGTCCGAAGCGACCGTCGGTCTTCGCCGTCTGCGACCGGCGGACCGGACACGGGCCACGCCGTCGACCTCTGTAGGATCATACCGCATTGCGGCGCAATCGGGACCGTGCGGCACCGTCCCACGCGGCGCGGGCAGGGGGGCGCTTCGAGCCTTCAGGCGCGGTGGTAGGGGTGGCCGGACAGGATGGTCATCGCGCGATAGACCTGCTCGGCCAGCATCAGGCGCACCATCTGGTGCGGCCAGGTCATCACCCCGAAGGCCAGCGTCAGGTCCGCGCGCGTGCGGACGGCCGGTCCGTGCCCGTCGGGGCCGCCGATGGCCATCACGAGATCGCCGCACCCGGCGTCGCGCCGGGCCGCGATCCAGCGGGCGAAGTCCTCGGAGGAGAGGCCGCGGCCGGTTTCGTCGAGCGCGACCAGGGCGGTGCCGGGCTCGAGATCGGCCACGATCGCGGTCGCCTCCTCTGCGCGCCGGTCGTCGGACCGCGCGGCGCGGCTTTCGACATATTCCCGGCTATCGAGGCGCGTGAAACCGAGGGCCTTGCCGCTCTTGGCGGCACGGTCGAGATAGCGATCGACGAGTTCCCGCTCCGGGCCGGCCTTCAAGCGGCCGACCGCCACGATCCGGAGTCGCAAGGGACGAACCTCCGTCCGATCGGGGCACGGCCCCGCGGGAAAGGTGACGCGTGGCCTCAGCCGGCGACCAGACGCGGCGCGGTCGGTTCCGACTGCCACATCTTTTCGAGGTTGTAGAAGCCACGGACTTCGGGCCGGAAGATATGGACGAGCACGTCGCCCGCATCGACCAGGACCCAGTCGCAATGAGGCAAGCCCTCGACCCGAAGGTCGCGGAAGCCGGCCTCATGAAGTTCGCTCAGAAGCCGGTCCGCGATCGCGCCGACATGGCGATGCGACCGCCCGGAAGCGACCACCATCACGTCGGCGAGCGAGGACTTGCCTCGAATGTCGATGGGAACGATGTCCTCGGCCTTCGAATCGTCCAGGCTCTTGAGGACGGCCTTGGCCAGGATGTCGGCGTCCAAGCTTGCGCTCTCCAGACGGGCTCCGGCAGGATCGGGCTTGGGCGAGCGGCCAGGGGAACGCAGGCGCGTTTCCTGAGTCTCGATTGCCATGGTCAGCGGCGTAGTCTCCTCACATTCGGTGGCGGACGGTGATATCGGCCGCCACACCGCGGACGCACCTGTCCGCGTCCCAAAGATAGGGGCGACGAATTAACGATTTCAAGACGGTTTCGACCCGCGGCGGCCGAATCGGGTCCGACTGTTGCTTCATTTTGCACGGATGATGAACGTTCCGGGCAGGGCCTGGACGCCGGGCGGACGTGACCGGCACGGCATTGTGCGCTAATCCTCCTCGCCATCCCGGACGCCAGTCCCCTGGAAGCCCAGTCCCTGGCACTCCCCACGCTCAGAAGCCATCGTCGGACGAGGTCCTGCCGTGACGCCCCAAGAATTCGAGAGCCTGCCCTATCGTCCCTGCGTCGGCATCATGCTTCTCAATCCGGCGGGGCTCGTCTGGATCGGACGGCGCGCCAACGAGGGTCTCGTCGAGCACACCGCTCCGGGCCACGAATGGCAGATGCCGCAGGGCGGCATCGATCCCGGCGAGGATCCGCTCGAGGCCGCCCGCCGCGAGCTTTGGGAGGAAACCAACGTGCGCTCGGCCAGCCTGATTGCCGAGGCGCCGGATTGGTATGCCTACGACATCCCGCGTGCCGTGGTCGGTGCGCGCTGGAAGAACAAATGGCGCGGTCAGACGCAGAAGTGGTACGCGTTCCGCTTCGAGGGCGACGAGACCGAGATCGACATCTTCAATCCCCCGGCCGGCGAGCAGGAATTCGCTGAGTGGAAATGGGAGCGCATGGAGCGGCTGCCCGAACTGATCATCCCGTTCAAGCGCCCGGTCTACGAGCGCGTCGTCGAAGCCTTCAAATCCCTCGGAGCCTGAACCTCATGACCAACGACAATCGCACATTCGAAGCCCGCCTCGACAAGCTCGCCGAGGTGGCGGTTCGGGTCGGCCTCGGCGCGGTGAAGGGCCAGGAAGTGGTCATGACGGCGCCGCTCGATGCGGTCCCGCTCGCCCGGCGCATCACCCACCACGCCTACAAGGCCGGCGCCACCATCGTCACCATCCTCTACACCGACGACGCGACCACGCTGGAGCGCTTCGCCACCGCCTCCGACGAGAGCTTCGACAAGGCGACAGCCTGGCTCTACGACGGCATGGCCGCCGCCTTCCGCTCTGGCGCGGCGCGGCTCGCCATCGTGGGCGAGAACCCCTCGCTGCTCGCCGGCCAGGATCCGGCCAAGGTCGCCCGGGCCAACCGGGCCCGCTCGGCCGCCTACCGACCGGCGCTCGACCTGATCGCGCGCTCGGCGATCAACTGGACCATCGTCTCGGCCGCGACGCCGGCCTGGGCGCGGACCGTGTTCCCGGATCTGCCGGAGGCCGAGGCCGTCGCTCGGCTCTGGGACGCGATCTTCGCCGCCTCGCGCGTCGATACCCCCGATCCGATCGAAGGCTGGGCCGAGCACAACCGCGCGCTCGCCGTCAGGACCGGCATCCTCAACGAAAAGCGCTATGCGGCGCTGCGCTTCACCGGCCCCGGCACCGACCTCGAAGTCGGTCTCTGCGACGGGCACCGCTGGGCGGGGGGCGCCGGCAAGGCCGAGAACGGCATCACCTACAATGCCAACATCCCGACCGAGGAGGTCTTCACGACCCCGCACCGGGCCCGCGTCAACGGCCATGTCGCGGCGACCAAGCCGCTCTCCTACCAGGGCACGCTGATCCAGGACATCCGGGTCCGCTTCGAGGGCGGCGCCATCGTCGAGGCCCATGCCTCGTCGGGCGAGGACGTGCTGCGCAAGGTGCTGGAGATCGACGAGGGCTCGTGCCGGCTCGGCGAGGTCGCGCTGGTGCCCCATGCCTCGCCGATCTCGCTGTCCGGCTTGCTGTTCTTCAACACCCTCTACGACGAGAATGCCGCCAGCCACATCGCGCTCGGCCAGGCCTATGCCAAGACGGTCGAGGGCGGCGGCGAGATGACGCCCGAGCAGCAGATCGCTGCCGGCATCAATTCCAGCCTGATCCATATCGACTGGATGATCGGCTCCGGCGAGGTCGATGTCGACGGCGTCCGCCAAGACGGTTCGGTCGAGCCGGTCATGCGCAAGGGCGCTTGGGTGTGAGGAAATAGCGGCTTCTGGCGGGCGCCGGTTGGGGCGCCCGCCCGATAGGCAGCAAGGTGCGCGGATCGGCCACGCGTCTCGCGTTCTCCTCCGAAGCTTCTTGGCTCGATCTTCGCTCATTGCTACCTTGAGGGGAATATGGGCCTGTCCGGCGCATCCGCGATGGGAGCGGCCCTGCGGAGAACCGCCGATGGGGCCGATACGTTCGCTGTTCCTGGTCCTGGTGACGGTCTTCCTGTCCGGAATGGCGTCCGGTCTCCGGCCGGCAAACGCCGCGCCCGCGAAGGACCCGCTCGGCTCCGACAACCCGATGCGCATCGTCGTCGTCCGGGATTCGCGGCCGGATTGTGCCAGTGCGTGCGGCGAGTGGGTCTCCGCCCAGGGCGAGTTCGTCCGCGAGACGCCGGGTCTGTTTCGCAAGCTGTTCCGCGACCTTGGCCAACGCGACCTGCCGATTTTCATCGCCTCCTCCGGGGGCGATGTCGAAGCCGCGCTCCAGGTCGGCCGTCTGTTTCGAGCGCGGCGGGTGACTGTTGCGGTCCAGCGGACGCGCTTCGCCGATTGCGCTCCCGGCAAGCCGGCTTGTCCTGCCCCCAAATCGGGAGAGCCGGTGCGCGGGGAGCCGGATACAGGGATGTCGAACTGCGCTTCGGCCTGCGTCTATGCTCTTGCCGGTGCCGAAAGGCGCATTCTCGGGGCGGCGAGTGCCGTCGGCGTCCACCAGTCGCGCTCCGTCGCCCGAATCCACCGGCGCTACTACGTCCGCTTCATGATCGAGAACGGGCGCCGGCGTGAGATTTCCCGGCGCCTGATTTCCGAGAAGACGGTCGCGATCAAGCCTGAGGACCAAGGCGCGGGTGCCGATACCTACAAGCCGATCGCTCGGTATCTGCGTGAAATGGGCATCAGCGACGGTCTTCTCGCGCTGGCGACCGCCGTGCCGCCCTCGTCGATCCGCGCGCTGGATTGGAACGAAGTCGTTTCGACCAGACTGATGACCGAGTATCGTTCGCCGGCATCCTTGGTTCGACCGAGAACGCAGGAGACGGTCGAGTCCTTCGTGGCGATGCCGGCCGCCGTCGTATCGGCGAACCGGGGCGCGCGGGGCACCGATCCCTTGCCGGTCATGTTGAACATTGCCTTCGCGGTCGACGGCGAGGCATGGAATGCAGCCGGCTGGGCGGCACAGATCATGGCGGCGGACGGCCGGAACGACCGGTCCGGCCTTGTGGTCACGTTGCGGACCAATGGATCGGACGTCTCGACGAGCCAGCCTTCGGATGATCCGGTCGCCAACAAGGACGGGCTGGTTGTCGGGGCGCTCGGCCGCAAGGACCTGTGCGGCATGACCGGGCCCGCAAGCCGCCTGACCATTCGCGTCGAGTATTTCGATGCCGCGAAAGCGGCGGTGGAAGCCCGCATCGCCCGCAACGTGTCCCTGCCGGCCCTCGCCGAACTGCGTGACAGAGCCTGCAGGACTTGAGGGCCAGAGGAATGCATTGGGTCGTCCAGGAGGATTTTCTCGGCGCCGACGTTGCGGCCGAGCTCAGTGTCCTGCTTGAGCGCGCCGGCTTGCGACATGATTTCGTCAGGCTGCGCCTTCGGGGCGGCGGCCTGGAGCCCGAGATCGCGCCGGGTGGGCCCGTGGTCGTGATCGGTTCGGTCGCGCTGGTGCGAATCGGCCGGGCGCGGGGTTGGGCCCCCGGAGGCTGGCTCGGCCGGGACGGCGACGAGGACCATTTCTCGTTCGAAGCCTGCCGGGGCGCCCTCGGCGACCGGATGCTCAATGTGGATGGTCGGGTGCGGCGCTTTGCCGAGGTCACGGAACTGGATGCCGGGCGTGCTTTCATCCGTCCGGCCGACGACGGCAAGGCCTTTGCCGGGGCGGTCGTGACGCGCGAGGCGTTTTCCAGCTGGCGCGCAGGGATTGCTGGGCCGGACGCGCCCTGGCCGGTCGCGCCTGAGTGCCGCGTGGTGGTCGCTCCCGCGCGGGACATCCTGTCGGAAACGCGCTTCATCGTCGTCGACGGGCAGGTCGTCGCCGGCAGTCTCTATCGGCGCGGCGGGCAGGCGCTCTCGGACGGGCCGATCGACGACGCCGTTGCGGCCTTCGCGCGGGAGGTGGCGGCGATCTGGACGCCCGACCGGGTCGTGACGTTGGATGTCGCTCAAACCTCCGATGGCCCGAAGGTCATCGAATTCAACAATTTCAATTCGGCCCGCTGGTATGCGGTCGACCCGGGCCGGATCGTTGCGGCCATTGAGGCGATGGCGACCTGTAACGATTGACCGGTCGGATGGCGGTCGCCGATGGTTGGTTGGGTAGGGCCGGAGCGCCCGCGCCTTTCGGGTACCAGCCTTGCCGGCACAGCGGATCGTTGCGGGTGCTGCGCCGCCCAACGCCTGTGCCGTGCCGCCGATCCTGCGCGCAATGGCGGCCTCTTCGGCTTGTCAGGGCGCGGGGATGCCTTTATGCCGACCGCTCCGCGTTTGGCCGGTTCGACCGTCGGCCGGGAGAGGCTCGAGGCACCGGCATGTCGACCGTTCTGGGATTGGATTTCGGCACCACCAACACGGTCGGCGCCCTGCCGGACGGCGGCGCGCCGCTGCAGTTTCGGTTGGGCGGGGCCGCGAGCAGCGTGTTCCGCACCTCGCTCTGCTTCTGGCGCGACCGCACCGGGCGCGAGCACGCGACCCGGGCCGAGGCCGGCCCCTGGGCGATCGACATGCTCCTCAAGCTGCACGACGGCGGCCGCTTCTTTCAGTCGATCAAGACCCATGCGGCGAGCCCGAGCTTCCGCGGCACCAACATCTTCGGGCGCACGGCCACCTACGAAGACCTGATGCTGACCTTCCTGGAGCGCTATTTCGACAAGCTGGAGGATTTCGCGCCCGCGGACGTCACCTCCGTGGTCGTCGGCCGGCCCGTCGCCTATTCGGGCGCCACCGCCCAGGCGGCCGTCGCCGAAAGCCGCTACCGCGCCGCCTTCGCGGCGCTCGGCATCGCGGATGTCCATTTCGTCTTCGAGCCGGTCGCGGCGGCCTACTACTTCATCCAAAGGCTGCAGTCCGATGCGGTCGTGTTCGTCGCCGATCTCGGCGGCGGGACCTCGGATTTCACCCTGTTCCGCTTCGAGAAGACCGCCGGGGCGGTCGACATCCGCCCGCTCGGCGTGTCCGGCATCGGCATCGCGGGCGACAATTTCGACCAGCGCATCATCGCCAACCTGGTCGCGCCGGAGCTCGGCAAGGGCAGCCTCTACCGCTCCTTCGGCAAGGAGCTGGAGATTCCAGGCTCCTATTTCCTCGACATGTCGCGCTGGAACGCGCTGTCGCTGATGCGCAACGAGAAGACCATCTACGAACTCGAAAAGCTGCAGCGGGTCGCGGTCGAGCCGGACAAGCTCGGCCGCCTGATCGACTTCATCGAGATGGAACGCGCCTACGACCTCTACAAGGCGATCTCGGACCTGAAGACCGAGCTCTCGCGCCAGGAGATCGCGCCGCTGCAGGTCGATCTCGGCGACATGCGGCTCTCCAAGGACGTCCGCCGAAGCGATTTCGAGGGCTGGATCGAGCCCGATCTGGAGCGCATCGCGGCCGCGGCCGACGAGGTGCTGACCGGCGCCGGCCTGGCGCCGGAGGCCGTCACCAAGGTCTTCCTGACCGGCGGCACCTCGCAGATCCCCGCCGTCCGGCAACTGTTTGCGGACAAGTTCCGCCATGTCGCGATCGAGACCGGCGACGAACTGGTCTCGATCGCGCGCGGCCTCGCCCTGATCGGCAAGAGCCCCGAGCTGGAGACCTGGTGCGTGCGCGAAGACGGCGTGGTGCAAGGCGCGCCGGCCCGCCGGATCGTCGGGTGAGGGGAGGGGCGGTCGGGTGATCGCCATCCGGCGGACAGGGCAGGGGACGATCGCCCGCGTCGAACGCTACCGGTCGCCGCACAACGAAAAGGGCCCCGGCAACAGCCGGAGCCCTTAAAATCTCGGTCAGACAGGATCGATCAGTGCGCGGCGGGGGCGCCGAGGGCAGCCTGGACTTCGCGCAGCTGGTCGAGCTTCTCCTGGGCGACGCGCTTCTTCTCGTCGCTGCCGGCGTCGGCCACGTCCTCTTCCGCGTTCTTGATCTCGCGGGCGATCTGGTCGGCCTTCAGGTCCTGCACCGGCACGGCCATCTCGGCCAGCACGGTCAAGCCGGCCGGCGAGGCATCGGCGAAGCCGCCGCGCACGAAGATGCGGCTGACGGTGCCGGACTGGCCGGTCACCTCGATGACGCCGGGGCGCATCGTGGTCATGAAGGGCGCATGGCCCTTGAGCATGGTGAACTGACCCTCGGAGCCGGGCACGACGACCTGGGCGACCTCTTCGGAGACGAGCAGGCGCTCGGGGGAGACCAGTTCGAACTTGAAGGCTTCAGCCATGGCGGGCCTCGACAGCGGGGTTCCGGGGCGGGAGCGGCCTTTTCGGCCGATCCGGAGGGGGGATCACGGCGCGGATGGCGCGCGAGACCCGCGACCCTCAGGGAATGGGCCGGAGCGTGCTCCGGCCCGGATCAGTCCAGCGGCCCCGCGGTGGGGCCGCTCGTCAAGCCGATCAGGCCGCCGAGGCGGCGAGGCGCTTGGCCTTCTCGACGGCTTCGTCGATCGAGCCGACCATGTAGAAGGCGGCCTCGGGCAGGTGGTCGTAGTCGCCGTTGCACAGGCCCTTGAACCCGGCAATGGTGTCCTTCAGGGCGACGAGCTTGCCGGGCGAACCGGTGAAGACTTCGGCGACGTGGAAGGGCTGCGACAGGAAGCGCTCGATCTTGCGGGCGCGGGCGACGGCGATCTTGTCCTCTTCGGACAGCTCGTCCATGCCCAGGATCGCGATGATGTCCTGGAGCGCCTTGTAGCGCTGCAGAATCGCCTGCACCTGACGGGCGACGCCGTAATGCTCCTCGCCGACGACGATCGGCGACAGCATGCGCGAGGTCGAGTCGAGCGGATCGACGGCCGGGTAGATGCCCTTCTCGGCGATCGAGCGCGACAGCACGGTCGTGGCGTCGAGATGGGCGAAGGAGGCGGCCGGGGCCGGGTCGGTCAGGTCGTCGGCGGGCACGTAGATGGCCTGCACCGAGGTGATCGAACCCTTGGTGGTGGTGGTGATGCGCTCCTGCAGGGCGCCCATCTCGGTGGCGAGCGTCGGCTGATAGCCGACCGCCGACGGGATGCGGCCGAGCAGCGCCGACACTTCCGAACCCGCCTGGGTGAAGCGGAAGATGTTGTCGACGAAGAACAGCACGTCCTGGCCGCGGTCGCGGAATTCCTCGGCGACGGTCAGGCCCGAGAGCGCGATGCGGGCGCGGGCGCCCGGCGGCTCGTTCATCTGGCCGTAGACCAGCGCGCACTTGGAACCGGCGGCGGAACCGCCATGCTCCTTCGGGTCGACGTTGACCTTGGACTCGATCATCTCGTGGTAGAGGTCGTTGCCCTCGCGGGTGCGCTCACCCACGCCGGCGAAGACCGAGAAGCCGCCATGCGCCTTCGCGACGTTGTTGATCAGTTCCATGATCAGAACGGTCTTGCCGACGCCGGCGCCGCCGAACAGGCCGATCTTGCCGCCCTTGGCGTAGGGCGCCAGCAGGTCGACGACCTTGATGCCGGTGACCAGGATCTCGGCTTCCGTCGACTGCTCGACATATTCCGGGGCGGTCGCGTGGATCGGGCGCTTGGTCTCGTGGACGATCGGGCCGAGTTCGTCGACCGGCTCGCCGATGACGTTCATGATGCGGCCGAGGGTGCCGTCGCCGACCGGAACCTGGATCGCGTTGCCGGTGTCGAACACCTCCTGGCCGCGGGCGAGGCCCTCGGTCGAGTCCATGGCGATGGTGCGGACCGTGTTCTCGCCGAGATGCTGGGCCACTTCGAGCACCAGCCGCGCACCGCGGTTGTCCGTCTCCAGCGAGTTCAGGATTGCCGGCAGGTGGTCGTCGAACTGCACGTCGACGACGGCGCCCATTACCTGTCGAACCCGACCGATCTTCTTGTCAGCCATCGTGTCATGTCCTCGTGAGTTCTCGAAACCGCCAGGGGCGACCGAGGGGTATTCTGTTCCGATCAGGCGTCGACCAGGTCGAGCCTGCGTTCGATGCGTCCGATCCGTTCGTCCAGGCGGTCAAGTCGCTGGCTGATGCCGCCCATCATGGCCAGGGTCTGGCCCTGATGGAGCTCCAGCGACGATACCCGAGACTTCAGGTCGGATAGGTCCAATTCCATCCGCTCCTGCGAGGCGCGGATCCGCTTCAGCATCTCGATCACGATGTGGTCCGGCTGCTCGGCCATGCCATGCCTCCATCCGCTCGTGATCACAATCAAACCCGGGGCGCCGGGTTCCGTCTAGACGGCTTCGGCGCCCGAGATGATCTCGATGAGTTCCTTGGTGATCTGCGCCTGACGGGTCCGGTTGTAGTTGGTCGTCAGCTTCTTGATCATCTCGCCGGCATTGCGGGTCGCGCTGTCCATGGCGGACATGCGCGCGCCCTGCTCGGAGGCGGCGTTCTCGAGGAGCGCCTTGAACACCTGGACCGCAACGTTGCGCGGCAACAGATCGCCCAGGATCTCCTCCTCGCTCGGCTCGACCTCGTAGATCGCGCCGCCCGCGGCGGCCGGTGCCGCATCGGTCGGGATCTCGGCCGGGATCAGGCGCTGCGCGGTCGGGATCTGCAGGATCACCGAACGGAACTGCGAGAAGAACAGCGTCGCCACATCGAATTCGCCGGCGCTGTACAGATCCAGCACCTTGCGGGCGACCATCTGGGCCTCGCCGAAGCCGATCTGGCGGATGCCCTTCAGTTCGACGACTTCGATGATCTTGTCGCCGAACAGACGCTTGAGGGATTCAGCCCCCTTGCGGCCGACGCACAGGATCTTGACCGTCTTGCCGGAGGCGATGAGCCGGTTGGCATGGTCGCGGGCCAGACGGGCGATCGACGAGTTGAAGGCGCCGCAAAGACCGCGCTCGGCGGTGCAGACCACCAGCAGATGCACGTCCGACTTGCCGTTGCCGGCGAGCAGGGCGGGCGCATCCGGCTTGCCCTCGAAGGCCTGGCCGAGATTGGCGAGCACGGTGCTCATGCGCTCGGCATAGGGACGCGCGGCCTCGGCCGCCATCTGGGCGCGGCGCAGCTTCGCTGCCGCGACCATCTGCATGGCCTTGGTGATCTTCTGCGTCGCCTTGACCGAGGCGATACGGTTGCGGAGTGACTTCAGGCTCGGCATCGGGCCGTCTCGGCTCCCTCAAGGGCGTTGCGGACGATGCCGACGGCTTATCCAGCCGACGGCGTCGTCCCAACGGGGCATCAGGCGAAGGACTTGGCGAAAGCCTCGACGACGCTCTTCAGCTTGGCGCCGAATTCGTCGGTGAGTTCCTTCTTGTCCCGGATGCCGTTCAGAAGAGCGGCGTGCTCGGAGCGCAGCAGGCGCAGCAGGCCGTCCTCGAAGGCGCGGACGCGCGACACCGGCAGGGTATCGAGATAGCCGTTGACGCCGGCATAGATCACGCAGACCTGCTCTTCCGTCTTCAGCGGCGAGAACTGCGGCTGCTTCAGGAGTTCGGTCAGGCGGGCGCCGCGGTTCAGGAGCTTCTGCGTCACCGCATCGAGGTCCGAACCGAACTGGGCGAAGGCGGCCATCTCGCGATACTGGGCGAGCTCGCCCTTGATCTTGCCGGCAACCTGCTTCATCGCCTTGATCTGGGCCGAGGAGCCGACGCGCGAGACCGAGAGGCCGACGTTCACCGCCGGGCGGACGCCCTGGTAGAACAGGTCGGTCTCGAGGAAGATCTGGCCGTCGGTGATCGAGATGACGTTGGTCGGGATATAGGCCGACACGTCGTTCGCCTGCGTCTCGATGACCGGGAGAGCGGTCAGCGAGCCGAGGCCGTTCTCCTTGTTGAGCTTCGCGGCGCGCTCGAGAAGGCGCGAATGCAGGTAGAACACGTCGCCCGGATAGGCTTCGCGGCCCGGCGGGCGGCGCAGCAGCAGCGACATCTGGCGGTAGGCGACGGCCTGCTTGGACAGGTCGTCATAGATGATGACCGCATGCATGCCGTTGTCGCGGAAATATTCGCCCATCGCGCAGCCCGCGAAGGGGGCGATGAACTGCATCGGCGCCGGGTCCGAGGCAGTCGCGGCGACGACGATCGAATATTCCAGCGCGCCCTGCTCTTCGAGCACCTTGACGAACTGGGCGACGGTGGAGCGCTTCTGACCCACGGCGACGTAGACGCAATAGAGCTTGGCGCTCTCGTCCGTGCCCTGGTTGAGCGGCTTCTGGTTCAGGATCGTGTCGAGCGCGATCGCGGTCTTGCCGGTCTGGCGGTCGCCGATGATCAGCTCGCGCTGGCCGCGGCCGATCGGGATCAGCGCGTCGATGGCCTTCAGGCCGGTCGACATCGGCTCGTGCACCGATTTGCGCGGGATGATGCCCGGCGCCTTCACGTCGACGCGGCGGCGCTCGACGAACTCGATCGGACCCTTGCCGTCGATCGGATTGCCGAGACCGTCGACCACGCGGCCGAGCAGGCCCTTGCCGACCGGAACGTCCACGATCGCGCCGGTGCGCTTGACCGTGTCGCCTTCCTTGATGTCACGGTCCGTGCCGAAGATGACGATGCCGACATTGTCGACTTCGAGGTTCAGCGCCATGCCGCGGACGCCGTTGGCGAACTCGACCATCTCGCCGGCCTGGACCTTGTCGAGGCCGTAGACGCGCGCGATGCCGTCGCCGACGGAGAGAACCTGACCGACCTCAGAAACTTCGGCTTCCTGGCCGAAGTTCTTGATCTGCTCCTTCAGGATTGCGGAAATTTCCGCCGCCCGGATATCCATCAGCGGACCTCTTTCAGTGCGACCTTGAGGGAAGTGAGTTTCGTCTTGAGCGAGGTGTCGATCATCCGGCTGCCGACCTTCACGATCAGGCCACCGATGAGCGACGGATCCACAGACGATACGAGCTTGACTTGGCGACCGCCGGTGGCGCCCGCGAGGGCATCCTTCAGCGCGGCGACCTGATCGTCGGAGAGCGGCTCCGCCGACACGACGGAGGCGGTCGCCTCGCCGCGATGGGCGGCGACCAGAGCACGATAGCCGGCAATCATGTCGGGAATGGCGAACAGCCGGCGATTCTGCGCGGCCAGCCGGATCAGGTTGGCGGCGAGACCGCCGATCCCGGCCCGCGCGAGCACGGCCGAGATGGCACGGATCTGCTCTTCGGCCGCGAAGACGGGGCTCATCACGAGCCGCTTCAGATCGGCACTTTCCTTGACCAGACCCTCGAAGGCGTCGAGGTCGGCCGCGACCTGATCCACGGCGCCCGCATCGAGCGCCAGGTCGAACAGGGCGCCGGCATAACGCTGCGCGACGCCGGTAACGATCGTTGACTCAGTCAAGGGCGAAGACCCCCACGCCAATTCGGACGGGCAAAGGTTAACCGCCTCCGCACGCCCTTGATTCTGTTCGGCTTTTTGCTCGGGCGTCCTGCGCAGTAAGGATGCGCCACCCGAAGCCGGGGGTGTCCTAGCATATGGGTATGACCCACGCAACATGATGCGTTGCGACATTTCCGAAAGTCTAAGGTCAGTTTCGGTGGCGGTTTACCGCCATTGCGGCGGTGCACTGCCGGGACGGGGCTACAGGAAGCTCTGCGGGTCGATGTCCACCTGGATCTTGATGCCGCCCTTGCCCCAGCGACGGCCCTGCAGCCATTGGGCGAGATAGCCCTGCAGGTCGGCCTGTCGGGGCGCGATCACCAGGAATCGCAGACGGTGGCGGCCGCGCATGACCGCGATCGGGGCCTCGGCCGGGCCGAGCACGCGGATCGCGTCGGCGGGCGGGATCGCGCCGGCGAGGTCGCGCGCGGCGGCCAGCGCCGGCTCGCGCTCGTCGGCGGAGACGATCACGGCGGCGAGCCGGCTGAAGGGCGGCATGAAGGCGCGGCGGCGCTCGTCGATCTCGGCGGTATAGAATCGCTCGCGGTCGCCGGCGATGATCGCCTTCATGACCGGATGGTCGGGCGCATGAGTCTGCAGGAAGCCGCGCGCTTCGCCACCGGCCCGGCCGGCGCGGCCGGTCACCTGCTGCAGGAGTTGGAAGGTCTTCTCGGCCGCGCGCGGATCGCCATGAGCGAGGCCGAGATCGGCGTCGACCACGCCGACGACGGTCATCTTCGGGAAGTTGTGCCCCTTGGCGACCAGCTGGGTGCCGATGACCAGGTCGAACTCGCCCTTGGCGATGGCGCCCAATTCGTCCTTCAGCCGCTTCGTGCCCCCGGGCATGTCCGAGGACAGCACCAGCCGCCGGGCCTCGGGAAACAGCGCGGCGGCCTCTTCGGCGACGCGCTCGACGCCGGGGCCGCAGGCGGTCAGGCTGTCCAGGTCGCCGCAGGACGGGCAGGCATCCGGCCGGCGCTCGGTATGGCCGCAATGGTGGCAGGCGAGCACGCCGCGAAAGCGGTGCTCGACCAGCCAGGTCGAGCAGTTCGGGCATTCGAAGCGATGGCCGCAACTGCGGCAGAGCGTCAGCGGTGCGTAGCCCCGGCGGTTCAGGAACAGGAGCGCCTGCTCGCCGCGCCCGATCGCCTCGTCGATCGCCGTCTGCAGGCGCGGCGCGATCGCCCGGCCGCGCGGCAGGGTCTTCTGGCGCAGGTCGATGGCCGAGATCTCGGGCAGCCGTGCGCCGCCGACACGCGACGGGAGGACGAGGCGGCGATAGCGGCCCTGGTCGGCATTGACCCGGCTCTCGATCGAGGGCGTCGCCGAGGCGAGCACGACGGGGAAGCCGCCGAGCCGGCCGCGCACCACCGCCATGTCGCGGGCGTGATAGACGACGCCCTCGTCCTGCTTGTAGGCGCCGTCATGCTCCTCGTCGACGACGATCAGGCCGAGATCGCGAAAGGGCAGGAACAGGGCCGAGCGGGCGCCGATCACGCAGCGCACCTCGCCGGTGGCGACCCCGCGCCAGGTGCGCGCGCGCGCCTTGGCCGACACGTCGGAATGCCATTCCTCCGGCTTGGCGCCGAACCGGGCCGCGAAGCGGTCGGTGAACTCGGCCGTCAGGGCAATCTCGGGCAGCAGCACCAGCGCCTGCCGTCCGGCCTTCACGGCGGCCGCAATGGCCTCGAAATAGACCTCCGTCTTGCCCGAGCCGGTGACGCCGTCGATCAGCACCACCTTGAAGCCGCCCTCGGCGACGGTCGCGGTCAGGTCCTCGGCCGCCGCCTGCTGGTCGTCGGTGAGGGCGAGGCGGCCGTAGTCGGGTTCGGGAATGTCGGCCGGTCGGCCGGCGCGCAGTTCGACCGTCTCCAGCGTGCCGCAGTCGATCAACCCATCGACCACCGACACCGAGACGCCGGCCTGGGCGGCAAGGCCGAGGCGCGACCAGGCGAGCCCGTCGACCAGGGCCTCCAGGACGCGCCGCCTCGCCGGCGTCAGCCGTTCCGGCGGGGCGCCGACGAGGCGGACGCCGCGGATCGGCGCCTCCGGCTCGAGCGCCTCGGGCGACCGCAGCACCATGCGCAGCACCATGCCGCGCGGCATCATGTAGTAGCGCGACACCCAATCGACGAAGCGGCGGATGGTCTCGCCGAGCGGCGGCGCGTCGTGGACGGCGGCGATCGGCTTCAGCCGGTTATGGCCGACGGTCTCCCCGCCGGGTTCGTCGTCCCAGACCACGCCGGTCACCTCGCGGGTGCCGAGCGGCACCTGCACGATGGTGCCCGGCTGCACCGTCACCCCGCGCGGCACCCGGTACGAGTAGGCGTGGTCGAGCGCCACCGGCACGACCACCGGCACCACGTCCCGGGGGGACGCGGCGGGGCTGTCGAACAGGAGGTCGGTCTGGGCCATGGGGGTGTGTCGATGGGATGGTTCGATTCGGGGGGGCCGGCGGCAGGCAGGGACGATAGTCGCTAATCGGCTGTTCATCACGCCTCGATCAGGATGGCGGCATGACGGCCGAATCGCCCCTCCTGATCGCGGCACCCGATCTTGCCGCCGCCGCAGCCGACTGGCAGCGCCATCTCGGCGCCGAGCGGCGTGCCTCGCCGAAGACGCTGGAGGCCTATGATCGCGACCTCCGGCAGTTCCTGTCCTTCCTGACGCTGCATCTCGGCGAGCCGCCGCGCATCGCGTCCCTGTCCGAGCTCCGGCCGGCCGACATCCGCGCCTTCCTGGCGCGCCGGCGCGGCGAGGGCATCGAGGCGCGCAGCCTCGGCCGGTCGCTCGCCGGCATCCGGTCCTTCATCCGCTTCCTGGAGCGCCGCGGCGAGGCCAATGCGGCCCCGTTCGCGGCCGTTCGGGCGCCCAAGGCGCGCAAGTCCCTGCCCAAGCCGGTCGAGGCGGGCCAGGCCCTGCGGCTGGTCGATGCCGGCGAGAGCCTGGCCGAGGAGCCCTGGGTGGCCGCCCGTGACGCCGCGGTGATGAGCCTCCTCTACGGCGCCGGCCTGCGCATCTCGGAGGCGCTGGGGCTGACCCGCGCCGAGGCGCCGCTCGCCGCCGACGTGCTGCGCGTCACCGGCAAGGGCGGCAAGACGCGGATCGTGCCGATCCTGCCGGCGATCCGGGCCGGCCTCGCCGACTATCTCCGGCTCTGCCCCTACGCCCTGCCGCCGGACGGGCCGCTCTTCGTCGGGGTGCGCGGCGGTCCCCTGTCGCCCCGCATCGTGCAACTGGCCATCGAGCGGCTGCGCGGTGCGCTCGGCCTGCCCGACAGCGCGACCCCGCATGCTCTGCGCCATTCCTTCGCGACCCATCTGCTGTCCGCCGGCGCCGATCTCCGCTCGATCCAGGAACTGCTCGGTCACGCCTCGCTTTCGACCACGCAGGTCTATACCGGTGTCGATGCGACCCGCCTGATCGAGGTCTACCGCCGCACGCATCCGCGCGCCTGAGGTTCGACATGTCCCAGAATGCCGTCCGCCTGTTCCCCGTCGTCTTCGCGGCCCTGCTGGCCTTCGGTGGCACATCGGCCCGGGCCGAGACGCCGGTCTGTGCCGGCACCGATCTGCGCCCCGCCATCGCCGCGGACGAACCGGAGCGCTGGCGGGCGATCGAGGCCCGGGCGGCCGGGATCGAGAACGGCGATGCGGTCTTCTGGAAGATCGAAGGCAAGGCCTCCAAGACGCCGTCCTGGCTGCTCGGCACGATCCACCTGTCCGATCCGCGCGTGACCGATCTGAAGCCGGCCGTCCGCAAGGCGCTCGACGGGGCGCGGGTGGTGGCCCTGGAGAATACCTCGGTGCTCGATCCGAAATCCGCCGGCACCGCCTATGCGGAAGGGATCGATTCGATGCTTTTCACCGACGGACGCAGCCTGCCGGGCGTGCTCGGGCCGGAGACCTGGGCGGCGACCGCCAAGGCCTTCGAGGCGCGCGGGCTGCCGGGCTGGGCCGTGGCCGGCTGGAAGCCCTGGGTCGTGGTGTTCGGAGCGCTGCTCTACCCGCCGTGCGAGTTGAAGCGCTGGCAGGCGGGCCAGGACATGCTGGACATCGCGATCGGCAAGGCCGGACGGGCGCGCAAAGTCCCCGTGCTCGACCTCGAAACGGTCAAGGACCAGTTCTCGTCCATCGACCAGATGAGCGAGGCCGAGCAAATCGCCCTGTTGAAGTCGATCCTGTCGATCGACGCCCGATCGGTCGACTATCAGGAGACGTCGGTGCGCTTCTATGCGGCCGGTCGCATCGACCTGCTCTGGGCCTTCTCGATCGACATCTTCGCGCGCACCGGCGCCGACAAGACCGCGGCGAGCGTGATGGAGAACGCCTCCTTCCGCCGCAACGCCAAGATGCTGGAGGCGGCAAGGCCGCTGATCGACCAGGGCGGCGCCTTCCTGGCGGTCGGTGCGCTGCATCTGATCGGCGAGAAGGGCCTGGTCCGCCTGCTGCGCGAAGCGGGCTACAAGGTCACCGCCGTCCGCTGAACCGCGCACACCGGATGAATGCCGGCTGAACGGGCGTTTCCGGCCCGGTTCACCAGCCTCGCTCCAGTCTCCCCGCCATGCTTTCGGAACGACCCGGACGTTTGTCCGGTGCGGGTCCGGCGAGAGCGGGAGAGACCGATGACGAGGCCTGCGACGAACGTCGTCGCGCTCTGGACCGCCGCGTTCGTGCTGGCCGGTTCCGGCGGCGCGATCCCGTCATGGGCGGCCGGGCCGGCCTGCGACGAATGGGGCTATGCCGGGTCCTGGCTGAACAGCGAGGCCGTTGAGGGCAGCGACGTGATCGCGGCCGAAATCCGCGTCGACTGCCGCCGCCCCGTTCCGCGCGGCGAGGGGCCGAAGGTGCAGATCGCCCTGACGGTTCGCTGCCTGCACTACGAATGCGTCTGGCGGCCGGTTTCCGGCCAATGGGGCGAAGCCGGCGAAGGCGGCACGCCGACCCTCGCCGCCGTGATCGACGAGGAACGCGTCGAACGCCGCATCCTGGTCGAGGCTCCCGAACGCGGCAGCCTGCGCATGACCGTCACCACCCGATTCCGCACCGTGCCCCTCGAACCCCGCCGGGTCACCTACCGCCTGAAACGGCAGAAGTGAGGGCCGGAAATTTTTCGCGTTTCCGCGGCATCGACCCCCTCATCCGGCCTTCGGCCACCTTCTCCCCCCTTGAGGGGAGAAGGGGACAACGGGTTGAGAGATCGAGGAAAGCCGCGCAAGTCGCCGCGCCCGCGGCTCCTTCCCCTTCGCCCCCTGAAGGGGGGAGAAGGTGCCCGAAGGGCGGATGAAGGGGGTGGATCGGCAGGCGTTCGGGGAGCCGGTCACATGTGGATGGCGCGCTTGTCGACCGCCATGGCGGCCTCCTTGACGGCTTCCGACATGGTCGGGTGGGCGTGGCAGGTGCGGGCGAGGTCTTCGGCGGAGCCGCCGAACTCCATCAGCACGGCGGCCTCGTGGATAATCTCGCCGGCGCCGGCGCCGAGGATGTGGACGCCGAGGACGCGGTCGGTCGCGGCGTCGGCGAGGATCTTCACGAAGCCGTCGGTCTGGCGGTTGGCCTTGGCGCGGCCGTTGGCGGTGAAGGGGAACTTGCCGACCCGGTAGGCGATGCCGGCGGCCTTCAGGTCCTCTTCGGACTTACCGACGGTCGCCACCTCCGGCATGGTGTAGACCACGCCCGGGATCACGTCGTAGTTCACGTGGCCGGCCTGGCCGGCGAGCATCTCGGCCAGCGCGACGCCCTCGTCCTCGGCCTTGTGGGCCAGCATCGGCCCGCGCACCACGTCGCCGATGGCGTAGATGCCCGGAACGTTGGTGCGGAAATGGTCGTCGATCACCACGCGGCCGCGCGGGTCCTTGGCGACGCCGACCTCGTCGAGGCCGAGCCCGGCGGTGAACGGCACGCGGCCGATGGCGACCAGCACCACGTCGGCCTCGATCGTCTCCGCGGCGCCGCCAGCGGCCGGCTCGACCGTCGCCGTCAGGCCGGCTTCGGTCTTCGCGATGCCGGTCACCTTGGTGCCGAGCTTGAAGGCGAAGCCCTGCTTCTCCAGGATGCGCTGGAAGGCCTTGGCGACCTCCGTGTCCATGCCGGGCAGGATGCGGTCGAGATACTCGACCACCGTCACCTTGGACCCCAGTCGGCGCCAGACCGAGCCGAGTTCGAGCCCGATCACGCCCGCGCCGACCACGATCAGCCGCGCCGGAACGGCGTCGAGTTCGAGCGCGCCGGTCGAGGACACCACCTGGCGCTCGTCGATCTCGATGCCCGGCAGCCGGGCCACATCCGAGCCCGTGGCGATCACGATCGCCTTGGTGTCGATCACCTGCACGGCGCCGTCGGCCGCGGTCACCTCGACCTGGGCGGGCGACAGGATGCGGCCGGTGCCGTGGATCGGCGTGATCTTGTTCTTCTTCATGAGGAAGTCGATGCCGGTGACGTTCGACGTCACGGTGTCGGCGCGGTGCTTCATCATGGTCGGCAGGTCGAGTTCGGCGGTCGCCTTGATGCCGAGGGCGGCGAAGCCGTGGCGGGCCTCGTCGAACAGTTCGGAGGCGTGCAGCAGCGCCTTGGACGGGATGCAGCCGACATTCAGGCAGGTGCCGCCATGGGTCTTGCGCTTCTCGACCACCGCCACCTTCATGCCGAGCTGTGCGGCGCGGATGGCGCAGACATAGCCGCCGGGGCCGGTTCCGATGACGACGAGATCGTACAACATGGCGTTCGGTGCTTTCCTGGCTGCCGGCCGGACCGGTCGACCGTGCCGACCGGTTCAGCCGATGATGCCGGCCCGGCCGGTGCCGGACCGCGATGGGGTTGCGGCCTTATAGCGCAGGAATGGCCCCGGACGCACTCGGCTTTGGTATAGGTGCCGACCGTTTCGGGGATCCTGCCGGCCGCAGCGGCTCAGCGTCCGCCCGAGACCGTGACCACCGAGGCGGTGGTGTAGCTGCTCTCGTCCGAGATCAGCCATAGGATGGCGTTGGCGCATTCCTCGGCGGTGCCTTCGCGCTTCATCGGGATGGACTCGCGCAGCTGTGCGACCCGGTCTGGGATGCCGCCGGAGGCGTGGATGTCGGTGTCTATCAGGCCGGGCCGGATGGCGTTGACGCGCACGCCCTCCGCGGCCACCTCGCGGCCGAGGCCGAGGGTGAACACGTCGATGGCGCCCTTGGCGGCGGCATAGTGGACATACTGGCCGGGCGAGCCGAGCGTGGCGGCGGCCGAGCTCAGGTTGACGATCGCCCCGCCCTTGCCGCCATGGCGGGTCGACATGCGCTTCAGCGCCTCGCGCGCGGCGACGATCGAGCCGATCACGTTGATCCGCAGCATCCGCTCCAGACGCTCGACGCTGATCTCCTCCACGCGCGCCGGCAGGTCGACCACGCCGGCATTGTTGACGAGGCCGACCAGGGTGCCGTGCCGATCGGCTTCCGCGAACAGGGCGAGCGTGTCGGCCTCCGAGCCGATGTCGCTCTTCACTGCGACGGCCTTGCCGCCGGCCGCCTCGACGGCCGCGACCAGCGAGCGGGCTGCGCCCTCGTCGCTGACATAGGAGAACACGACATCGTAGCCGCGCGCGGCGGCGAGCAGCACGGTGGCGCGGCCGATGCCGCGGCTGCCGCCGGTGACGATGAGGACGCCCTTGCTCATGGTCTGGTCTCCGATCCCTGGGCCGCGTCGCGGCGTTTCTTGGGCACGATGGCCTTGATGACGAAATGGATGCCTGCCGTGAGCGCCGTCGCCGCCAGGCCGAAGGCGATCAGGCCGGTGTCGGCCGGGATATGGCCGCGCCATGCGAGCGACCCGGCCGCCGCGGCGACGCCGGACCCGGTCATGACCAGCACCAGGCCGACCAGGAACAGGGGACGAAGGCGCATCGGGCGGATCTCCTGGCGGGCGACATGACGGTGCTGCGCGTCGGATCGGGAAATCCCCGCCGCCGGCACGCGACGGGCCGGAACGCAAACGGCATCCGGCCCGACCGGACAGGATGCCGCCACAAGCTTTGTCACGGCGCAAGCCCGGCGGAGCGCAGGGCTGCTCCGACCGCGCCCGTGCGTGGCGTCAGATGTCCATGACCAGGCGCTGCGGGTCCTCGATCATCTCCTTGACGCGCACCAGGAAGGTGACGGCTTCCTTGCCGTCGATGATGCGGTGGTCGTAGGAGAGGGCGAGATACATCATCGGGCGGATGACGATCTGGCCGTTGCGCACCACCGGACGGTCCTCGATGCGATGCATGCCGAGGATCGCCGACTGCGGCGCGTTCAGGATCGGGGTCGACATCAGCGAGCCGTAGACGCCGCCGTTGGAGATGGTGAAGGTGCCACCCATCATCTCGTCGATCTTGAGCTGGCCGTCGCGGGCGCGGCGGCCGAACTCGCCGATCGTCTTCTCGACGCCGGCGATCGACAGCCGGTCGGCATCGCGCACGACCGGAACGACGAGGCCCTTGTCGGAGCCGACCGCCACGCCGATGTGGTAGTAGTTCTTGTAAATGATGTCCTGTCCGTCGATCTCGCCGTTGACGGCCGGGATCTCCTTCAGTGCGGCCACGCAGGCCTTGACGAAGAAGCCCATGAAGCCGACGCGCACGCCGTGCTTCTTCTCGAACAGGTCCTTGTACTGATTGCGGATGGCCATCAGGGCCGACATGTCGACGTCGTTGAACGTCGTCAGCATGGCGGCGGTATTCTGGGCGTCCTTCAGGCGGCGCGCGATGGTCTGGCGCAGCTTGGTCATCTTGACGCGCTCTTCGCGCACCGAATCGTCGGCCTGCGGGGTCGGGCGCGGCGCCGGCGGGGCGGCCGGGGCCACGGCGACCGGGGCGGGCGCCGGCTTGGGGGCCGTGGCGGCGGCGATCACGTCCTCCTTGAGGACCTGGCCGCGCTTGCCGGAGCCTTCCGCGACGCTGACGCCGGTCTCGGCCATCATCTTGGCGGCCGACGGCGCGGGCGGCATCCCGCCGGCCGGAGCGGCCGCGGTGGCCACGGGTGCCGGGGCGGCAGCCGCCGGGGCAGGGGCCGGCGCGGCGGCGGGGGCCGATGCGGTGGCGGCGGCGCCGGCCGCGATGGTGCCGAGCAGCGCGGCGACGCCGACCGTCTCGCCTTCCTTGGCGACGATCGATTCGAGCACGCCGGCGGCCGGGGCGGGAACCTCGACCGTGACCTTGTCGGTCTCCAGCTCGACCAGCGGCTCGTCCGCCTTCACGGCCTCGCCGGGCTTCTTGAACCACTTGGCGACGGTGGCCTCGGTGACGGATTCCCCGAGCGTCGGAACCTTGATTTCGGTGGCCATGGTGAGGGTCTCTTGCCTTCTTGGGTCATCGGGCGACCCGGGGTCGCCCGACGCTGGAGGAGGATCAATCGCCGAGGGCGTCGTTCATGAACGCCTGCAGCTGCGCGACGTGCTTGGACATCAGGCCGGTCGCCGTGGCGGCCGAGGCGGCGCGGCCGGTATAGCGCGGCCGCCGGGTCTTGGCGTCGATCTGGGCCAGGATCCATTCGAGATAGGGCTCGATGAAGAACCAAGAACCCATGTTCTTGGGTTCTTCCTGGCACCACACGATTTCGGCATGACGGAAGCGGGTCAACTCCTTGACCAGCGCCTTGAGCGGTACCGGATAGAGCTGCTCGACGCGCATCAGGTAGATGTCGTCGATGCCGCGCTTCTCGCGCTCCTCGAGCAGGTCGTAATAGACCTTGCCGGTGCAGAGCACGACGCGCCGGATCTGCTGATCGGGCTTCAGCCGGGTCGCGGTCAGTTCCGGGTTGGTCTCGGCGTGGTCGAACAGCACCCGGTGGAACGACGAACCGTCGGCCAGATCGGACAGCTTGGAGACGCACTTCTTGTGACGCAGCAGCGACTTCGGCGTCATCAGGATGAGCGGCTTGCGGAACTCGCGATGCAGCTGCCGGCGCAGGACGTGGAAGTAGTTGGCCGGCGTCGAGGCGTAGACCACCTGCATGTTGTCTTCCGCGCACATCTGCAGGAAGCGCTCCAGGCGGGCGGAGGAATGCTCCGGCCCCTGGCCTTCGTAGCCGTGCGGCAGCAGGCAGACGAGGCCCGACATGCGCAGCCACTTGCGCTCGCCGGAGGACAGGAACTGGTCGAACACGACCTGGGCACCGTTGGCGAAGTCGCCGAACTGGGCTTCCCATAGGGTCAGCGCGTCGGGCTCGGCCAGGGTGTAGCCGTATTCGAAGCCGAGCACGGCCTCTTCCGAGAGCATCGAGTTGATGACCTCGTAGCGGGCCTGGCCCGGCGCCAGGTTGTTGAGCGGGATGTAGCGGGCCTCGGTCTCCTGATCGTAGAGCACCGTGTGACGCTGGCTGAAGGTGCCGCGCTCGCAATCCTGCCCGGACAGGCGGATCGGATGGCCCTCGTCGATCAGGGTCGCAAAGGCCAGCGCCTCGGCGGTCGCCCAGTCGATACCCTCGCCGGTCTCCATCATGGTGCGGCGGTTGTCGAGGAAGCGGCCGATCGTCTTGTGGACGTTGAAGCCCTTCGGCACCTCGGTCAGCTTGAGGCCGAGCGACTTCAGCTTGTCGGTGGGCAGGCCGGTCTTGCCGCGGCGCGCCTCGTCCGGATCGCCGCCGGCCGACTTCAGGCCCGCCCAGCGGCCGTCGAGCCAGTCCGCCTTGTTGGGCTTGTAGCTCTGGCCGGCCTCGTGCTCGTTGTTGAGGTGCTTGCGCCAGTCGGCGATCCACTCCTCGACCTCGCCGCGCGTGACCACGCCCTCGGCGACCAGCTTCTCGGAATAGATCTGCACCGAGGTCGGATGGTTGCGGATCTTCCGGTACATGATCGGCTGGGTGAAGCCGGGCTCGTCGCCTTCGTTATGGCCGAAGCGCCGGTAGCAGATCATGTCGATCACGACCGGCTTGTGGAACTTCTGCCGGAACTCGGTCGCCACCTTGGCGGCGAAGGTCACCGCTTCCGGATCGTCGCCGTTCACGTGGAAGATCGGCGCCTCGATCATCTTCGCCACGTCGGACGGGTAGGGCGAGGAGCGCGAGAAGCGCGGATTGGTGGTGAAGCCGATCTGGTTGTTGATGATGAAATGGATCGAGCCGGCGGTGCGGTGGCCGCGCAGGCCGGACAGGCCGAGACATTCGGCGACCACACCCTGGCCGGCGAAGGCGGCGTCGCCATGGATCAGGAGCGGCAGCACGCGGGCGCGCTGCTCGAGCGGCACGACCTCGCTGCGCGGCTTGTCGGCGAGCTGGTCCTGCTTGGCGCGCGCCTTGCCGAGCACGACCGGATCGACGATCTCAAGGTGCGACGGGTTGGCGGTCAGCGACAGGTGGACCCGGTTGTTGTCGAACTCGCGGTCCGAGGACGCGCCAAGATGGTACTTGACGTCGCCGGAGCCTTCGACCTCGTCGGGAGCGGCCGAACCGCCCTTGAACTCGTGGAAGATGATCCGGTGCGGCTTGCCCATCACCTGGGCGAGCACGTTGAGCCGGCCGCGATGGGCCATGCCGAGCACGATCTCGCTGACGCCGAGATTGCCGCCGCGCTTGATGATCTGTTCGAGCGCCGGCACGAGCGCCTCGCCGCCGTCGAGGCCGAAGCGCTTGGTGCCGGTATACTTCACGTCGATGAACTTCTCGAAGCCCTCGGCCTCGATCAGCTTGCGCAGGATGGCGCGCTTGCCCTCGCGGGTGAAGGCGATCTGCTTGTCCGGCCCCTCGATGCGCGCCTGGATCCAGCTCTTCTCGGCCGGATCGGAGATGTGCATGAACTCGACGCCGAGCGTCTGGCAGTAGGTGCGGCGCAGGATCGCGATCATCTCGCGCACGGTCGCGAATTCGAGGCCGAGCACGTTGTCGATGAAGATCTTGCGATCGAGGTCGCGCTCGGTGAAGCCGTAGCTGGCCGGATGCAACTCCTCGTGGTCCTTCTCGGGGGCGAGGCCGAGCGGGTCGAGATCGGCATGCAGGTGGCCGCGCATGCGGTAGGCGCGGATCATCATGATGGCGCGGACGGAGTCGCGCGCAGCAGCCTGCAACTGCTCCTGCGTGATCTCGGTGCCCTTGGCCTTCGCCTTGATCTTGTCGCCGGCCTGCTTTTCCAGCCAGCCCCAGTCGCTGTCGAGCGCGGAGACCAGTTCGCCGTTGGCCGGCCGCGGCCAGTCGCTGCGCTCCCAGCTGGCGCCGCGCGCGTTCTTCAGGACGGTCTGCTTCTCGTCCTTGACCTCTTCGAAGAAGTCGCGCCAGCCGGCATCGACGGAGGCCGGATCCTGTTCGTAGCGGGCGTGCAGCTCCTCGATATAGGCGGCATTGCCGCCCGACAGGAACTGGAGCGCGGAATTGGCCGGTTCACCCATATCCGTCCCGGAGCCCTCGGCTCCGCCTCTCTTGGCTTGCCGGGCGCGGCTGGCCGCCGCGGCCTCTTCGGACCGGCCGTCGAAATTTCGGCTCCGACGGCCGTCATCCCCTTATCTAGTGGGCCGAAGCCCGGATTGCGCCTCACGGTGCCGCGAGGTCCGCCTCACGGTGCCGCGAGGCGTCGTCGTCTCACTTGCCGGCGAGGACCGCCGCGAGCGTCTGGCCGAGCTTGGCCGGCGACGGTGACACGCGGATGCCGGCGGCCTCCATGGCCTTGATCTTGTCGTTGGCGCCGCCCTTGCCGCCCGAGATGATCGCGCCGGCATGACCCATGCGACGACCGGGAGGGGCCGCGACGCCGGCGATGAAGCCGACCATCGGCTTCTTGACGGCATGGCCGGCGATGAACTCCGCCGCCTCTTCCTCGGCCGAGCCGCCGATCTCGCCGATCATGATGATCGACTGGGTCTCGGGATCGTTCAGGAACATGTCGAGCACGTCGATGAACTCGGTGCCCTTGACTGGGTCGCCGCCGATGCCGACCGCCGTCGTCTGGCCGAGGCCGACATCGGTCGTCTGCTTGACGGCCTCATAGGTCAGCGTGCCGGAGCGCGAGACGATGCCGACCGAGCCCTTCTGGAAGATGTGGCCCGGCATGATGCCGATCTTGCACTCGTTGGGCGTCAGCACGCCGGGGCAGTTCGGCCCGATCAGGCGCGAGCGCGAGCCCTTCAGTGCCTTGCCGACGCGCACCATGTCGAGCACCGGGATGCCCTCGGTGATGCATACGATCAGCTCGATCTCGGCGTCGATCGCCTCCAGGATCGCGTCGGCCGCGAAGGGCGGCGGCACGTAGATGGCCGAGGCGGTGGCGCCGGTGGCGGCCTTGGCCTCGCCGACCGTGTCGTAGACCGGCAGGCCGATATGGGTCGAGCCGCCCTTGCCCGGGGTCACGCCGCCGACCACCTTGGTGCCGTAGGCGATCGCCTGCTCGCTATGGAAGGTCCCCTGGGCTCCCGTGAAGCCTTGGGTGATGACCTTGGTGTTCTTGTTGACCAGTACGGACATGGCTTCGAAGCTCCAGGCGAACCCGCCAGCTGTCAGGAAGGAATACGAAGGTAAATGGGCTATCCGCCTTCAGGCGGCGGCCGTGCTGGGAGGCGGCGAGCGCCTCCCGCGCGAGCATGTTCAGCCCTTCACCGCCGCGACGATCTTCTGCGCGGCGTCGTCGAGGTCGTCGGCGGCGATCACGTTGAGACCGGATTCGCGGATGATCTGCTTGCCGAGTTCGACATTGGTGCCTTCAAGGCGCACCACCAGCGGAACCTGCAGGCCGACCGCCTTCACCGCCGCCAGCACGCCGCGCGCGATGATGTCGCACTTCATGATGCCGCCGAAGATGTTGACCAGGATGCCCTTCACCTGCGGGTCGGCGGTGATGATCTTGAAGGCCGCGGTGACCTTCTCCTCCGAGGCACCGCCGCCCACGTCGAGGAAGTTGGCCGGGCTCTCGCCATAGAGCTGGATGATGTCGAGCGTCGCCATGGCGAGGCCGGCGCCGTTGACCATGCAGCCGATCGTGCCATCGAGGGCGATATAGGACAGGTCGTACTTGGACGCCTCGATCTCCTTCGGGTCCTCTTCGGTCTCGTCGCGCAGGGCGACGATCTCGGGATGCCGGAAGAGGGCGTTGGAATCGAAGTTCACCTTGGCGTCGAGGACGCGCAGGTTGCCGTCCTTGGTGACGATCAGCGGGTTGATCTCGAGCAGGCTCATGTCCTTCTCGACGAAGGCCCGGTAGAGATCGCCGACCAGCTTGACGCACTGCTTGATCTGCGCGCCTTCGAGCTTCAGCGCATAGGCGACGTTGCGGCCGACATAGGGCTGGTAGCCGGCGGCGGGGTCGACCCGGAAGGTGTGGATCTTCTCGGGCGTGTCGTGGGCGACCGCCTCGATGTCCATGCCGCCCTCGGTGGAGACCACGAAGGCGACCTTGCCGGTCGCGCGGTCGACCAGGATCGACAGATAGAGCTCGCGGGCGATATCGGAGCCGTCCTCGATATAGAGGCGGTTGACGACCTTGCCGGCGGCGCCGGTCTGCAGGGTCACCAGCGTGTTGCCGAGCATGTCCTTGGCGTGGGCCGCGACCTCCTCGACCGACTTGGCGAGCCGGACACCGCCCTTGGCGTCGGCGGGCAGTTCCTTGAACTTACCCTTGCCGCGGCCGCCGGCGTGGATCTGGCTCTTGACGACATAGAGCGGACCCGGCAGCGCCTTCGCGCCCGCCACGGCCTCGTCGACCGTGAAGGCGGGAACGCCGGCCGAAACCGGAACCCCGTAGTCCTTGAGGACCGCCTTGGCTTGATACTCGTGGATATTCATGGGTCCCTGGCCTCGTCGGGTCGGCCGATGTCATGGCATCGGCGCGAAGGGTCGAAAGGATGCTGCGGGAAGAAACGGGTCTGGCTACCCGGCGGCAGGAGAGCCGCCGCCGGATCGGCCTTGCGGCCGGGCCCGATCAGGCGAGCGCCGGCTGGATCTGCTTGCAGGCTTCGATCAGGCCGTTCACCGAGGCGAGCGACTTGGCGAACATCGCCTTCTCGGCGTCGTTGAAGGCGACCTCGACGATCTTCTCGACGCCGTTGGCGCCGATCAGGCAGGGCACGCCGACATAGGTGCTGTCGACGCCATACTGGCCGGTCAGATAGGCGGCGCAGGGCAGGATGCGCTTCTGGTCCTTGAGGTAGCTCTCGGCCATCGCGATGGCGGAGCTGGCCGGGGCGTAGAAGGCCGAGCCGGTCTTCAGCAGCGCGACGATCTCGCCGCCGCCCTTGCGGGTGCGTTCCACGATCGCGTCGAGCTTTTCCTGGGTCAGCCAGCCCATCGTGACCAGGTCGGGCAGCGGCACGCCGCCGACGGTCGAATGACGGACCAGCGGCACCATGTCGTCGCCGTGGCCGCCGAGCGTCATGGCGTGGACATCGCGCACCGACACGCCGAGCGCCTCGGCGAGGAAGTAGCGGAAGCGGGCCGAGTCTAGCACGCCGGCCATGCCGACGACCTTGCTGGCCGGCAGGCCCGAGAACTTCTGCAGCGCCCAGACCATCGCGTCGAGCGGGTTGGTGATGCAGATCACGAAGGCGTCGGGGGCATGCTGCTTGATGCCGGCGCCGACCGCTTCCATGACCTTGAGGTTGATGCCGAGCAGGTCGTCGCGGCTCATGCCGGGCTTGCGCGGCACGCCGGCGGTGACGATCACCACGTCGGCCCCGGCGATCGCTTCGTAGGAGGAGGCACCGGCCAGCTTGGCGTCGAAGCCCTCGACCGGCGAGGATTCTGCCAGGTCGAGCGCCTTGCCCTGCGGCACGCCGTCGACGATGTCGAACAGAACGATGTCGCCGAGCTCCTTCAGGCCGGCAAGATGAGCGAGCGTTCCGCCGATCTGGCCTGCGCCGATCAGGGCGATCTTGTTACGCGCCATGCGACTATCCTTTGCGTCGAGGGGTGGTGGCTGCGACATCCTGTCCGCGGGTCGCAATACTCCGAACCGCACCGGGGTGCAAGTCGAACGAACGAATGATGCGGCCGTGCAGCATGTCCGTAAAAGGACTGGCATGCCAATAGTTTGGGCAAGTTCATCGCGACGACTGAGACGGATTTTGCGGCAGCGCAAGATATTCGGCCGACCTCATCTCCATGAGCCGCGAAACCGTGCGCCGGAACTCGAAGGCTTCGGTTCCCTCGCCGCCGCGATAGAGCCCCTGAGGCTCGGCCGCGGCGGTCAGGACCAGACGGATATGGTTGTCGTAAAGTGCGTCGACCAGATGAATGAAGCGCTTGGCCTCGTTGCGCTTCTCCGGCCCGAGCAGGGGCACGCCCTCGAGCATCACGGTATGGTACTGCCCGGCGATCTTCAGATAGTCGGCGGCGGCGAGCGGGCGCTCGCAAAGATCCGCGAAGGAGAAGCGGGCGATGCCGCCGACTGCGCGCGGGATGGCGATCTTGCGCCCGCGGAAATCGATCGAGGCCATCTCGCCGACCGCGCCGCCGGTCAGCCGGTTCCAGATCGCATCGATCGCCTGGACCGCCTCCGGCCCGAGCGGCGCGAAATAGACCCGGCCGATATCCTCCTTCTCGGAGCGGAAATCGGTGCGGCTGTCGAGCTCCAGCACAGTCATGTTGGCCTTCAGGAGGTCGATGAAGGGCAGGAACAGCGGCCGGTTCAGCCCCTCCCAATAGAGCCGGTCGGGCTCGACATTGGAGGTCGCCACCACGCAGGTGCCGGCCTCCCAGAGCCGGGCGAAGAGACGGCCGAGGATCATGGCATCGGCGATGTCGGTGACGACGAACTCGTCGAAGCACAGCAGCCGCGCCTCCTTGGCGATGTCGGCGGCGACCGGGGCGATCGGGTCGTCGCCCTTGATCTCGCCCTTCAGGATCGCCTGCCGGGCGGCATGGATGCGGTCCTGGACCTCGCTCATGAAGGCGTGGAAATGCGCCCGGCGCTTGCGGCTGACCTGGGCGCGCTCGAAGAACAGGTCCATCAGCATGGTCTTGCCGCGGCCGACCTTGCCCCAGACATAGAGCCCGCGCACCGATTTCTGGTTCGCCTGCATCCGGCGGCCGAAGATCCAGCCGAGCGCCGAGCCCTTGGAGGCCGGGGCCGCGGTGCCGAGTTCGTCGGCCAGACGGTCGAGCCGGTTGACGAGGTCGACCTGGGCCGGATCGCGGCCGATCGCGCCGGTCGCCACGAGATGCTCGTAGCGTTCGGTCACGGTGCGCATGGCCGGCATGGCTTCGCCCATCTGAGCCCGTCCCCTGTTGCGGCGCAGCAACGCCATACCGTGCCGCCGCCGGGGCGACAAGTCAGCCGTCGGGATGACGGTCCTGCGGCGGATGGGCAGGCCTGCGTCGGCAGGCCCGCGCCTGCCGGCTTCGATCCTTTTGTTTCAGCAGAGTTTTTATCCCAAAGTCGGGGGGCTGTTTCTGTGAAACCCTGCTGAGTCTTGGCGCGCACGGCGCACTCCTGTAGGACCGTCGGCACAGTGGGGAGACCTCATGGCCGAAGTTCTGAATGCCGCCGCGATCGAGACCGCCTATCGGCGCATCGCACCGCATGTCCGCCACACGCCCGTGATGACCGTCGAAGGCGCTGCCTTCGGGGTCGCCGAGCCGATCCACCTGAAGCTCGAACTGCTCCAGCATGCCGGCTCGTTCAAGCCGCGCGGCGCGTTCAACAATCTGCTGGCGCGCACGATTCCGGCCTCCGGCGTGACCGCCGCCTCGGGCGGCAATCACGGCGCCGCAGTCGCCTATGCGGCGGCCTGCCTGGGCGTGAAGGCGCGCATCTTCGTGCCGGTCATCTCCAGCCCCGTGAAGGTCGCCCGCATCCGCGACTACGGCGCCGACGTGGTCATCGAGGGTGAGCGCTATGCCGACGCGCAGGTGCTGTCGGAGGCCTATGCGGCGGAGAGCGGCGCGCTGATGGTGCATCCCTTCGACAGCCCGTTCACGGTCGCCGGACAGGGCACGGTCGGTCTCGAATGGGAGCGCGACATGCCGGATCTCGACACCGTGCTGGTCGCGGCTGGCGGCGGTGGCCTCGTCGCCGGCATCGCGCTCTGGTACGGCGGGCGCGTCAAGGTGGTGGCGGTCGAACCGCAGGGGTCGCGCGCCCTCCATGCCGCCCTGGAAGCCGGTGCTCCCGTCGACGTGCCGGTCGATTCCATCGCCGCTGACAGCCTAGGCGCACGCCGGGTCGGTGAGATCGTGCACATGATCGCGCGCGAGCATGTCGCCGACGCCGTGCTGGTCGGCGACAACGCCATCGAGGAGACGCAGCGCCGGCTGTGGCGCCGGCTCGGCATCGCCGCGGAACCGGGCGGGGCGGCGGCGCTCTCCGCGATCGTCTCCGGCGCCTATCGCCCGGCCTCCGGTGAGCGCGTCGGCGTCCTGGTCTGCGGCGCCAATGTCGACCTCGCCAAACTCGCCGTCACCGCCGGGTAGCCGGGGGGCGGTCGGTCCCAGATCTTCCGGCCGCATCCCCGGACAAGGCCCGAAGGGCCGCCGATCCGGGGCCTACTCGCTCCGCAACGGCATCCAGATCGTC
>NZ_JAHHZF010000014.1 GCF_018729455.1 Prosthecodimorpha staleyi | reverse complement strand
TCCGCCCAGACCTTCAGGCCGTTGAGCTTCGCCTCGACCGCGTCGCGCAGCGGCTGCGCCTCGGTCTCGGCCGCCTCCTTGAGCTTGGATAGCCGATCGTTGAGCGTCGCCTCCAGGCGCGCGACCTTGCGATTGATCTCGCCGATCTCGCGCAGGGTCGCGGCGGCCTCTTCCCGGTTCTGCGGCACCGGCAGATTGATGCCGAGCGTCTTCGTCCTTTTAGCCATGCTTCACCTCGGGCAGGTTGTGGGGGGGCGGTTCGAGGATCGCCGCGCGCCAGGCGGCATCCAGCTGGTCGAGGGCGCTTTCGAGCTGCTCGCGGGCCGGGCGCTCGTAGCGGCCGCCCTGGTCGCGGTGCCAGGCGTCGCGGGCGGAGCGCAGGTTGCGCATGGCGGCGGCGACAACGGGCGGCCGGACGGGGATCTCGATCCGACGCTCGACGATGCGCGGCTCCGGCTCCGGCCGCTCGGTCTCGCGGACCAGGACCGTGCGGGCGAGCGCCTGGACCTCGGGCAGCGTCAGGCGGATCGCGGCCCGGGGCGAGGCGAGCGCCCGGCCGGCGACGGCGACCGGATCGATGTCGGCGGGCGGCGGCGGCACGATGCCGGTGGCGAGCACGGCCGTAACGATCTCCAGGGCGGCTTCCGCGGCCTCGACGATCGCGCGCGTCTCGCGCTCGGCCGGATCCGCCAGGGCCTGGTCGATCCGCGCGACGGCATTCAGCACCGTCGAGTGGTCGCGGCCGCCGAGCGAGCGACCGATGCGCGGCAGGCTATAGTTCGTCCGTTGCCGGGCGATCCAGAAGGCGACATGCCGGGCGCGGACCATCTCGCGCGCGGTGCTGTGCGAGAGGATGTCGGCGACGGAGATGCCGGTCACCTCCGAGACGCATTCGACGATGGTGGCGACGGTGACGGTCATGCCGGCTGCCCTCCCTCGGGGACGCGGATCGGCACGACGCGAGCCTGGGGCGCACGCAGGCGCACCACCCCGGCCGGCAGTGTCACCGAGGCGGCGGCACACTCCTGCACCGCGACCACCTGGCGCGCGACGGCCAGGGCCTCGTTGCAGGTCACGACCGCCCTGTTGCACTCCTCGACGGCCGCGGCATAGGCGGCGGTGGCCCGGTCGCGATCGGCGCGCAGCCGGCCCAGCTCGACGGCGATCCCGGTCAAGGCGAGCGAGATCAACCCGTAGAGATGGCTTTCGATCGCGACCGGCCGGCTCTCGGCGACCGCGCGGCCGAACTCGGACGCCAGATCGGCGAGCAGGGTTTCAGCGGCGAATGTCATGGATCACCTCCGCATCCTCGGCCTGGCGCGAGAACAGCGGCGCGGCCGGCAGGGGCTCGAGGGTCAGGACGACGACGGGCGAGGCGCCGTCGACCAGGTTGCCGCGGCCGCGCCAGGGGCGGCCGTCGATCGAGACGGTGGCGACGACCGGACGGCCGGCGCCGGAGACGGTGGGAGCGGGGCGTGCGCTCATGATTTCACCTCACGATGAGAGCAGGTCTTGCAGGCGCGACGCAGCCGCGCCCGGGTGGAGTTGGAGGCTGTGAAGGGGCGGCTCTGCTCGCGCCGGCACTGGTCGCGGCCGATCTCGCCGAGCACCGGGCACTCGACCGTGGAGCCCATCAAGGCGCCACGGACGACGGCCTCGAAGCTGTCGAGATCGCCGCCCTTGCCGTGGACGCCGTATTTGCGGGCGAGCACCTGGCTGACCACCGAGGGGCTGTATTGCAGCCGCTTGGCGGTCCCGGCCGCGCCGGCGCGGGTCGCCTCCTCGGCGAGGGCCAGGACCCAGTCCGGTAGGTCGCCCCACGCGGCCCGGGCCTTCTCGACATAGTCGACGGTCAGCGTGCCGCTGCGGGGTCCCCTCAGCATGAGACCTCCTCGGCCTCGGCCGGCCCGACGATCTCGTTGCGGTTGGGGTCGAAGACCAGCTTGGTGCGCAACACCCTCGGCGGCAGCGGGCCGGAATTCATGCTCGGCTTCAGCCGGTAGACCGCCGGGACGTTCGGGCCGCCGGCGCGCTCGATCTTGAGATAGCCGGCATGGGCGAGGAGCAGCACGTAGGTCTTGGCGGAGTGGAGCGCGACGACGCTGTCCTCGACCGAGGCCGCGATGGCGACCTCGGCGGCCGTGAAGGACGACAGCGCCCGGATGGTGTTCCACATCTGCTGGGTCTTCGAGGCGACCGGCTTGCCGTCGCGGGTCATCGGCGGCAACTGCGTCGGGCGCTTGAGGACGCGCCAGCGCGGCGGCTTCCCCGGCAGCGGCTCGACGATGCCGGCGCCGGCCAAGGTCCGCATGAAGCCGCGCAGGGTGCTGTCGCTGACATCGTCGGTGCGCAGGACGAGCTGGCGGAGCGTGACCGGGCGGTCGAGCCCGTTCGGACCGGCCGTGAGTTCCCGGATCACAGACCAGACATAGGCCGAGCCGCGCCGCAGGGGGCGGGACTTGTCGATCTTGAGGGCGAGGATGATCGACATCACTGCCCCCGCGGCCGGGGCGCGGCGCCCGTGTAGAACTCGCCCTGGTAATCGACCTTGGAAATGGCTTTCAAACCGGTGTTGCGGCTGTATTCCGTGACCAGGTCGAGATTGACCACGATGCGGCGGGCGCGGCCGCCGGAGATCGCGCCGATATGGGCGATCAGGTCGTCGGCAATCTCGACCGGCGAGACCAAGCGGGCGAGCGCGCGGGCATCCTCCAGGTCGCAGGGCTGTGCCGGTTCCCAGACCAGGACCCGGTTATGCACCCGCTCGACCTGGGCGATCTTTGACGGCAGCTTCTCCTCGCCGAGGAGCAGGAAGGGCGCGCCGGACGCCTCCTGAAGCTCGCGCACCAGCTCGATCATGTTGCGGTCGCAGAGCTTGTCGGCCTCGTCGATGATCACCGGCCGGTCGTCGTCGACCAGGGTCTCGATCACCTTGTCGGCAAGCTGCGGGATGGTGCCCTTGGGCTCGATGTTCAGCTCGAAGCAGAGCTTTTCGAGCAGGACCTTGCGGGTCCAGCTGTCGCCGACCTCGACCCGGGCGGCGCCGGTGCGGTTCTGCACGTAGATGGCGCTGAACGTCTTGCCGAAGCCGGAATGGCCGTAGAAGACGCCGAGCCCCGGCCGGCCGGGGCCGCGGTGGCGCAGCTTCTCCATGGTGACCATGCAGGCCGCGACATTCTTCAGGAGGGCGACCGTCCCTCGGATGGTGGGCGTTTGGGCGTTCAAGGATCTGGCCTCAGAATTCAGGTTCGGATGGCCCCGGGCGCGTTCCGGGGCGGTTCACTCACCGCAACTGCTCCCCGCCGGCGTCCTCGTAGACGGCACGCATGGCGCGGTACTCAGGCCCGGCGGCGTAGCCGCCGAGCCAGAAGGCTTCGTCTTCCGACAGCGCCTCGCCGGCGGCCCGGCGGGCCTCAAGCGCCTGGGCGCGCCGGAAGCGCTGATGGCTGGTTTCCTGCCGGCGCAGGGGACGGACCTTGTCGACGGCCTCGACCGCGATCGGGGCAGCGGTCAGCTCGGCGTGGAGGGCGGCGGTTCGGGCATCCATGGCGCGGGGCGCCGAGGTCGGTCGCGTCGAGGCATCGAGCGCGGCGGCGATCGCCGGCGTCTCATGGCGCTCCTCGCGCTTCGGCAGGGCGACGACGTTCGGCACGTCGCGGGCGGCGACCTCGAGGGCGCGTTCGATCAGGGGGCTGCCCTTGGTCAGGCGCTTGATCTCGGCGCGGGCCTCGCGGCCGCGGCGCTCCAGGATCTCGGCCTGGGTCTCGCGCTTCGCCTTCAGGATGGTCGCGGCGGCGAGGCCGGCCAGCTCCGGGCACAGGCCCTCGCCCCGATAGGCGCCGGTCTCGGCGTCGAAGGCGAGGATGCGGCCGGCATCCATCGGGTCCATGCGGACCGTGACCCGATCGCCCGGCAGGCAGGCGGCGACGACATAGTGGTGGTGATCGACCCGCACGCCGAACTTGGTCACCGTGCGGATGCCGCCCTGGCTGGCGACCGGCATGAGCAGGATGTCGAGCGCGCGCGGCTCGACGGTGCGGATCGGCGCCGTCGATTGTGCGGCCGCCCGGATCGGCGACAGGCCGAGGGCGGAATGGTCGCGGTGGCTGTAGATCAGCTCGACCCAGCGGTCGACATGGCCCTGCAGCGCGGCGCCGGTCAGCGTCACCCCGAAGGCCTCTGCCGTCTCCTGGCCGAGCCGCTCGGCGAAGCCCTTGCGGTCCTCGATCCGCTTCCGGTCGGCCACCGAATGGCCGATGAAGCCCGGCAGCAGCGTGGCGCAATCATGCTGGAAGGTCCGGATCACGCGCTCGACGTGACCCTTCTCCTGCGGGGTGTACTTCGCGGAGGTGAGCGCCTCGATGTCCAGGTTGGCGAAGAGCCGCTGCGTCGCTTGCGCCACGAAGTCCGAGCCGTTGTCGGTCTTGACCTGGCGCGGCACGCCCCAGGCGAGGATCGCCTTGCGCATCAGCATGCCGACGGCGGCGGCCCGCGGCGTGCGGCTCACATAGAAGATCGTCCGCCGGGTCGCGATGTCGATGCAGGCATAGATCGCATGGCGGCCGTCGACGCAGAGCGCGTCGACCGGCGAGGCGTCGATCATCCAGAGCCCGTTCGGCTCGCGCACCCAGCGATAGGAGCCGACGCCGGCCGGTGCCATGGTCGACCGGTACCGATCAGGATCGGAGAGCTTCGTCAGCACGACGGCTTCCGCCGAGCGCAGCTGCTGCAGGAAATGCTGGAAGGTGCGGACCGGCGGCATCGCGCAGGCGCGGCCGCGGACCTCGATCGTGTCGCCGAACTCGGCCCGGCATTGCCGGCGCACCTGGTCGGCGGAGAGCAGCGGCTGATGGGCGATCAGTGCCAGCACGAAGTTGCGCACACGGCCGCCGGCGGCCGTGTCGAGCACGCCCTTGCCCTTGCGGGCGGCGGCCCGGTCGACCGCGAGCCGGTCCAGCCGGCCCAGGAACTTCGCCGAGCGCCAGCGCGCCAGCGTCCGCTTCGACAGGCTCGGGATCAGCTCCTTGATCCATCGATCGACCTGGACCGCGCCGAGATTGTAGCGGTCGACGAAGATCTGGCTGCGGGCCGCGTCGCCGAGCCGCTGGCCTTGGCTGAAGGCCTCGAAGGCCGCCACGATGGCCAGCCGCGCGTCGCGCTCCCGAGCCGCGCGGTCGGTCAGGCCCTCGCCGAGGACGATCGCGGGTTGGGCTTTAGGTTCCGGCCGGACGATCTGCCGGTGGCGCCGCTCATAGTCCAGCCGCGCGACCGGCGGCAGCAGGTTGATGTGGAACTCCAGGCCGCCGCCCCGGGCCGCCCGGTTGCGCACATAGGCCATGCTGTCGGCCCAGCCGAGGCGCTCGGCAAGCATCTGCACGCCGCGCTCGGTCTCCGGCATGTCCGGCAGGGCCTCGGCGGCCAGTTCGCGCGCGGTCAGCCACTCCTTCACCGGCGCGCCCTCCATTCGGCATCCGCCGCCTGTTCCTCGCGTTCGGCCCGTTCCTTCAGCTCCCGCGCCCGCTCGCGCTTCAGGAGCGCCTCGTACTTCTGGTCGACGACGATCAGGCCGGCATCGGCCAGGAGGGCATTGAACGGCCGGGCATCGCCCGTGATCGCGACCAGCCCGGCGAGCCGGGTGGCGCTGATCGCGTGAGGCTTTTCCTGGCTCGCATAGGCGTCGAGCATGGCGCGGGTGACCTTCTCGTCGATCATCTCGGACAGCGCGGCGGCGATCTCGTCGCGGCTCCGGCCGTCGTCCTCCAGCGTCCGGGCGATCGCCCGGGACAGCCGCCGCGCCCGCGTCCACGCCCGGACCTCGGCCTCCTCGAAACGGGGCACGACCAGCTCCGGCCGGATGTCCCGGAAGAGGTCCAGGGTCGAGGTGTCGCGCGGGCGCTTCATCGCGATCAGGCGCTCCGGCGGCGCGGCCGGGCGGCCATCCAGCGCTCGATCGCCGGCTCGTGCGCGGCGAAGAAGCGCACCTGCTCCCGCTCGGAGAGGCGGGCGAAGCGGTCGGAAAGCTTCTCCCAGGGCGCCTGGGCGGCCGGCGCCGGGACGCGGTCAATGACCGCGATGGCCTCGGCGACCGAAGTCGCTCCCGGCGGCTCGGCGAGCAGGAGATCGGCGATCTTCGCCTGACGGTCGGGATGCTGCGCGGCAAGCTGCAGCAGCTCGGACTGGATGTCGGCGATCGGGGCGATTGCGATGCGCTGGCGGGTCGCGTCGGAAAGCCCGGTGGCGATCTGGACCGACACCTGGACCGAGCGTTCCGATATCCCCATCGCCTTGGCGGCGGCGCTCGAGAAGCGCTCGGCGAAAATGCGCGCAGAGTCTGCGAGCATTTCCTTCGACGGCCGGCCGCGCTTCGGCTGCGGCCGCGTCTCCTCGAAAATCCGCTTCCAATGCAGGATCGCGACCGCCCGATCGAGTTCGGTCGGCTCGAAGCGCAGGATGTTTTCCTGGATCTCCTTCAGCCGCATGGCCCCCTCGTCGGGGAAGGCCGAGGCCGGCCAGACGCGGGCCTCGATCGCCGTGTGGCCGAGGCTGACATGCGCGGCGAGGCGATGGCCGCCGGTGATCAGGCGATAGCCGTCGGCGGTCTCGACCACGTCGACCGGGGCGAGGATGGCGCCGGCCTCGATCTCGCGGGCGAAGGCCTCGACCCAGCCCGGGTTGATCTGGCGCAGGCGATCGGTGGCGTCGATGCGGGAGGTATCGATGTGCTGGATGGTCATGGACGGTTCCGGGATGCGTGATGTCGCGGGTTCAGAGCGTGCCGGCGGCGGCAAGCCAGACGATCGCGGCCGCCAGGAACAGGCAGACCGCGATGAGATCGAGGACGATCCGGGAAAGGAGGGCGGCGGAGGAGCACTCGGGCTCCTCCGCCAGGTCGCGCGCGTCGGCGTCGAGGCCGGCTTCAGGGGAGGTTGCGCGCGCGAAAAGGGTGTCTGCGGTCAGGCGCTCGACGGACACGAGGCGGCTCATGCGGCGGCTCCGCGGTCCGCGCGGCCGGCACACTTCGGACTCGCGTCAACACCGGTCGGCGTGGCAGGGTTCCGACGACGCCGGATGTAGCGGCCAGGCCAAAGCTCCTGGACGGTCACACCCAAGGCGTTGGCGATCGCCATGGCGCCCGGCTGACATGTGCCCCAAAGCGCACGCCGGCAGGCGCTCTCGTGGAGCCCGTTGTCGAGGGCGAGCCCGGTCAGCGTGTGACCACGCCGGGCCAGCTCGGCCTTGATCTCGTGGTTGTCCCACTTCCTGGACATCGTCTGAGTTCTCCTCCGAGACGGCCTGGCAGGGCCCTCTCCGGTTGGGGGTGTTACGTTACGGTTGGTAGGGCAAATGTGCATTCTAAAGAGCGCATCATCAACAAAAATGAGCGCGTCAGAGTTCGTTCTTGAACCCTGCGGCGAGCATTTCAGAATTGTTGCGTGATTTCAGAGTGTTAAGGATTTGTCCATCGGAATGGGGATCTCTGACCGAGCGTCAGAGTTTGGCGAAATGCACTCTGAAAAGTTCGCCGATCGCCTGAAGCAGCTCCTCGCCGACTCGAAGCAGAGCGAGCGCGCTTTCGCGCGCGCCATTGGCCTCTCGCCCGGAGGTCTTCGCGGTCTTCTGCACGAGGGTAAGGGGCCGACGCTCGAAACTGTCTTGCAGATCGCGTCGGCCTGCGGTGTTTCGGTGCTTTGGCTGTCGACCGGTGAAGGGCAGCCTCACGCTGCCAAACCGGATAGCACCGGCGGAAGCCCGGGGACCGGACGCCCGCCTGCCGGGCTCGACCCGGAGCTGTTCGGCCGTGTCGTCGATCGTGTGGCCAAGGTCTATCGAGAGGCGAATGTTCGACTGCCTGAGGTGGACAAGGGCCGGATCGCCGCTGAGCGGTATCCCGAAATCGCAGATCAGGCCGAAAGCGCAGACGAGTGGCCCGCTTTGCTTGACCTGATCGAGGTTCGCCTCAAGAAGGCACTTCAAACCGCCGTTAACGCACCAGGCCAGACCAAACGCGAGGCCTGATGGTTGTGCAATCTGCGATCATCGCAATTGCAATCAGTAGGCGTGCAGTCAATATTGATGCTCTGATTGTGAACAGTTTTTGCAAACCACCGGGTGAAATTTCATGTGGGCTCGCGTTTTCGCAGCTTGGGTGATCGTCGTGGCCCTTCTGGCGCCGGCGCGCGCCGACACCACGACCGAGCAGCGCTGGATCAAGGAATTGCTCGATGCCGAAACAATGATCCTCGCCGCGATCGAGGTCGGAGACATGGAAGAGATGCGCGCACAGAGCCTGATCATCTCTCGGCTTGCTCGCAGCACTGAGACCGTTCTCGTTCGCCTGAAAGGTGCCGATCAAGTGACTTGCTTCACAACCGCGTCATCTCTGGCCGCGGTCGCTGACACTTTGAGAATGAAGCCATCCGCTCGCAATCTGGTTGGGGCGCGCGACGTAGCGGCGCTGTATGGTCGGGCACTGCCTATCTGCGGCCAGGCGCTCGGCTTGAAAGCTCGGTCCCGGCTGGCGTTCTAGCGCCCAGCCCACGGGGAACAGTCGCCGGTCGCGCCAGCTTCCGTAATCCGACCGGCGGAACCCGCCATGCCATTCGATCTTGCGCGCCGCCGCCTATTGCCGCCGCCGCCGAACCCCGCCGCCGCCGCGGAAATCCGCCATTATCCCGCCAGACCCCGGCCAATCCCGCCCATTCCCGCCAATGCCATTTGATCCTGCGGGTTACACGATGTCGCGCCGGCCTTGAGTCAGTCGGTCTGTCTCGAACAGAACCCGGACTGGATCGACATCGCGGGCGAGCCGATGACGGTGCTCGCCGCGATCGGGCGGTTCGCGGCGGCCAGACCGACGGTCGGGCTTGGCAGACGCGCCGCGCCACTTACAATGCGTCGGCTCTGCCGGAGGACGCCGCATGCCAAAGCCCGCCCGGTGGATCGCCGGCATCGTAGGCGTGCTGTTCGCCGTCCTCGCGATCGGCGCCATCACCGTCGGCAACGATCTCGGCTTTTCCGGCGTGATCGGGGTCATCATGTTGTTCGGTGGGCTCTACGCGGTCGTCCTTCTGGGGCTGGCCAAGGTGTTCTGACGAGGCACAAATGCGCAGCCTCACTCGGCCGCGACTGCGACCTCTTCCCGCTCCGATCTCGATCAGTTCGCGCTTCTCGCCGCCGCCCTCGCTTGCCGGCAGGAGCAGCGCGCCGGCCTGCCCGGCGGGCTCGAGGTGGCGTGCCTCGTCTCCGTGGCCATGACGCCCGGGGTGGCCGTGGGATCGACCGTCGCGGCGACATCAACCGAGCGGGTTGTCGCGTCGAGCCGATAGCCTGGCCGCGCGCTCGACCCAGCCCGACGGCCAGGGCGAGGGCAGCCTCGGCCGGCTGGCCTCCTCGGTCGACATGACCGCCGTCACCGGCTTCCTCGGCGGGCTCACGCCGGCCTTCGGCGAAGTGCTCGTGTTTCTCGCCACGCTGGCCTTTTTCGTCGCCGGCCGCGCCGCCCTGCGGCGCAAGGCGATCCTGGCAATCGGCGACCGTGACCGTCGCTTGGCGGCGATCCGGGTCTTCAACGCCGCCGAGGCGACCCTGGCGACCTATTTCGGCACCACCGCCACGATCTACCTCGCAGTCGGGATTCTGACCGCGGCGGTCGCGTGGAGTTCGGGCCTCGCCAATCCGGCGCTGTGGGGCGTCATTGCCTTTCTGCTCAGCTTCATCCCCTTCCTCGGGCCCGCGATCGTCACCTTTGCGCTCGTCTCGGCCGGCCTGCTGCCCCATACCGGACTGCTGGCCGCGCTGTGGCCGGCGGCCGGATTCGGCATCGTGCATCTGATCAGCGAGAACGCGGTCCTGCCCTCGATCCTGGGCCGGCGCTTCGAGATCAACCCGTTCCTGGTCTTCGTCGCGATCGTGTTCTGGAGCTGGATGTGGGGCCCGATGGGCGCGGCGCTCGCGGTGCCGATCCTTCTGGTGGCGCAGACCCTGCGCGACGCAGCGCCCAGCGAACCGACGAGCACCCTGCCGGAGTGACCGGCCTCCCGGGCGCGGGGCCTACACCGCCACCCCGAAGACCATGCCGACGCCGGCGGTGGCGGCCATCGCCAGGGCACCCCAGAAGGTCACGCGGACGGCGCCCTTAAGGATGCCGGCGCCGCCCGTATAGGCCCCGAGGCCGCCGAGGACCGCCAGCGCGATCAGCGCGGTGCCGGCCACCACGACGCTGACATGCGCGGCGGGCGTGAGCAGGGCGACCAGCAGGGGGATCACGGCGCCGACCGCGAAGGTCAGCGCGGAGACGACCGCGGCCTGGATCGGATGCGCCGTCACGGTATCGGAGATGCCGAGTTCGTCGCGCGAATGTGCCGCCAGCGCGTCGTGTTTGGTCAGTTGCACGGCGACTTGGCGTGCCAAAGCGTCGTCGAGCCCCCGCGCACGGTAGATGCCGGTCAGTTCGTCCAGTTCGGCCTCGGGCGTGTCGCGCAATTCGCCCGTCTCGCGCGCGATGTCGGCCCGCTCGGCATCGGTCTGCGAACTGACCGACACATATTCGCCGGCGGCCATCGACATGGCGCCGGCGACGAGGCCGGCGAGACCGGCGATCAGGATCGCGCCATGGTCCGACCCGGCGCTGGCGACCCCGACCACCAGGCTGGCGGTCGAGACGAGGCCGTCATTGGCACCCAGCACTGCGGCGCGCAGCCAGCCGATGCGATGGACTTTGTGAGTTTCGGGATGGGGAAGTCTGCTCATCGAAGGCGATCTCCAGGTCGCGCCGATGCGCGTCGTGGCGGGGACGCGATTGCACACGACGACCGGTCCTCAGCATGGGGCTGCGAACCGGATCGCCGCGTGATGGTGGACGGTCAGGCGGCCTTCGGCCGGTTCCAGGACTGCGCGTCCGCCTCGGCGAGCCAGGCTTTCAGCATGGTCCTTTCGGCCCGCTCGACCGCCGCCACGGCGATCACCAGGGTGGCCTCCGCAAGCTGAGCGGCCCGTTCGGCGCGATCGTCGAGCCGGGCCCGGTCGTCCTGCGTCTTCCACTCGGTCACGGTGGTCTGCGCGTCGCGGACCCAGGCCTTCACCGTGGCCCGGGCGGCCGTCAGGGCGCCCTTGGCATGCTGCGCCTCGCTCTCGATCACCTCGATCTGGGTGCGGATCGCGGCCTCGACATCTTCGGTGCGGGTGTCGGTCCGTGCGCCGAGCGCGTCGAGCCGGTCGTGAATTCGGCCGACACGACTGCGCAGGTGTGCATTGAAAGTCTCGATCATGGTGTTCATGGCGATCGTCCTGGGTGGCCGCGGCCCCGCGCTGCCCGGGTCATGGGCATCATTCTGTCCATGATGGACCCTAGCTCGGCCTTCGCCCCCGCAGCAGCTTCGGAAAATGCTCAGGCCGAACGGGTCGCGTGCCGCGCCGCGTCTTGGCCGGCGGCCTGGCAGGTCCGCCGCCCTTCGAGGTCGCCGCACCGGGTCGCCGATCGGGTCCGCGCCACTCGCGCCGGTCCGCGCCCGCGTAGTCTCCGCCATGCCGGCGCGGCGGCGTGCGTTCGCGACGGATCGGCGTGGGTAGAATCCGACGCTATCGCGAGGGCGCTGCGGCGCGCAGCTTGTCAGGGACCAACCTCCCCACCCCCCCACCGCCGGCGTCTCGGTCCGATCGAGAGCGACGCGGTGCGATCCACCGTCGAGGGGCCGAGGCGTTCACAACTTCCAAAACTGCCAATTCCCACGATGAAGGACAGCCCATGCTTGTCAAGATCGCCGCCGCCTCGCTTGCCTTCAGTGCGCTCCTGGGCGCCCCGCTGGCATCCGCCCTGCCCATGGCGCCGCAGCCGGCCGGTGCCGTCGAATCCTCGATTCTGTCCGTCGCCTGGTACTGCAACGGCCGCGGCCACTGCGTGAAAGCCCGTCGCAACGGCTATGTCCTGCGCGGCGGCTGGCAACCTTCCTGCCAGCTGAACTGGTTCTGGGATGGCTATCGCTGTGCCTCCCGCCCGGTGATCGTGATCCGTCCGCACTACAAGGAATACCGTCGCAACGACAACGGCTTCCGTCGCAACGACCAGCCCTTCCGCGGTCATCAGATCCGGCCGCACAACAACAACAATAATAATAACCACAACAACAATCAGAACAACAACAATCAGAACAACAACAACCCCAAGAAGATGTAACCGCCTCGCCGAGGCGGGCATCGATCGCGGCCGACCGTCGTGACGGACGTGCCGCCCGCAGGTGAACGGGATCGCCCGACCTCCGGGGCATCGATGATGCCCCGGACCGCCCTGCGGCAGGGTTCAAATCAATTCAGGAGACCAGCCATGTCGATCGGACTTATTCTCGTTATCATCCTCGTCCTCTTCCTGCTCGGCGGCGTCAGCGGTCGTTTCGGTGGCTATGGCTACGGCTATGGCAACGGCGGCATCGGTGTCCTGGGCGTCATCCTGATCGTGCTGATCGTGCTGCTCGTGACCGGCCGCCTCTGACCGGCCTCTGACGGCCCGCTTCCCAGACTGCGCAGCCACCACTTCGCCCTCGCCTCCGCATGCGCGCTCCCCCTGGCGGGTCGCGTTGACGGGTGTGTCAGCGTTGCTTGGCGCGGGATTCCCAGTAGCGTCCGATCTTGATCTGAGCCTTGCCCTCCGAGCGTTCGGCCTTGCCGGATTCTTCCAGATGGGCAAGGCCGAGAACGCGGCCGACGGTTTCCTTGATGGTGCCGTTGATCAGCTTCATCGAGCCGATGGCGCGGTGTCGATTCATGTTGGTCCCACCTTGCGAGAGCGAGCGAGGGCGCTGCCGGCGCGGATCGCGCCGGTCCGCCGGCCCCGTCAGTGCCGATGCGCCGGCGCGAAGGTCACGTCGATGGCGACGAGGTCGCCATGGTGGTGCGGGGCGAGGCCGTCGAACCGATCGGCGATATCGGCCAGGGTCACGTGGGCGTCGAGCGGGAACGACAGGGCGGTGTCGTCGAACACGAATCTCAGACGCGGTGCGTCGGGCGTGATCGGGGTCTGGGCATGCATGGCTGTCTCCGTGGGCCGTCCCGCGGGACCCGGGCCCCGGATCAACCGAGGATCCGGAGGAACCGAACGCTCGGGCGGCCTCTCATAACGTCGACACTAGCGCTGCAGGCCCGGCATGCGGCAGGCTCGGAATCTACCCAGCAACCGGCCCGGAATGGGGTTTTCCGGAGGCCGGCGGGGGCTCCCGCGTGAGGACGGGCTTCGGCGCCTCTCCGGCTTCCGCAGAGGCCAGCGCCAGGCGGGCGAGTTCGGGTAGCGACTTGGCCCCGGTGCGCGCCATGATCGCGGCACGATGGTTCTCGACCGTCCGGCGGCTGATGCCGAGGTCGGCGGCGATGTTCTTGTTCGGGTGGCCGGCCAGGATCATGTCGATGATCTGGTGCTGGCGCGGGGTCAGCCGCGCCATCTGGTCCGCGGCCGCCTGCCGCCATTCGAACAGCTTGTTGGCGTCGCGCGACTGTTCCAGTGCCCGCGCCACCCCGGCCAGCAGCGTGGCCTGGCCGACCGGCTTCTCGATGAAATCGGTGGCGCCGGCCTTCATGGCCTCCACCGCCATGGCGACATCGCCGTTGCCGGTGATCATGATCGACGGCAGGCGCTGGCCGGTTGCCTTCAGGCGCCGCAGCAATTCGAGACCCGACATACCAGGCAGACCGGCGTCGACCAGCAGGCAGGCGTCGCCGCCGGGCCGGTAGGCGGCCAGGAAGGCCTCGCCGCTGTCGAAGCCTTCGACAGTCCGGCCGTCCGCTTCCAGAAGTTCCTGCAGGGCCTCGCGGATGAAGCAGTCGTCGTCGACGACGAAGATCCGGGAATTCGCGGCCAGGGCGCCCGGACGGGGCGCCGCGACCTTGACCGGTCCGGGGGCTGCCGCCGCCGCCGGCAGCATGCGCAGCACGCGGCCGACGATCGCGTCGATCCTGACCGGCTTGGTCATTCGCACACAATCCTGCGCGGCGATGTCGTGCAGGGCGGCGATCGAAATGTCGCCGGTCAGAACGATGACCGGGACGTGCCGGGCGAGGTCGCGGCGCAAGGCGGCGACGACCTGCAACCCGTCCATGCCGCCCGGCAGACCGTAGTCGGTCAGGATGACATCCGGCCGCAAGCCGCGGCGGCCGACCAGGTCCAGCGCGGTGACGCCGTCCGGCGCCGTCGCCACGCGATGGCCCTCGCCGACGAGCGCCATTTCGAGCAGTTCGCGCACGTCCGGGGCATCCTCCACGACCAGGATGGTGCCGCTGCGCCGCGGATCGTCGGTGCCAGCCGGCAGGCCATTCGCGGCCTTCGGCACGGGCGGCGCCTGGGCCGGCGGGGCGGCGCGGGCGATCTCGATCGAGAAGACGGAGCCCTTTCCGGGCCTCGACCGCACGCGCACCGGATGGCCGAGCAGGTCGCCCAGACGATTCACGATCGCCAAGCCCAGGCCGAGACCACGGCCGCGTTCGCGCGCGGAATTGCCGATCTGGTGGTACTCGTCGAAGATCGCCTGCAGTTCCGCGCCCGGGATGCCGACGCCGGTATCCCAGACCTCAATGTCGAGCCGGCCCCGACGCCGCCGGCAGCCGAGCAGGATGCGGCCGGTCTGGGTATATTTGATCGCGTTGGACAGGAGATTGCGGAGCATCTGCTCCAGAAGCCGGGCATCGCTCTCGACGACCAGGCTGCACGGCACGAACCGCAGGAGGAGGCCATGGGCTTCGGCAAGCGGGCGGAATTCCGTCTCCATCCGCGCCAACAGGTCGCCGATCGCGAAGGCGGCGATCTCGGCATGGACGACCCCAGCCTCGATCTGATTGATGTCGAGCAGGATGTCGAGCATGCCCGTCATGGCGCCGATCGTGTCGTTCAGGCGGCCGACCAGGCTGCGCGCCTTGTCGCTGTCGACCGTCTTGGCGAGCAGGCCCTGCAGCAGGGTCAGCGTCTGCAGCGGCTGGCGCAGATCATGGCTGGCGGCGGCGAGGAAGCGCGACTTGGCCGCATTGGCGCGCTGCGCCTGCTGTTCGGCGAATTTCAGGGCATCCGCCGCGCTCTTGCGATCGGTCACGTCCGTGAAGGTGATCACCACCCCGGCCACAGTGTCGGTATGGGTACGGTAGGGCAGGATGCGGCGCATGTACCAGGCGCCCGCGCGGCCCTCGATCTGCCGCTCGATCGGGACGACATCGCGCAGCACCGCCTTGGCATCGTCGAGCAGCGTATCGTCCGCGGCCAGGGACGAGAGATCGGCAAGCGGCCGGCCGACATCGCCGGGGATGACGTTGAACAGCGCCTTGGTCGCCGGCGTGAAGAAGCGGATCTTGAAAGCCGTGTCGAGGAAGATGGTCGCCACGTCGGTGCTGTAGAGCACGTTCTGCAGATCGTCGGAGGTGGTGCGCTGGCGGTCCAGGGTTTCCTGGAGCTGGGTATTCAGGGCCGTCAGCTCTTCGTTGAGCGACTGCAGCTCCTCCTTCGAGGCCAGCAGCTCCTCGTTGGTCGACTGGTATTCCTCGTTGACCGACAGCGCCTCCTCGTTGATCGCCCTCTGCTCTTCGCTCGAAAGCTCCAGATTGCGGATGGCGTCGTGCAGTTCCCGCCGGGTCTGCTCCAGCTCGCGTTCGAGTGCGGGAACGTGCTGGGCGTCGCCGGCACCCTCGCCGGGCGTTGCCGGCGCCTCGCTGCGGCGCTCCTCGATGAAGCAGATCAGGAGCAGGTCTTCGCCGTCATATTGCAGAGGTTCGGCCGCGATGGTGATCGCATGCGGGGCCTCGCTGCGCACCATCCGGCCGCCGGAGACCGACGCCGGCGCGAGGTCCTTCCCGGCCCGCTGGATGGCGGCGCGCAGCCTGCCATGCAGGCTGGCGGGGACCATCGCGAACAGGTCGTGGGTCGGAAAGCCTGGCGCGACGCTGAGAAACTGGTCGGTCGGCCCCATCGAGAAAAGGCATTCGTTCCGGCGGTTGATCAGGACCGCCGCCGGCGCATGACCGTCCATCACGCGTTGCCGGACCAGGGCGGCCAGCGCCGCCGGCCGCGACGCGGTCGGACCCGGCCCGGTCCTCGGTGCCGTCCGCCCGCCATCGCCGGCATTGATCAGGAAGTCAAGATCGCCCGGCCGGCTGCGCCCGACATGGCGGTAGAGCCGCGCCGACTTCGACATCACCTCAAAGCGGCCGTCGGTCTCGCCGACCGTCTCGGAGGTGCCGAGCAGCAGCATGCCGCCCTTGCGCAAGGCGAAATGGAACAGGGAGATGACCTTGGCCTGTGCTTCGGCGCTCAGATAGATCAACAGGTTGCGGCACGACACCAGATCGATGCGCGAGAAGGGCGGATCGGTCAGAAGATCCTGGACCGTGAACACCACCACGGACCGGAGGTCGGGCTGGATCCGATAGCCGCTTTCCTCGCGGACGAAGAAGGCGGCCAGCCGCTCCGGGGAGACATCGGCGGCGATCGTGGCGGGATAAAGACCCTCGCGCGCGACCGCGATGGCGTCGGCATCGACGTCGGAGGCGAAGATCTGCAGCTTGATCGCACGATCGGTCGCCGTCAGATGCTCGCGCAGCAGGATGGCCAGCGAATAGGCCTCCTCGCCGGTGCTGCAGCCGGCGATCCAGACCCGGATCGGCTGGTCGGACGGATGGTTGCGGACCAGTTCGGGGATGGCCGCCTCGGCCAGATGCTCGAAGACCGGCCGGTCGCGGAAGAAGCCGGTGACGTTGATGAGCAGATCCTTCGACAGCAGGTCGAGTTCCTTCGCATCCGCGCGCAGGAGATCGAGATAGCGCGCCTCGCTGCCGGTGCCGAGCGCGGCGAGCGCCATCCGTCGCTCGATCCGCCGGCGCAGCGTGCCGGGCTTGTAGAGCGAGAAGTCGTGCGCGGTGCGCGCCCGGACCAGTTCGACGATCTCGGCCAGCCGCCCCGGGTCCGGATCGGCCTCGGGCGCGGCGTCGGCAGTCGTGGCGTCGGCCCCAGTCGTGGCGTTGGCTCCAGCCGGAGGGTTGGCCGCAGGCGTGGCGTCGGCCGCGGGGCGATCGGACCGTCCGGCAAAGGCAGCCAGGGCCGCCGGCATTGCGGCCACCGGCAGGATATGGTCGACCACGCCGGCCTGGATGGCGCTGCGCGGCATGCCGTCATATTCCGCCTCGTCCGGATCCTGGGCGATCACCAGCCCGTGGGTCTGGCGGATCTCCGCGGCCCCGGCGCTGCCGTCGGCGCCGGTGCCGGACAGGACGATGCAGGCGGTCTGGGCGCCGCAATCCGCGGCGAGCGAATGGAGCAGGACGTCGAAGGGCATGCGGGCGCCATGGCGCTGCTGCGGGGTCGAGACATGCAGCCTGCCCGCCTTGACCGAGAGATAGCTTCCGGGCGGTATGACATAGAGATTGTTGCGTTCGATCCTGACGCCGTCGGCAGCCTGCGAAACCGACAGGGTTGTGTGGCCGGACAGCAGATCGACCATCAAGCTTTCATGCGTCGGATCGAGATGCTGGACCAGGATGAAGGCCATGCCGGGTTCCGACGGCAGGGCCATCACCAGCTTGCGGGACGCATCGAGCCCGCCTGCCGAGGCGCCGATCGCCACGATGGTCAGCGCCGGGCCGTTGGGGGTCGGAACCGCTGCGGCAGGGGGCGGCGGGGCCAGCGGCTGACCCTGCGGCCCTTCGGCAGCACCGGCGGCGACCGAACCGTGCGACGGGGTCGGGGCCGATGGGTCCGGACCACGCGGATCCTGGGCAGGCGACTGGGATTGCCCCGACATTCTCTCTTTGTTCTCCGTAATAAGGCGCTACCGTAACGATGATCTTATTCACACTTTACCATGAAAACGGGGGTTGCGACACGATGACGGCGCGTTGCGTTCGGTGAAAATCCATCGAAGGACCATGTTGTTACGGAGGCGGAGGGCCGCCTAAGTATTTTCCGAATCTCTCCCACAATCGCATCCTGACATATTGATTTCTTCCGAGGTGCCCGGGATTGGGATAAAATCAAAGCGCTGAACCTCGCGGTCGATCAGGCCCGGGAGCGTCGTGGCGGTTCGGCGGGCGTTGTGCGGTGTGGGCGGAGGGCGGGGGCCATCCGTCATCGGTGCGATGGTCGCCCTCCGGGTCCGAGCGGTCGCGCACTTGCAGCGGAATCCCCGGCTGCGGGCGTGGCTGCGACGGCCAGGCCCATCAGGCCCGTCGCCTGATCGCCGGTCGTTACGCCGGGGGCGTCACCCCGAATTCGTTGCCCGAGGTTCGTCGCCCCTGGCGCGCCACCGCCTTACGATGCCGGGTCCACGTGGTCCCGGCGCCCGTCTCAACGCCCTGCCGGATGAAGTCGAGGTTACGCCATGCATCCCCTCCGGATTCTCCTCGTGGAAGATGAGGCGCTGCTGGCCGCGCTGCTGGCCGAGGTGCTCATCGACATGGGCCACACCGTTGACGCCATCGTGGCGACCGAAGCCGATGCCGTGCGGGCCGCGAAGCGTCTCAAGCCGGATCTGATGATCGTCGACTTCAGGCTCCGGGAGGGAACCGGCGCCGATGCGGTCGCCAAGATCCTCACCGATGGCTTCGTGCCGCATGTCTATATGAGCGGCGACCGGCTGAACATCATGCCGCGACACGCGCGCGCGGTCGTGCTGGAGAAGCCGTTCCGGGATTCCGACCTGATGCGCGCCATCGACCGCGCGGTCGGCGAGACCACCGACGCGTGACGGCGGGCGGCGGTCCGTGGTGCCGCCGACGGGACCGACGGATCAGCCGGCGAGCCGCCGGGCCTGGCGCAGGGCCGACGGGGTCGGCGAGGCGGTGCAGAAACAGGCCGCGCGGAGTTGGTCCCGCAGGATGCGGAAATGTGCGATCACGGCTTCGGTCGAGGCGACCGCACCGTCCAGGACGGCGGCCGCCTGACCGACCAGATCGGCACCGAGCGCGATCGCCTTGGCGGCATCGAGGCCGGTGCGGACGCCGCCGGAGCCGATCACGACCGCCCCCGGAACCGCCTCGCGCACCGCACGGATCGCGACGGCCGTCGGGATGCCCCAGTCCGAGAAGGCGGCGGCAACCCGGCGCTGATGCTCGGTCCCGGCCCGCTCCCCTTCGATCGCCGCCCAGCTGGTGCCGCCGGCGCCCGCCACATCGAGGATGTCGACGCCGGCATCCGACAGCCGACGGGCCACGGCGGCGGACAGGCCGCAACCGACCTCCTTGACGACGATCGGCACATCGAGAGCCGTCACCAGGCGTTCGATGGCGGCGAGCGCTCCGCGCCAGCGGCGGTCGCCCTCCGGCTGCAGGATCTCCTGCAGCGGATTGAGATGGATGATCAGCGCGTCGGCGCCGATCATCTCGACGGCGCGGCGCGCCTCGTCCAGACCATATTCGTCGATGATCTGCGCGCCGCCCAGATTGGCCAGGAGCGGGATGGTCGGCGCGAGGCGGCGCAACTCGCGCGTCACGCCGCCGTCGCCCGAACCCGACAGGGCGACCCGCTGCGAGCCGACCGCCAACGCCAGGCCGAGGGCCTCGGCCGCCTCCGCAAGATGCCGGTTGATCACGGCCGCGCGCTGCGGGCCGCCGGTCATGGAGCTGATCAGGAACGGCGCCCGCAGCATCCGGCCGAGGAACGGCGTGGCGAGGTCGATCTCGTCGAGATCGAGTTCGGGCAGGGCGCAATGCTCGAAGGCGATCGCCTCGAAGCCGGTTTCGGCCTGCCGGTAGCGGGCCGTCCGGCCGTCGAGCACGATGTCGAGATGCTGGTCCTTGCGGTCCAGAATGCCGCCCTCCGCGCCGCCGGCCAGACGCAGGGCCGCCGGCTTGGCCGACCGGCCGCGGTCGGAACGGGTCACGGCCGGGTTCCCCAGGGCGTGATCATGCCGAACAGATGGGCGAAGTCCTTCATCATGATGCGCAGATGGGTGCCGAATTCCTGGCGCACCAGTTCCTTCTCCAGATAGGAGGACCAGGTCAGCCGCAGCACGTCGGGATCGCGGCAGATGCTGACGAAGCGCTCGCGGCGCTTGTCGGAGCCGTACCAGAAATGCTGCATGATGCGCAGGATCAGGAACACCTTGCCGTGCTGGCGCATGAAGCCCCGGCGCGCCTCGGCGAGCCGGCGCGGATCGTTGCGGGTCAGCGCTGCATCGACCGCCTCGGCGGCGAGCCGGCCGGTCTTCGCTGATTCCGGGCGTTCCTCCAGGATGTCGGGGGCATCCTCGTCGCGCGCGGCCGTGTCGTCGGCCTTGATCAGAAGCCAGTTCTCGCGCTTCTCACGCGGCTTGGGGCTCATCCGGATCAGATGCCAGCGGCCGGCGAGCTTGTCGCCGGCGAGCTCGAATTCCAGGTGTCCCTTGGTATAGCCGTGGGAGGCAGACCTTGATCGATGGCGATGTGACACGACCGAGAACAATCGCCGGCGCGGTCTGGCTCTCGATCCTCCTCGCCGGCACCGTTCCGGGCGAGGCGGTGGCCGCCGGCACGAGCCCGTCGCCGGGTGGCGCGGACCGTCGGCCGGTGCCGCCGCCGGACGCCCGGCGATCGGGCGATGACGCCCAGCGCGCCGCAAGGGCCCTGCCGATCCCCCGGCGCAAGCCAGGGCCGAGCGCCCCGGTCGGCCAGGATCAGGACACGACGGGCAAGCCGCCGCCCGGTCCCGCCATGCTGCCGCGCCGAGAGATGCCCGCGCGGTCGCCGGCCGACGAGGCGGCATGCCGGGAACGCCTGGCCGGGCTTGGGGTGGTCTATGTCGAGGCGCCGGATATCGCCGACGCCGGCGGATGCCATGCCGAGCGCGTCATCAGGGTCACGGCGATCGGCCCGAAGCTGGCCTTGTCGGGGCCGGCGACCATGGTCTGTCCGATGGCCGAGGCGCTGGCGCGCTGGGGCGAGACGGTGTTGCGGCCGGCCGCGGAGCGAATCGGCCGCAAGGCCGTCACCCTGGCGGTCGGCGCCAGCTATGAGTGCCGGCCGCGCAATCGCGTGGCGGGCTCCAAACTGTCCGAACATGGCGCCGCCAATGCCATCGACATCATGGGCGTCGCATTCGCGGACGGGGCCATGACGGTCACCAAGGCCGGGGCGCGGCTGGTGCGCCCGCCCCCGGCCACCGCCGACCCGGCTGCGAGCCCGGCCGCCTCGGCCGCCAGCTCGGCCGGCCGCCCCGAAGCCCCCGCCGAGTGGGACGCCCGCTTCCTGGCCGAGATTCGGGCCGGCGCCTGCAAGCATTTCACCACGGTGCTCGGACCGGGCCAGCCCTGGCATGACGACCACCTGCATCTCGACCTCGGACTGCACGGCCGCAGCGGCACCTCCCGCATCTGCCAGTAGCCGACCAGGGAACCGCCACGCCGGGCCATCCGCTGGGTTGCGGACGGCATTCGGCTTCACCTGACAGGCGATCCGCTGAAGGCACGGGGGCGGTCGTCCGCCGGGCAGCGCCTTGTCGGTACTCTGTCGCCTTCGACCTTGCGGCGCCCGATCGAACGACCAAGCCGTTGTCGGGCGGGGCTCCGGGGACCGGGACGTGCGAAAATGAGACGCTGGGATATGGGCGATTGCGGCCGCGCCCGGCAGCTTTCATCAGGCGCGACCAAACGGGCGCGCCGAACGACGCACGGCCCACCGTCCGGCGCGAAGATCGCACGGGGGCCGCCCGCGTTCAGGGAGGAACCAAATGCGTAACTCACTGCTCGGCGCCGTCGCGGTCGCCGCTCTCATGCTGCCGGGCGCGGCCCTCGCCCAGAGCGGCACCATCAAGATCGGTGTCCTGGTCGCGCTCGAAGGCGCTTTCGCGGCCGGCGGCCAGGACGGCGTGCGCAACGTCGAACTGGCCCTCAAACAGGTCAACAACACCGTTGCGGGCAAGAAGATCGAAATCGTCGTGGCGCCCACGGACACCAAGCCCGACACCACCGTCCGCATGGCGCGCAAGCTCGTGGAGCAGGACAAGGTTGACTTCATCATCGGCCCGCTGTCCGGCTCCGAAGGCATCGCGATGCGCGACTTCGCCAAGACGATCCCCGACAAGGTGGTGATCAACGGCATCTCGGGGGCGCTCGAGACCACCTGGGTCGAGCCGGCGCGCAACTTCTACCGCTTCAACCTCGACGGCTCGCAGTGGGGCTACGGCCTCGGCAGCTACGTGGTGAAGACCAAGGGCTGGAAGAAGGTCGCCACCATCGCGGCCGACTATTCCTTCGGCTACACCAATTTCATGGGCTTTGCGGCCGACTACTGCAAGGCCGGCGGCGACATCGTGCAGCGCTTCTGGCAGCCGCTCGGCCAGGCCGACTTCGCGGCCATCATCGCCCAGTTGCCCGAGAATGTGGACGCCATCTATCTCGGCCTCGGCGGCACCGACGCCATCAACTTCCTGAACCAGTACCAGCAGGCCGGCGAAAAGCTCCGTCTGATCGGCGGCACCATCATGGCCGACCAGACCGTGCTGACCGCCAAGGGCAAGGCCAAGGACGCGCTCAAGGGCACGCCGACCTCCGGACCCTTCGCGATCGACGATCCGAGCCCGGCCTGGACCGCCTATGTCAAGCTGTACCAGGACTCGATCCCGGCGGCGCAGCGCTTCCCGACGCCCTCGCTGTTCGGCCTCGGCTACTATGTGGCCACCCAGGCCGCCATCAAGGGCCTCGAGGGCGCCGGCGGCGACCTCTCGGGCGGGCAGGCGAAGTTCATGGCCGCGCTCGACAAGCTCCAGCTCGACAGCCCGGTCGGCAAGATCACGCTGAACGAGAACCGCCAGGCGACCGGCACGGTCTTCATCACCGAGGTCGTCGACGGGCCGGACGGCAACCTGACCAGCAAGATGGTCGGTCGCGCCGACAACGTCACCCAGACGCTCGGCATGACGGCGGAACAGTTCAAGGCGCTCGGCCTGCCGTCCCGCGATGTGGTCAATTGCGCCAAGCTGCGCACCGGCGGCTGATCCCGCCCCGAACCGCCCTTCGGCCGGCCCGCCGGGCCGGCCGCTCGTTTTCGCGGGCACTTCGACCCTGCCGCGTCCCGGCGGCGGGGCGGGGATCGTGTGTCACCTCCCGCAGGCGTGCCGCCGATGACGCTGATCGGGTATCTGGCGCGGACCCATTTCGCCGAGGCTGCGATCGAGGACGCGCTTCCGGAGGAGGCCGGCGCGCTGACGCGAGCCCTCGTCCTCATCGACGACGAGCCCGGGGCCGCCGCCGCGCTGAAGCGGGTCCGGGACGCTCTCGACGGGATGACGCTGACCGTGGTGGCGGTCTCCGCCTCCCTGCCGAGCCACGCCACCGCGGCACGGATTTGCGCCGAGCTCGCCCAACATGGCGGCACGGCGCTGATGGCGATCGGCGGGGCCGCGGCGGTCGGGCAGGCGCGGCTTGCCGCCGATCACGCCGCCCGGCAGGACCGACGGCCGCTCGTCATCGCTGTGCCGGTTTCGCTGTTCGATCTCGGCCTCGCCCGGCAGATCCGTCCCGCCGACGGGCGGCCGGTACCGTGCGGCCGGCCCGACTGCATCATCGCCGACCCGAGCGTTCTGGAGCGCACGCCGCCGCGGCGGCTCGCCGCGGCCGCCATGGCGGTGCTGGTCCATGCGGTGGAGGCCTATGCCAGCCCCGGTTTCAACCCGCCGGCGGACGGGCTTGCCCTGGAGGCCGTCCGCCGCATGACCGGCTGGCTGCCGACCGCCCTCGGGGTGAAGGCGGGCGCCCGGGCCCGGGCCGGGGCCGACGGCCGGCCGGCCGGGCCACGCGAGGCGCGCCGCGAATTGATGGCCGCCGCCCTGACGGCGGGCCTTGCCATGGAGAAGACGATCGGTGGTGTCGATGCCCTCGCGCGCCCGATGGAGGCCGAACTGGCGGGCGGCCATTGGCCCGGCGAGATGCGCGCGCCGCTGCTGGCCGCGGTTGCGGACTTCAACGCCCAGGCGGTCGGGGAGCGCTATGCCGCGCTGGCCAGAACCTTTGCCGGCTCGGAGGCGGAGGCCTCCTTCAACCGGCAGATCGCCGGCTTCGCCGCCGCCGTCGGCATGCCGACCCGGCTGCGCGATGTCGGCATCGACCCCGGGCGCCTCGACCGCTTCGCCGAGGCGGCCGCCAACGATCCGGCATCGCTCGCCAATCCCAGGCGGATGACGGCGACCGACTGCCGCCAGATTCTCGAAGCCGCATGGTGACCCGCGCCTGGTGCCGTCCCGGCGGGGCGACACGCGCGGCCACCTTGCGGGACGCTGACGAAAGCCGATTGTGGACAGCCACCCGTGCTGTAAACTCGCAGAAAATCCGCAAAAAAATGAATGCGGGAGGAAACCGATGAGCATCGCTCACGCCGTCGCACATGGTGCGTTCGGGCGGACCTGCCTGTTTGGGCTGGACCGTCAGATGGTTCCCCATGCCCATCGCGAGGGCCATCTCATCTTCCATGTCAGCGGGCCGCCTGCCCAGGTGGTCGTCGATGGCCAGCCGCTGCCGCTGTCGCCCACCATGGCGACGGCGATCAGCCCGTGGCAGCCCCACTACTTCAAGCCGATCGACCTCCGTCAGCCGACGCTGACGCTCGTGCTCTACATTCGGCCGGGCTGGTTCGTGGAGGCGAGCCGGCAGGCCTCGGGCATCCTCCGCTTCGGCCGGTCCACCGTCGAGATGAGCACCCATCTGTCCCGCCTGGTGACGGAGACGGCGCGGGTGCTGGCGCAGCATCGCGACGGCGACGGTGGGCTCGAAGACCGCCTCGGTGCGCTGACCCAGGCGGCTTTCGATCTCACCTGGCAGTGGACCAGTCCGGCCGATGTCGGCGCCGCCGAGCCCGGGCGGTCCTGCGACTTCCGCCTGCGGCGGGCCATCACCCTGCTCAGCGAGAAGCTCGGCGAGCCGATCGACCTGGCCGCGGTCTCCCGCGCCGCGGGCCTGTCGCGCCCCCACTTCTTCAAGCTGTTCCGCGAACAGATGGGCCTGCCGCCGACCCTCTTCCTCAATGCGCTCAGGATGGAGCGGGCGATCGACCGGCTCGCGCGCGGCGAGGAGACGGTCTCGGAGATCGGTTTCGATCTGGGCTTCGCCACGCCGGCGAGCTTCTCGCGCTTCTTCATCGCCAACGGCGTCGTGCCGCCGAGCGCCTATCGGCGCAACGTGGTCGGCCTCGCCCATTGACCGGCGGCCGGCCGGACCTTGGCCGGGGCGGTCGCCGCGGCGGGCGAAAGAAGAGACGTTCGGGAAAGCGGGGCGATGGGGGGCCGTTCTAGTCTCGCCTCCGAAGGGTGCGGAGAGCCGCCATCCGATACCGCCGGGCTTCCGAGATGGAAGAATTCGTCAAACGTCATCCCCTCTGGAGCCTCGTGATCGCGATCCTGGTCGCGGTCCTGCTCTGGCTGGTCCTGGCGCCCTGGCCGGCGGAGCTGGCGGCGAAATGGGGCCGCAAGCAGATCTTCCTGAATGCCCTGTTCGGCGGGATCACGCTCGGCGCGCTCTATTTTCTGGTCGCCGCCGGCTTCACGCTGATCTTCGGACTGATGCGCGTCGTCAACCTGGCGCATGGCTCGCTGTTCCTGCTCGGCGGCTATCTCGGCTACGAGGTCGCGTCGGCATCGGGCTCCTGGTTCCTGGCCTTTCCGATCGTGTTCGTGGCCGTCGGCCTCCTCGGCCTCCTCATGCAGCACTTCATCTTCACGCAGATGGAAGGCGAGGAGCTGCGCCAGACGCTGGTCAGCATCGGCATCTCGATCGTGCTCGCCGACCTGATGCTGTGGTTTTGGGGCGGGCAGTCCTATTCCATCCTGGCGCCCGAATTCCTACAGGGCCCGGTCGAGGTGCCGATCGTCACCACGATCAACGCCACGACCGGCGTGGCCAACTACCTGCGCTATCCCTCGGTCCGGCTTTGGATCCTGGCGGCCGCGATCGTGATCGGCCTCGGCATGTGGTTCACGCTCAACCGCACCGCCCTCGGCATGCTGATCCGCGCCGGCGTCGACGACCGCGAGATGCTGGCGGCCTCCGGGGTGCGCATCCGGCTCGTCTTCCTGGCGGTGTTCGGCTTCGGCGCCGGACTGGCCGGCATGGCCGGGATCGTCGGCGGCACGTTCCAGTCCCTCTCGCCCGGCGAGGACACGCGCTTCCTGCTGGCGAGCCTCGTCGTCGTCATCGTCGGCGGCATGGGGTCGATCGTCGGGGCCGCGGTCGGCGCGCTGGTGATCGGGGTGACGGAGCAGATGGGCTTTGTCTATGCGCCGACCTATTCGGTCGTCTTCACCTTCCTGGTCATGGCGGTGGTGCTCGCCTTCCGGCCGCAGGGCCTTCTCGGGGCGAGGCGCTGACCATGGCGGCGACCGATCATGCCCCCACGCGTTCCGCGCCGACCGTCGAACCGCTGTGGATCGAGCGGGTGCCGGCAGGCTGGTGGGTGCTCGCCCTGGTGCTTCTGTTCATGCCGGTGGTGGCCAACAATTTCTGGCTGTTCCAGGTGATGGGCTGGACCTTCATCCTCGGCATGATCGGGCTCAGCCTGATGTTCCTCGCCGGCTACGGCGGGATGGTCAGCCTCCTGCAGATGACCGTCGCCGGCGTCGCCGGCTACATGGTGGCGATCCTCGGTTCCTCGGGGGTGGCGACGATCTCGCTCGGCCTGTCCTGGTGGATCGTCCTGCCGGTCGCCTATCTGGTCTCGGCCCTGTTTGCGACCGTCGCGGGCGCCCTGTCGGTGCGTACCGAGGGCATCTACACGATCATGATCACGCTCGCCGTGGCGGCGGCCTTCTTCTACTTCACGCGGCAGAACTACTCGATCTTCAACGGTTATTCGGGCTTCAACCTAGTCCTGCCGCCGGCCCTGTTCGGCGTGGCGTGGCGCGATCCGGTGCCGTTCTACTATCTCACGCTCGGGGCGGCGGCGCTTTCCTACGCGGCCGTGACCTATCTGTCCCGGGCGCCGTTCGGCCTGGCCCTGCAGGGTGTTCGCGACAATCCGCGCCGGATGGCGGCACTGGGCTTCGGCGTGACGTCGCACCGGGTCGCCGCCCATGCCCTGGCGAGCGTCTTCGCCGCCACCGGCGGCATCCTGCTGGTCTGGCAGAATTCCCAGATCGCGCCCGGCACGATCGGCATTCCGGCGGCGATCGACATCCTGGTCGTGGCGGTGGTGGGCGGCCTGCGCCGGCCGCTCGGGCCCTTCATCGGCGCCTTCATCTACGTGCTGCTCAACGTCTTCTCCTCGGACTTCCTCGGCTTCTTCGGCTTCTCGGCCGAGCGCTTCAAGCTGATCATCGGTCTCGGCTTCCTGGCCGTGGTGCTGTTCTCCCCGGACGGCGTCCTGGGTCTGTGGGACCGCTGGCGCGCCCGCGCTGCGGCCCGGCAGGCGGCGCGGAACGGAGGCGCGGCATGATCGCCCCCTCCCCCGCGCCTGGCGTCGGCCTGAACAGTGCCGCCATGGCGTCGAGCCAGGTCAGCGCCGGCAACGCGCTCGAACTGCGCGGCATCACCAAGCGCTTCGGCGCGCTGTCGGCCATCTCGGACGTGACGCTCTCGGTCCGGCCGGGCGAAAGACGGGCCGTGCTCGGCTCGAACGGCGCCGGCAAGACGACGCTCTTCAACTGCATCACGGGCGATTTCCTGCCCACCGCCGGGTTCATCCGCTTCTTCGGCGAGGACGTGACCGTCTTCCCGCCGCACGAGCGGATCCGCCGGGGCCTTCGGCGCACCTATCAGATCTCGTCGCTCTTCACCGGCCTGTCGGTGCTCGACAACGTCTATCTCGCCTGCCGGGGCGTGTCGCGGAACCGCTTCTCGCTGCTGCGGCCGCACCGGGACGACGCGTTGATGCACGCCGCCTCGGCGCTGATCGATGCGGTCCATCTGACCGCCGACCGGGACCGGATCGTCGGCGAACTCGCCTATGGCCAGCAGCGCCAGCTCGAGATCGCGCTCGCCCTGTCCGGCGCGCCGCGCTTCATCCTGTTCGACGAACCGGCCGCCGGGCTGTCGCCGACCGAACGGCGCGACCTCGTCGCCATCCTGACCTCGCTGCCCTCCCATATCGGCTACATCATCATCGAGCACGACATGGACGTGGCGCTGCGCGTCGTGGAAAGCGTGACCATGATGCACAACGGCCGGATCTTCAAAGAGGGCCGGCCGGAGGAGATCGAGGACGACCCCGAGGTCCAGGAACTCTATCTGGGGGGCGGACATGGCTGAGGCGACGCCGCGCGCGGGCGGCTCCGGCCCGCCGATCCTGCAGATCCAGGGTCTCAATGTCTTCTACGGGCGCAGCCATGCCCTGCAGGGCGTCGACCTGGCGCTGCATTCCGGCGTCCTCTCCGTCGTCGGCCGCAACGGCATGGGGAAGACGACCATGTGCAAGGCGATCATGGGCCTCGTGCCGGTCGCTTCGGGGTCGATCCGCTTCCGCGGCGAGGAACTGGTCGGCCGCGCGCCCGCCGAAATCGCCCGGCTGGGCATCGGCTATGTGCCGCAGGGCCGGCGCCTGTGGCGCTCGCTGACCGTCGACGAGCATCTCCGCCTGATGGCACGCAAGAACGGCGCCTGGACGCCGGAGCGCATCTACGAGGTCTTTCCGCGCCTCGCGGAGCGGCGGCGCAACGGCGGCGGGCAATTGTCCGGCGGCGAACAGCAGATGCTGGCGATCAGCCGCGCGCTCCTGATGAACCCGCGCCTCCTGATCATGGACGAGCCGACCGAGGGCCTCGCGCCCGTCATCGTCGCCCATGTCGAGGAGACGCTGGTGCGCCTCGCCGCGGAGGGCGACGTTTCGATCCTGGTCATCGAGCAGAATATCGGGGTGGCGACCCAGATGTCCGACCCGGTGGCCATCATGGTCAACGGCCGCATCCACCAGGTGATCGCCTCTTCGGTGCTCGCCGCCGATCGCGACCTGCAGCAGCGCCTCCTCGGCGTCGGCCGCCACAGCCATGACGGCGATGCCGGGGCGCCCGCAGCCGACGCCGGTGCCGCCGCGCAGCCGGCCGCCGCGCCGGAAGGGCCGATCCGGATCTTCATCTCCAATCCGACGACGCCGACACGGTGGTCGCAGGATGTCCCGGCCGCGCGGATCGAGGCGCAGGCGCGCACGGTGACGCGGCCGACGCTCGCCACCGTCGACGGCGGCCGAGTCGGCGACCTGTCGCCGCTGGCCGGGCGGACGCCCCAGGAACCGCATGTGATCATCGCCGGCACGCTCGACACCAAGGGCGACGAGCTGCGCTACATCCGGGACATCATCAAGGCGGCCGGGATCCGCACCCGCCTGGTCGATCTCTCCACCGCCGGCCGCAACCAGGGGGCGGAGGTCTCCGCCCAGGAAGTGGCCCTCGCCTCCCCGTCCGGTTCGGCCGGCATCGCCTCGGGCGACCGCGGCACCGCGGTGGCGGCGATGACCGAGGCGTTCCGGGCCTGGATCGGGCGTCAGCAGGGCATCGTCGGGATCATCTCGGCCGGCGGCTCGGGCGGCACGGTCATCGCCACCGCCGGCATGCAGGTGCTGCCCGTCGGCGTGCCGAAGCTCATGATCTCGACCATGGCGTCCGGCAACGTCGCCGCCTATGTCGGCGCGACCGACATCACCATGATGCACTCGGTCACCGACGTGCAGGGGTTGAACCGCATCTCCCGGACCGTGCTCGGCAACGGCGCCCGCGCGATGGCCGCCATGGCGCGCGCGTTCATGGAGGACGCGGCGGCGGGGCGCCGGCCGGCCGGGGAGCGTCCGCTCGCGGGCCTGACCATGTTCGGCGTGACCACGCCCTGCGTCCAAGAGGTGGCGCGGCTGATCGGCAAGGAGTGGGAGCCGCTCGTCTTCCACGCCACCGGGGTCGGCGGCCGCGCGATGGAGAAGCTGGTCGAATCCGGGCTTGTCCAGGGCGTCATCGACGTGACGACGACGGAGGTCTGCGACCTTCTGATGGGCGGCATCCTGCCGGCGACCGAGAACCGCTTCGGGGCGGTGATCCGCACGAAGCTGCCCTATGTGGGCTCGGTCGGCGCGCTCGACATGGTCAATTTCGCCGCCCCCGACACGGTTCCGGCCGCCTATCGCCAGCGCCGGTTCTATCCGCATAACCCGCAGGTCACGCTCATGCGCACGACCGTGGAGGAGAACCGGCGGATGGGCGCGTGGATCGGCGAACGGCTCAACCGCATGGAAGGCCCGGTCCGGTTCCTGATCCCGGAAGGCGGGGTCTCCGCCCTCGATGCGCCTGGGCAGCCCTTCTGGGATCCGGCCGCCGACGCCGCGCTCATCGACGCGCTGACCGCGACGGTGCGCGTGACCGCCACGCGCCAGATCGTCCGTCTTCCCCATCACATCAACGATCCCGCCTTCGCGGCGGCTCTCGTCCAGCACTTCCGGGCGCTGCACCAGGGTCGCCACCGGGGCGCCTCCGGCAGGACATGACCATGGCTCCGTTCACCCGCAGCGAACTCATCGATCGCTACCGCGCCATGATCGACCGTGGCGAGCCGATCGTCGGCGGCGGCGCCGGCACCGGCCTCTCGGCCAAATGCGAGGAGGCCGGCGGCATCGACCTGATCGTCATCTACAATTCCGGCCGCTACCGCATGGCCGGGCGCGGATCGCTGTCGGGCCTGATGCCCTATGGCGACGCCAACGCCATCGTGATGGAGATGGCCGCCGAGGTCCTGCCCGTGGTCAAGCGGACGCCCGTCATCGCCGGCGTCTGCGGCACGGACCCGTTCCGGTCGATGGACGTCTTCCTCGACGAGGTGCAGCGCGTCGGCTTCTCGGGCGTGCAGAATTTCCCCACCGTCGGCCTGATCGACGGCGTCTTCCGGCAGAATCTCGAAGAGACCGGCATGAGCTACGCGCTCGAGGTCGAGATGATCGGCCTCGCCGGCCGCAAGGGCCTGCTGACCACCCCCTATGTCTTCGGCGAGGAGGACGCCCGGCGGATGGCGGCGGCCGGGGCCGACATTCTCGTCTGCCATATGGGCCTGACCACCGGGGGCTCGATCGGGGCCGAGACCGCCCTGAAGCTCGCCGACTGTCCGGCCCTGGTCGACCGCTGGGCCGAGGCGGCGCTGGCGATCAAGCCGGATGCCATCGTGCTCGTGCATGGCGGGCCGGTCGCCGAGCCGGCCGATGCCGATTTCATCATGAAGAATACCCGCCACTGCCACGGCTTCTACGGCGCCTCCTCGATGGAGCGCCTGCCGGTGGAGGTGGCGATCCGGGACCAGACGCGCGCTTTCAAGGCCATCGGCCGGCAGCGCGCCGCGTGAACAATCGACGGAACGAGGGAGCCCGCCGCCCCGCCGCGTGCCGCAAGGCGACGCCGGATCGGCCGAGGAGAGGATCATGGAGATGACGGGGCAATTGATCGGGAACCTCCTGCTCTGGCTCATCGTGGCGGTGATCGTCATTGCGATCGTCGTCTATCTGGTGAACTGGCTGTACCGGCGCTCCTCGAAGGAGGTGTCCTTCGTCCGCACCGGCTTCTTCGGCGAGAAGGTGGTGATCAACGGCGGCGCCTTCGTGCTGCCCTTCGTGCATGACGTGACGCTGGTCAGCATGAACGTCCTGTGCATGGCGGTGACGCGGGCGCGGGAGGATGCGCTCATCACCCGCGACCGCATGCGCGTCGACATCGATGCCGAGTTCTACGTGCGCGTCCGGCCCGACGCCGCCAATGTCTCGGTGGCCGCCGCGACGCTCGGCCGGCGCACGCTGCAGCCGGACCAGCTGAATGCGCTCTTGTCCGGCAAGTTCATCTCCGCGCTGCGCTCCGTCGCCTCGGAAATGACCATGGAGGAGATGCACGAGCAGCGCGGGCTCTACGTTCAGCGGGTCAAGGACGCCGCCGTTGACATGCTGGAGCAGAACGGCCTCGTCCTGGAGAGCGTCGCGATCACCGACCTCGACCAGACCGATCTGCAGTTCTTCAACCCCTCCAACCGCTTCGATGCGGAAGGCTTGACCCGCGTCATCGAGGAGATCGAGGCGAAGCGGAAGCTGCGCAACGACATCGAGCAGGATGCCATGATCCGCATCCGCACCCGCAACCTGGAGGCCGAGCGGCAGGCGCTCGACATCGAGCGGGAGAGCGAGACCGCGCGGCTGGATCAGCAGCGCGAGATCGAAATCCGCCGCGCCATGCAGCGCGCCGAGGTCGCCCGCGAACGGGCCCAGCGCGACACCGAGGCCGAGCAGGCGCAGATCCGGTCGCGCGAGGAGATCGAGAAGTCCAAGATCGCCAACGAGCAGGTGATCAGCGAGGCGCGGATCGCCTCCGACCGCGAGGTGCGCCAGCGCGAGATCGAGCGCACCAAGGCCGTCGAAGCGGCCCAGATCCTGGCCCGCGAGGAGGTCGAGAAGGCCCGCATCCGCAACGAGCAGACCATTCAGGCGACCCGCATCGCCTCCGAGATGGAGACGCGCCAGAAGGAGATCGATCGCACCCGCTCGCTGGAGGCCGCCGAGATCGCCGCCCGCGAGGCGACCGAGAAGGCCCGCATCGCCCAGGAGGCGCTGGTCAGCGCCGAGCGGATCGCCCGCGAGCAGGAGATCCGCCATCTGGAGATCACCCGCAACCGCAGCCTCGACGAGGCCGAGATCGCGGCGCGCGAGGCGGTCGAGAAGGCGCGCATCGCCCAGGAGCAGATCATCACCGCCGAGCGCATCAGCTTCGAGGAAGGCCGGCGCAAGCTGGAGATCGACCGCAACGCCGCCGTCGAGCGGGCCGAGATCGCCGCGCGCGAGGCGACCGAGGCAGCCCGCATCGCCCAGGAGAAGGCCGTCGCGGAAGAGCGCATCGCCTCCGACCTGGCCACGCGCCGGCTGGAGATCAAGCGCACCGAGGAGCTGGAGGGCGCCGAGATCGAGCGCCACGACGCGGTCGAACGGCAGCGGATCGCCGCCGAACTGAAGATCGAGGCGGCGCGCATCGCTCAGGAGAAGGCAGTCTCGGAGGAGCGCATCGCCTCCGACCTGGCCACGCGCCGACTGGAGATCAAGCGCACCGAGGAGCTGGAGGGTGCCGAGATCGAGCGCCGCGACGCGGTCGAACGCCAGCGGATCGCCGCCGAACTGAAGATCGAGGAGGAGCGCATCGCCTCCACCCGCATCCGGGAAGTGCTGCAGATCGAGCAGAAGCGGCAGGTCGAGATCGCCGAGGAGGAGCGCGCCATCGTGGTGTCGGCCAAGAAGGCCGAGCGCACGGGCGCCGACAAGATGCTGCGGCAGGCCGAGATCGTCGCCCGGCAGGAGATCGACCGCTCCGACATCGCCCGCGAACAGGCGCTCGAAGCCGCGCTCCTGGAACGCAAGCGCGCCATCGAGCAGCTCGAAGTCTCCCGCGTCCAGGCGTTGCAGGAGGCGCAGATCGTCGCCAACGAGGAGGTCGAGCGCGCTCGCATCGCCTCCGACCGCGGCCTCGACCAGGCCCGCGTCGGCCGCCAGCGCGACCTGCGCAAGCTGGAGATCGAGCGCGAGCGCGACGTCGAGAGCACCGCCATGGACAAGGCGATCGCGCTCTACACCAAGTCGCTCGAGGAGAGCGCGGCCGCCGCCCAGGCCGAGATTGCCAAGGCCAAGGCGGTGGAAGCGGCCGAACTGGTCAAGACCACGCAGGAACAGGAGACCGCCCGGCGTCGCAAGACCGTGGACGTCATCCAGGCGGAAGCGGCCGCGGAAGAGGTTCGCATCGGCGCGGAGGCCGAGAAGGTCCGGCGCGCGGTCGAGGCGGAAGCGCAGCGCCTGCTCTACGAGGCCGAGAACGTGCTCTCCGACGGCGCCCGCTACGGGCTGTTCCGCCGGCGGCTGCTCGACCGGATCGAGGGCATCGTGCGCGAGAGCGTCAAGCCGATGGAGAAGATCGACGGCATCAAGATCCTGCATGTCGACGGGCTTGGCGGCGGCGGCGGTGGCGGCTCGTCCAGCCGCACGCCGACCGACGAGGTGATCGACAGCGCGCTGCGCTACCGGGTCCAGGCGCCGCTCATCGACGAGGTGCTGAAGGAGATCGGCATCGAGGGCGGCAGCCTCTCCAAGATGGGCGGCCTCATTCGCGAGGCCTCCGACCTGCAACGCATCGCCAAGGATACGCAGCCGCCCAAGCCGAAGGACGGCGGGGCCGGCGAGAAGAAGTGACGGGGTGAACCATGGCGCGCGTCTATACCTCCAGTGTCATCAATGCCCCGGCGGCCCGGGTCTGGGCCCGCGTGCGCGACTTCAACGGGCTGCCGAACTGGCATCCGGCGATCGCGGAAAGCCGGATCGAGAATGGCGAACCGGCCGATAAGGTCGGCTGCATCCGCGCCTTCTCGCTCCGCAACGGCGACCGGCTGCGCGAGCAGCTGCTCGGGCTGTCCGACTACGACATGCTATGCACCTATTCGATCCTCGACAGCCCGATGCCGCTCACCAACTACGTGGCGACGCTGCGGCTGACGCCGGTCACCGACCAGGACCGCACCTTCATCGAGTGGTCGGCCGATTTCGACTGCGCGCCCGAGCGGGAGGCCGAACTGGTCGCCGGCATCGGCGGGGGCGTGTTCCAGGGCGGCTTTGACGCGCTGAAGCGCGCCTTCGGAGGCTGATCCGTGCCGAGAGTCGTCCGCAGCACGATCGTGGATGTGCCCGTCGACCGGCTCTGGGCGGTCCTGCGCGATTTCAACGGTCACGATAGCTACCATCCGATCGTGGCGGAGAGCGCCATCGAGCGGCACCACCCGTCCGACAAGGTCGGCTGCGTGCGCCGCTTCACGCTGGTCGACGGCAGCGAACTGCGCGAACAGCTGCTGGCGCTTTCCGATCTGGAGATGACCTACAGCTACTGCCTGCTCGACACGCCGATTCCGCTCTTCAACTACGTCGCCCATATCCGGCTGCTGCCGGTGACCGACGGCAACCGCAGCTTCTGGCACTGGGAGGGTCGCTTCACGACGCCCCCGGGCCGCGAGGACGAACTCGCCCGCATGGTCGGCGACAATGTCTATGCCGCCGGCATGGAGGCCGTACGACGGCTGCCCGAAATCGCGACCGGAGGAATTTGAGATGCCGCTCGACCTGCGCAGCGCCGCCACCATGGCCGAAGCCGCCGGCATCCTCGCCGCCGACCGGGGCGCGCGCCTCATCTCCGGCGGCACCCTCGTCATGCGCGACGTGAACGAGGGGCGCCTCACCGACGGGACGCTGGTGCGCGTTCTCGATCCCGCCTATCGCCAGATCCAAGCCTCCGGCAGCCGCATCGAGCTCGGGGCGGGCGTGACGCTCGCCGCCGTCCTGGCCGAGCGCGAGCTCGCCGTCCTGCATCCGGCCGCGCGTTCGGTCGGCGGCCCGGCGATCCGCAACATGGCGACCGTCGGCGGCAACCTGTTCGCCGAGACCCCCTATGGGGACTTCACCGTGGCGCTCCTGGCGCTCGACGCGCAGGTGATGGTGCTCGCCGGCTACGGCGCGGCGCGCGCAGTCCCGATGGAGGAATTCCTGGCCGCCCGGGCGCGCGGCGAGCAGCGCCTCGTGGTCGCCGTGCACTTCACCCGGCCGCAAAGTCCGGCGGATTTCCGCTTCAAGAAGGTCAGCCGCGTCAAACCGAAGGGCGTTTCGATCCTCTCGATCGCCGTGCATCTGCCCGGCTCGACGGGCCGCATCGGCCAGGCGCGCGTCGCCTATGGGGCGATGGCGGCGACGCCGATCCGGGCGCGCGGCGTGGAACGCGCGCTCGACGGCCGGGCGCTCGATGCCGCCGCGATCGCGGCGGCGCGCAATGCGGCGCTCGAAGGCGTGTCGCCGGCGACCGATGCGGTGGCGAGCGACTGGTACCGGCGCGAGGTGCTGCCCGTGCATCTGGCACGGCTCCTCGCGGGACCGGTTTGAGGGAGGCGAGGATGCGCAAGATACCCGTCCAGTTCCGCCTCAACGGCTCCGACCGGGCCGCCTTTGCGGACCCGGCCGACAATCTCCTGACCGTGCTCCGGCGCGGTCTCAACGAGTTCGGCCCGAAATACGGGTGCGGCCAAGGCACCTGCGGCACCTGTTCGGTCATCATCAACGGCGAGCTGCGGCTCTCCTGCCTGACCCTGGCCGCCACCTGCGACGGTGCCAGCATCGAGACCGTGTCGGGCATGGCCGACGGGCCGACGCTGCATCCCCTGCAGGTCGCCTTCATGGAGCATTTCGCGGCGCAGTGCGGCTTCTGCACGCCCGGCATGCTGACCGCCGCCAAGGCGCTCCTGGCCCGCAACCCGAACCCCACGCGTGCAGAGGTGGTCGAGGCGATCGCCGGCAACATCTGCCGCTGCACCGGCTACGAGCCGATCATCGAAGCCATCCTGGCGGCCGCCCGCTCCGGGCCGGCGCGGGCCCGCAGCTGAGGAGGCGATCCGCCATGGAATTCCGCAAGGATCTCTTCCGGGACGAACGCAACGACGACCTCAACGTGGTCGGCAAGAGCGTGCAGCGGCAGGACATGCTCGGCCATGTCACCGGCCGTTCGCCCTTCTTCGACGATCATGCCTTCGAGGGGCTCCTGCATCTAAAGGTCGTGCGCAGCCCGCATGCCCATGCGCGCATCCGGCGCATCGATGTCGCGGAGGCCGAGCGGGCGCCGGGCGTCAAGCGGGTGATCCGCGGCGCGGACGTCCCGGTCAACAAGAACACGCTCCTGTCGCTGATCAACTTCGGCAAGGACGACGAGCCCACGCTGGCGGTCGACAAGGTCGCCTACAAGGGCGAGCCGGTGGTGGCGATCGTGGCCGAGACCGAGGCCCAGGCGCTCGCCGCCCGGGCGCTGGTGCGCGTCGACTACGATCCCTTGCCGGCCGTCTTCGATGTCGAGGCGGCGCTCGAGCCCAGCGCCCCGGTGGTCAACCCGACCTATCCGGGCAACTATTTCGAATATCACGACAAATACGACCACCAGAAGCTCCGCTTCGGCGATGTCGAGCGCGCCTTCGCGGCGGCCGAGCTGATCGTCGAGGACCGCTACCAGATGTCGCCGATCGAGCATGCGCCGACGGAGACCAACGGCTCGATCGCGGCCCCGGAGCAGAACGATCGCTACGTCGTGCATTCCTGCGCGCAGGGCCTGTTTTTCTCGCTCGGCACGGCGGCCAAGATCGTCAATCTCGATTCCAACCGGCTGCATTTCATCGGCGGCACGGTCGGCGGCGGCTTCGGCGGCAAGGTCGACAGCCTGACCGAGCCGCTCTCGATCCTCGGCGCCATGCTGACCGGACGGCCGGTGCGCTACGTGCTCGACCGCGAGGAGGAGATGCTCTACGGCAGCCCGCGCGGCGCGGAGCGGATCTACGTCAAGGATGGGATCATGCGCGACGGGCGCATCGTCGCCCGGCACATCCGCAGCTATTTCGATGCCGGCGCCTATACGCGGCTGTCGAGCTACGCGGCGATCAAGTGCACCGCCCATGTCCCGGGCCCCTACTCGATCCCGAATGTCGCCTCGGACATCTATGTCGCCTACACCAACCGCTGCCCGTCCACGGCCATGCGCGGCTTCGGCATCACGGCGGTCGACTTCGCCCTGGAGGTCCACATGGACAAGGGTGCGGAGGCCTGCGGGATGGACCCGATGGAGTTCCGCATCCTCAACGCCTACCGGGACGGCGACATGAAGCCCCACCGGCGCGTCGCCAAGAACACGGCCCTGATCGAATGCGTGCAGGTCGCCGCCGAGAAAGCGCGCTGGCCGCTCTCCGATCATGCGCGCCGCCAGTCCTCGACGACCGGCGGCGGCGGGGCGCGGGCCGACATTCCGGCGACCCCAATCGACGAGAATGGCAGGATCGGCCGGCCGGAATCGCGCAAGGGCCAGGCGGTGCGCACGCTGCCGGCCGGAACCACGCGCATCCCGCTCTCCAAGCAGCCGATCATGGAAGGCTCGACCGAAGGCCGCGCCAAGCCGCCCGCGGTGCCGCAATACGAATCCTACCGTCCCGCCGCACCGGACCGGCCCGCCGCGCCGCCGCCACCGGCGGCCGCGCCGGCCTACCAGCCCCCGGCCTACCAGCCGGCGGCCGCCGCTCAGCCGCCTGCACCGGCCTCCCCGGCCGCGCCGCCCCCGCCCGCCGCACCGGCCCCACAGCACGGCGCGCACCGCTTCTCGTCGATCTTCGGCACCAGGAGGCGCTGACATGGCCCAGTATCGGGGACGCGGCATGGCGTCCGTCAACTACCCGATCGGCATGAATCTCGGCGGCGACCCGAGCCAGGCACTGATCCATTCCAATCCCGACGGCAAGTTCACCGTGGCGCTGTCGGCGATCGATCTCGGTCAGGGCATGAAGCAGGTCACCCGGCAGGTGGCCGCCGAGACGCTCGGCGTGCCGGTCGAGGATGTCTATGTCGACACCGCCGACAGCGACACCGGTCCGCACGACATGGGCAGCTTCGCCTCGCGCGGCACGCACCGGATGGGCAATGCGGTGATCGCCGCCGCCCGCGAGGCGCGCGGGGTGCTGCTGGAGGCGGCCGCCGAGGAACTCGAGGTCAATGCCGCCGACCTGGTCACCGACGGCCGCGGCAACATTCACGTCCGCGGCGCGCCGTCACGCTCGATCACCGTCAAGGCGACCGCCCAGGCGGCCCAGTTCAAGCAGGGCAAGACCATCGCCGGGCGCGGCATCTTCCTGATCCCGCTGTCGTCGGTCGATCCCGACACCGGCGAGATGAACCCGAACACGGCCTTCGCGCATGCCTGCCTGGTCGCCGATGTCGAGGTCGACGACGAGACCGGCGAGGTCACCGTGCTCGGCATGAATTCGGCCTACGAACTCGGGCGGGTGATCAATCCGAAGATGGTCGAGCAGCAGCTCGTCGGCGGGGCCTGGATGGGCATCAGCCACGCCCTCTACGAAACGCCCGAGCCCTACTATCCCAACACGGACCACGGGCCGCGCGATTTCGTCGAGTATCTCATGCCCGGCCCGGGCGACATCGCCCCCTACGACATCTCGATCCTGGAGCGGCCGGCGCCGGACGGGCCCTTCGGCGGCAAGGGACCGGGCGAGATGTGCGCCAATCCGGTGCTGCCGGCGATCGCCAACGCGGTCTACAACGCCGTTGGGGTGCGGGTGAATGACCTGCCGATCACGCCCGAGAAGATCCTGCGCGGCATCCGCGCCAATGGCGGCCCGCGTCCCCAGACCCGCCGCGGGGGAGCCCTCTAGGCCATGGCCATCGCGGCGCCGATCCCCGGTCTCACCAGTCCCGAAGCGCTCGCCGAGGCGTTGCGGGCGGCCTATTACCTGGCCGACGACGGGGTCGCCACGGCCGCCTATCTGGCCCTGATGCTGGGCAAGCCGCTGCTGCTGGAAGGCGCCCCGGGCGTCGGCAAGACCGAGGCCGCCAAGGCGCTCTCCGGCATCCTCGGTCGCCAGCTGATCCGGCTGCAGTGTTTCGAGGGCATCGACGCCAGCGCGGCACTCTACGAGTGGAACTATCCGCGCCAGATGCTGGCGATCCGGCAGGCGCGCGAGGGCGAGAGCGCGGACATCTACCGCGACGACTTCCTGATCGAGCGGCCGATGCTGGCCGTCCTGCGCCGGCCGCGGGCCACCGTGCTGCTGATCGACGAAATCGACCGCTCGGACCACGAGTTCGAGGCCTTCCTCCTGGAATTCCTCTCCGACTTCTCGATTTCCATCCCCGAGCGCGGCACGCTCCGGGCGGCAGAGCGGCCGGTGGTGGTGCTGACCTCCAACCGCACGCGCGACCTGCACGAGGCGCTGCGGCGGCGCTGCATCTACCACTATATCGCCTATCCGGATCCGGCCCGCGAGGCCGCGATCATCATGCTGCGCTCCTCCGCCGTCGCCGAGGCGACCGCGCGGGCGGTGGTGCATGCGGTCGGCATCCTGCGGCAGGAACCGCTGACCAAGCCGCCGGGCGTCGCCGAGGCGGTCGACTGGGCCGAGGCCGCCACCGCGCTCAGCCGCACCGGCGCGCCCTGGCCGGACGCGTTCCGCCGGTCGATCGGGGCGGCACTGAAGGACGAGGAGGATCTTGCCCACATGCGGCCGCGGCTCGATGCCCTGATCGGAGCGATCGCGTCATGACCGCCCGGCTGCCGGCCGCGAGCCGCCCTCTCGTCGCCTTTCCGACCCTCCTCAGGCAGAACGGCTTCGCCGTGGCGCCGGAGCAGACGATCGCCTTCCTGGAGGCCGTCCGCCTGCTCGGGCCGCGCTCGATCGAGCATATGCGCCAGGCCGCGCACGCCACGCTCGCCCCGCATCCGCACCAATTCGCCCGCTTCGACGCGCTGTTCGATCTGCATTTCCTGGGCGGCTACGGCGAGCCCGACGAGGCCGACGACTGGCAGCCGGACGAGGAGACGCAGATTCAGGAGGACGGCGGCGAGCGGGAGATCCTGATCGGCGAGACGGTCAACGAGACCGGGCGGGAGGCCATCGAGGCGGAAGCGCTGGCGGTCCGGCAGCTGCGTCCGGGCGACGATGGCGCGGTCCTCGCCCGGCTGGCGCGCGACCTGCCCACCGCCCTGCCCCGCCGGCGCGGCTATCGCTTCCGGATGGCGCGGCGCGGCCGGGGGATCGACCTTGCCCGGAGCCTGAAGGCCGCCATCCGCACCGACGGCGAGGTGATGACACTCAAGCGGCGGCGGCGGGCGACGCGGGCGCGGCCAGTCCTGATGCTGATCGACGTGTCCGGATCCATGAAGAGCCGCAGCGACGCCAATCTGGCGCTCGCCCACACGCTCGTGCAGTCCGCGCCGCGCGCCGAGGTCTTCACCTTCGGCACCCGGCTGACCCGGGTCACCCGCGTCCTGAAGCTGAAGAACCGCGCGCAGGCGCTGGCGCTCGCCTCCGGGCTCGTCGCCGACTGGGACGGCGGCACGCGCATCGGCGATGCCTTGCAGGCCTTCCTGGCGGTCCCCCGCTTTGCCGGCTACGCCCGCGGCGCCGTGGTGGTGGTGCTCTCCGACGGGCTCGAACGCGGCGACCCGACCGCGATGATCGCCGCCATGCGCCGGCTTGCGGCGCGCGCCTTCCGGATCGACTGGCTCTCGCCGCTCGCCGCGGACCCGGACTACCGGCCGGAGACGGACGCGATGGCGGCGATCCGACCGCTCCTCGCCACGCTCGGCAACGGCGCCTCCACGGCGGCGGTGGCCCGTCATCTCGTCACGCTCGCAGGAGGCAGGGCCGCATGATCGACGCTCATTTCCACATCTGGCGGCAAGCCGACCTGCCCTGGCTCGTCGGCCCGATGCAGCCGCGCATCTTCGGTCCCTACGAGCCGATCCGGCGCGACTACGGAATCGAGGAATATCTGGCCGACTGCCGCCCCGCGGGCGTTACCGGCGCGGTCTACGTCCAGGCCAACTGGGCGCCGGCGCGCGCGCTCGACGAGGTGCGGTTCGTGGCAGATGCCGGCCGCAGCTCGGGCTTTCCGATCGCGATCGTCGCCTATGCGGACATGCTCGCCGAGGATGTGCGGCCGCAGCTCGACGCGCTCGCCGCCGAGCCGACCGTATGCGGCGTCCGCATGCAACTGCACTGGCACGACAATCCGCTCTATCGTTTCGCCTCCGCACCGGATCTCGCGCTCAATCCGACGCTGCAGCGCAATGTCGCGCGCCTCGCCGACTATGGCTGGAGCTTCGATCTGCAGGTCTTCGCCGGCCAGATGGCCGGTGCGGCGGCGCTCGCCGAGGCCTGCCCTGGCGTGACCTTCGTGCTGCAGCATGCCGGCATGCTGGAGGATCTGTCGCCGGCCGGCATCGAGGCCTGGCGCCACGGCATGGACATGCTGGCGCGGCGCCCGAATGTGGTCTCCAAGCTCTCCGGCCTCGGCACCTTCCTGCGCCGCAACGATGCCGCCCATATCGGCTTCGTGGCGCGCGAGACCCTGGGCCTGTTCGGCCCGCAACGCTGCCTGTTCGGCTCGAACTTCCCGATCGAAAAGCTCTGGACGACCTATGCCGACCTGGCGGCCGCCCACCGGGCCGCGATCGACCATCTCACCCCGGCCGACCGGGCCCTGGTCCTCGAAGGGACCGCCCGCGCCGTCTACCATCTGAACGACTGAGGAGGATCCCATGCCGCTCGAAATCAAGGTGCTCGACTATGGCGACATCGAGCTGGAATCGAGCTTCCTGGTCCTCGGCCGCGGCTGTGGCCAGCGCAAGCGCACCTACACCTTCGGCTTCCTGATCCTGGGCGGCCCGTGGCCGGTCGTCGTCGACACCGGCTACCGCCACAACCAGATCATGGAAAGCCTGGGCATGCGCGGGCTGCAGTTCCACGAGAACATGATCGAGAACCAGCTGATGCGGCACGGCGTGCGCATGGGCGACGTGCGCTATGTCGCGCACACCCATCTGCATATCGACCACGCCGGCAAGGACGACCTCTTTCCCATGAACACGACCGTGATCGTGAACCGGCGCGAACTCGAATATTCGGTCTCCGGCCTGATGCATCCGCAGTATCCGGCGCCCGACATCAAGCATCTGATCGACCGGCTGCACACCCGCCACGCGCTCCGGCTGGAGGATCTCGATCTGACCGGCATGATCGAACTCTTCCCCGGCTGCTATCTCGAGGCGGCCGGCGCCCACACCGAAGGCTCGATGAACGTCCATGTCGACACCGCCGAGGGCCGGGCGACGATTTGCGGCGACGTGATCTACGACTTCCACGACCAGATCATCGAGCCCTTCCACGAGATCCACGCCAACGAGCCGCGCGTCACCGGCAACCACGGCACGACCAAGCGGCAGGAGAAGGCGGCGATCAAGAAGCTGCTGAATTCGTCGCGCTTCCTCCTGCCGATCCACGACAAGCCCGCCAAGATCGAGGCCGGACAGGTGGTCGGCCGTCTCGACATGGCGGTTCCCGGGCCGGTCTCGCAAACGGTGCCGCGGCGCAACTGGTTCCCGGTCTGAAGCAGGCGGCCGACCGCCGGCCGCCAGGGAGAGCCTCGATGACGACCCATGTCGCGATCACGCCGGCCTTCGCCGAGCTTGTCGATCTCTGGGCGCCCGTCCGCCAGATCGGCACGGGCTTCGAATTCACGGAAGGGCCGATCTGGCACCCGAAGGAGCAGCATCTGCTCTTCTCCGACATGCCCGGCGACGTGCGCCGGCGCTGGGATCGCAGCGGCATCCGCGAGGTCATGCGTCCGGCCAACAAGTGCAACGGCATGACCTACGACGCCGATCTGAACCTGATCGTCTGCGAGCATGCGACCTCGACCCTGGTGCGCGAAAGGCCGGACGGACGACGCGACATCCTCGCGTCGCATTTCGACGGGCGGGAGCTGAACAGCCCCAACGACGTGGTGGTGAAGTCGGACGGATCGATCTACTTCTCCGATCCCTGGTACGGCCGGATGCCGGTCTACGGCGTGGAGCGACCGCGCCAGCTCGGCTTCCAGGGCGTCTACCGGATCGCCCCGGGCGGCGGCCCGCCGCAGCTCGTCGTCGAGCGCACCTTGTTCGAACAGCCGAACGGGCTCTGCTTCTCGCCCGACGAGAGCCTTCTCTACATCAACGACACGGCGCAGCACGTGATCCGGGTCTTCGAGGTCGGGCCGCAGGGCACGCTCGCGCAGGGGCGCATCTTCGCCTCCGGCATCGTCTCCGCGACCGAGCCGGGCGTGCCGGACGGCATGAAATGCGACGCCAAGGGCAATGTCTGGGTCTGCGGGCCCGGCGGGGTCTGGGTCTACGCGCCGGACGGCCGGCTGATCGGCAAGATCCGGATTCCGGAACTGGTCGGCAACCTCACCTGGGGCGGACCGGATTTCCACACCCTGTTCCTGACCGCGACCCATTCGGTCTATGCGGTCGAGACCAAGGTCGGCCCGCGCAACGAGCCCTATATGCGCCGCGACGCCGCGCCGCGCGCCGTATCTGTCCAGCCGGCGGCGAGCGTCGCCCGCAATGGGACCCAGAAGGCCGCGCCCGGCTATGTGCTCGACCCGGCGCGCTGCGCGGTCATCGTGCAGGACATGCAGAACGACGTGGTCATGGATGGCGGCGCCTTCGCGGCATCGGGGTCGCCCGCCCATTGCCGCGAGCAGAATGCCATCGGCAATGCCGCCCGCCTCGCCGCGGCGGCGCGGCGGCTGGGCGTGCCCGTGATCCATGTCTGGTTCGTGGTCGAGCCGGGATGTCCGGGCGTTACCATGAACGCGCCGCTCTTCGAGGGCCTCGCGGACGCCCGCGCCATGGTGCGCGGCACTTGGGGCGCCGCGCCCGTGCCGGGGCTGGAGCCCGAGCCGGGCGACCATGTGGTGGAGAAGTGCCGGATGAGCGCCTGGGAAGGCACGCGGCTCGAAACCGTCCTGAAGGCCCTCGGGCGCGACATCGTGGTGGTCACCGGGGCCTGGACCAACATGTCGATCGAGCACACCGCCCGGACCGGCGCCGACAAGGGCTACTACATGATCGTGCCGGAGGACTGCTGCTCGACCATGAACGCCGAATGGCACACGGCCTCAGTCAACTACGCCCTGCAGAATGTCGCCGTCGTCACCGACGCCGACGCGCTCCTGTCCGCCTGGGGCTGAACATCGAAGGGCGAAGGAGAGGCAACGGATCGGCCGGGTGGATCGCAGGAACTGCCGCTTTCTGAAGGACTCCCGTCCGAGCGTCTGGCGTATAGACGGGGCGGCGGCGCCGCGCATCCGGCTCGACGATGTCGTTGACCCGGCGCCCGTCCCCGACAGCTTCGTCCCCGACAGCTTCGGCTCCGAAGGTGTCGGCCCCGAAGGTGTCGGCCTGGAAGGTCTGGCGGGTTCCGCCGGCATTTGCCGGAGGATCTGCGCCAGTCCGGAAGCGTCCCGGCTCGACGGCCAAACGACGCTTGCGCCTGGGCGCCGTCGGCCCGTCATTCACCGAGCCGCGTTGGGCCGGTAGAAGGGCTCGGGGGCCTCGCCGGCGAGCCAGCCGTCATAGAAGCGGCGCACATGCGGCAGCACTGCCCTGGACAGTTCGATCCGCTCCAGTTCCTGCGACGTGCGCGGGCGCGACAGCGCGGCGGCGATGTCCTCCAGCACGGCCTCCCGGCTGATCCGCGTGAACGCTCCGTCCGCGAACACGACTTCGCCCGCGACCATCACGGTCTTGACCGCGGCCGTGCGGGCGCGATGGACCAGCACGTCGACCAGCGGCATGGTTTCGTCCTGATAGGGCCAGGTCACTCCGTCCCAGTCGAACATCACCAGATCGGCCTCGAAGCCCGGCGAGAGCCGACCGATCCGACCGGCGAAGGGCGTCGTCGCCGCACCATGCTCGGTCGCCATTCTCATGACCTGCGCGGAGGTCGGGTGGGGTGCGTCGATGCCGGGCTCGCGGTGGGCGCGCAGCACGAGCCGCATTTCCTGCAGCATGTCGCGGTCGTCGTTGATCCCGGCCTCGTCGATGCCGATGGCGACCGGAATGCCCTGGGCGAGGAACCGGTTGACGGGGGCGATACCACTCTTCAGCCGGAAATTGGACGAGCAGTTGTGGCAGACATGAGCGCCGGCATGCGCGCAAAGCTCGATATCGGCCTCGCTAATCCAGACGCCGTGCCCGACGGTGAAGCGCGGTCCGACCAGCCCGAAGCGATCCAGATAGGCGATGGCCGAGCCGCCGGTGCGGCGCGCGGCGTATTCCTTCTGGTAGGGGGTCTCGAGCACGTGCATGTGGATGGGCAGATCGTGGCGCCGCGACAGATCGGCCGATGCCTCGAGCGCGGCGTCGGTCAGCCAATGCAGGTTCGCGGGCGCGACCTGCACGGCGATCCGCTCCGTGCCCACAGCGCTCTGCCGCAGGGCCTCGAAGATCGCGAGCTGGTCGGCGAGCGGAATGGTGAAGCGCTCGAAATAGGCAGCCATGGCGGGCCTGAGGGCCTCGGGCAGGCCGGCGGTGAAGACCGCGTCGTCCGCGTAGACGAGCCGGTTCTGGTCGCGCAGCGCCATCGAATAGGAGGCGCGCATGCCGACCTCCCGGTAGGCGTCCATGACCTTGCAGCCGGCGGCCACCACCTGATCCGGGTTTCCGGCCGCCCGGCTGTGCAGATGCTGGACCGTCGTGACGCCGCTCGCGAGCATCTCGAAGGCAGAAAAGAGCGTGTCGAGCCTGAGATCGACATCGCGCAGGGCGAGGCGCGAGGCGAACCAGAGTTCGAGCGGATGATCCGGCGAGCCGAGCTGGAACGGCGTCAGCCCGACATGATGGTGCGCGTTGACGAAACCGGGCACGACCACCCGTCCGGCCCCTCCGATCACCGGCGCCGTCGGATGGGCCCGCCGGATGTCGGCGGCGGCGCCGATCTCCGCGACCTTGCCGTCCCGCGCGAGAATCGCCGCGTCCCGATGCAGGATCGGCGTTCCGTCGGGACCGAACCCCTCGAGGACATGGTCGGCGGCGATGATGAGCTCGGTCATGGCGTCCTCGGTGATTGATCATCGAGCGGGCAAGCTCTGCCGAAAGATCGGTCTTGCGCAAGGGGGACCATCCTGACAACAATCGCCCATGGACCGATCGTCGCCTCAGACGCCCCGCTTCAAACGCATGCGCCGCTCGCGGCGTGCGTGGGCCGCGCGATCGCATTCCTGCCGCAGCTTCGTCGCTGGGCTGAAGGCCGCCAACCGAACGACCGTCTGACCTCGACCCCGGCGCCCGTTTCGCCGGGTCGGTTCGCTGCCTGAGGGCGGCGGAAGCGCGACGGCATCAAGACGCCCTCATCGGCACGTTCCGGGGACTGACGTCCCGTTCGTCCCTCCATGCGCGATCCGCCATCTGCAGGCCGTCCTTCGCTGTTCATCGAGGGGGTCTCACCCGTGTCGCAATCCATCACCCGCAGGACATTCGTCGCCGCGGCCTCGGCGGCCGCACTCGCAGCGCCGTCGATCGCTCGATCTCAGCAGGCCCGCGAATTCGTCGTGGTGAGCTATCCGGGCCGGCTTTCCGAGCCGCATCGCTGGCTGGCCGACCAGATGGAGACCCGGCACCCGGGCCTGCGCGTCCGGCTGGTGCCGTCCGACAGCCAGGATATCGTCGCCCAGATCAAGGCGGGACAGGGCTTCTCCCCCTTCGACGCCATGCCGAACGACGAGCCGCCGCACATCACCGCGATGACGGAGGGCTACATCGCCAGGCGGGACGACGCGAAGCTGAAGAATCTCGGCAACGTCTTCCCGGAACTGCTTGCCAAATCTCAGGGTTTCGGCGTTCCGGCGACCTATTCTCTGATCGGCATCGCCTATAACAGCCAGTTGATCAAGGACCCGCCGAAGTCCTGGGCCGACCTGTGGCGCCCGGACCTGCGCGGCAAGGTCGGCATCGCGCGGACCTCGTCCAATCTCGGCCTCGCCACGCTCGCCATTGCGGCCAAGAGCTTCGGCGGGTCGGAAACCGCGCTCGACATCGGCTGGGAGAAACTGCGGGCGCTGGAGCCGAAGGCGGCCCGGTCGCCGGCCATTCTGACCCAGATGCTCGAGCGCGAGGAAATCGCGATCGCGCCGCTCTGGAACAACAACACCGCCTCGGCCGCCGAAAAGGGCCTGCCGATCCGCTTCGTGATGCCGACGCCCGGCGCCATCGCCATCCTGTCGTTCTTCTCCGGCATTGCCCGGTCCCAGAATCCGGACCTGATCGCCGAGTGGCTCGACGGCATCCTGACCCCCGAATACCAGGCCCGCGCCGCCGGCGCCCCTTACTTCTTCGGCCCGACCATTCGCGGCGTCACCGTACCGGAAGCCGCGCGCCCCTATACGCCCTCGACCCCGGCCGAGGTGCTCGCCCTGCAGACGATCGACTGGCCGAAGATCGCGCCCCAGCGCGGCGGTCTGGTCGAACGCTTCGACCGCACCTTCGCAATCTGAACGATCGCCAGACCAACCCAACCGGAGATCCGCCATGTCGACCGCATTCACCCGCAGGACCCTTCTCGCCGGCGCAGGCGCCACGCTCGCTCTCCCTTCCATCGTCCGAGCCCAGGGCGCAAAGGAGCTGGTGATCGTCTCCTTCGCCGGCCAGCTGCAGGAGCCGCACCAGTGGCTCGCGCGCAAGATGGAGGCGAAACACCCTGGCCTGCGCATCCGGCTCGTGCCGAGCGAGAGCCAGGACATCGTGGCGCAGATCAAGGCCGCGCAGGGCTTCTCGCCCTTCGACGCGATGCCCAACGGCGAGCCGCCGCACCTGACCGCGCAGCGCGAAGGCTATATCCTGAAGCTCGACCCGTCGAAGGTGCCGAACGCCGCGAACGTCGTCCCCGAACTGATGGCCAAGTCGGGCGGCTTCGGCGTGCCGGCGAGCTATTCGCTGATCGGCATCGCCTATAACGAGAAGCTCCTCAAGACGGTGCCGAAGAGCTGGGCCGACCTGTGGAACCCGGAATACCGCGGCAAGGTGGCCATCCCGCGCGCCTCCTCGAATCTCGGCCTCGGCGTTCTGGCGATCGCGGCCAAGATTTACGGCGGTTCCGAGGACAACCTGGAGCCGGGTTGGGCCAAGCTGCAGGACCTGAAGCCCATGGTCGGCCGCTCGCCGACCGCGCTGATCCAGATGCTGGAGCGCGAGGAGATCGCCCTCGCCCCGATCTGGAACAACGATGCCGCCGGTGCCGCCGCCAAGGGCCTGCCGATCAAGTTCGTCCAGCCCGATCCGGGTCCGGTCGCCATCATCTCGTTCATGTCGGCCATCGCCAAGACGCGCGAACCGGACCTGGTGAACGCGTGGATGAACGAGATCCTGTCGCCCGAATACCAGCAGTTCGCCGCCAACGCGCCATACTTCTTCGGCCCGACCGTCCGCGGCGTCACGGTGCCGGAGGCCGCCAAGTCCTACACGCCTTCGACCCCTGCCGAAATCTCGAAGCTGCAGTCCGTCGACTGGAGCAAGATCGCTCCGCAGCGCGGCAAGATCGTCGAGCAGTTCGATCGGCTGTTTGCATCATGACCACGGCCTCGGAAAGCACGCCGCCCATGCTTCGCGACATCGCGCGCCAGCCCGATGTCCTGCGCAGCCTGGGCGCGCGGGCAGACGCATTCGCGGCGCTCGGCCGCGACGTGCTGGCACCCGGCCCGCGTGGCCGGGTGTTCGTGGCCGGCTGCGGCGACGGCGTGTTCGCGGCGGAGGCCGCAACACACCGAGCGGCGGAGCTCGGGCTCGACTGGCGGGCGATCGGGGCCCTCGATCTCGTGCTGTCGGCCGGCCGCCTGCGTCCCGACGATCGGATCGTCTGCATCTCCATGTCGGGCAATGTCGACCGGACGGTCGAGGCGGCGCGCGCGGTCGCGGCAGCCGGCGTTCCGCTCCTGGCACTCGTCAACGGCAGCGGCGGACGGCTCGGCGAAATCGCAACCCGCAAGGTCTCGCTGGATCTCCCGGATATCGCGCCGTTTCTGTGCGGCACGGCGAGCTATACCGCCACCCTGTTGGCACTGATGCTTCTGGCCGCCGGTGCCGCGGGGGCCTCGGACCGGATCGACCTGGTGCGGATCGCCGATGCGCAGGCTGCGGCCGAGCCCGCCGCATCCGCGATCCTGCCCCGTCTGGGCACGCCCGTCCCGACCGGCATCCGCATTCTCTCGGCCGGCGCGGACCGCGGAACCACGCGCTACGGAGCGGCGAAATTCGTCGAACTGACGCGCTTGCCCGTCTGGTCCGGCGATCTGGAGGAATTCGCCCATAGCCAGTACTGGGCGATGCCGGTCACCGATCTGGTCGTTGTCGTCGCGGCCGATCCGGCATTGGCCGAATATGCCGATGCGTCCTGCTCGGCACTGACGCGGCTCGGCGTGTCGACCTTGGCGATCGACACCGAAGCGACCCCGGTCGCCTCCGCAGCGCATCGCATCACCTTGCCGGCCGTCCCGGTGTCGCTCGCCCCGCTGGTCACGCCGATACCGCTCCAACGGCTCGCCTACCGGATGGCCGAGGCGAGCGGGCTCGACCCGAACACCCGTCTGCATCTCAAGGCGGACGAAGCGCGCTTCACGGTCAGCCGCATGCTGACCCGGCGATCGCTGATCGGCACGGGGCAATAGTGAAAGCCATGCCGAAGGTCGTCCTCTACGGCTATCTCTCCATCGACGACATCGTCGCCCCGGGCGTTCGTTCCGATGCGGTTGCCGGCGGTGCCGCGCTCTATGGGGCGCTCGGTGCCAGGATGGCGGGCGCGGAAGCGGCGATCGTCGCATGCCGGGGCGATGACTATCCGACGGCATGGATCGCGGCCCTGGCCGGCATCGGCATCGATGTCGCTTGGATCCGGCCGGCCTCCGGACCGACCCGGCGCGCCCGCATCCGGCATGCATCCGGCGGCGACCGATCGTCGAGCCACTATGGCGAGGCCTTGTGGTGGGAACGCACGGCGGCCTTGCGTCCGCCCGTCGAGGGCCCGGCCGCCGACATCGCCGTGCTGTGCCCGATGCCGCCAGGGCACGCCGCCGGAATCCTGGCCGGGCTCGGCTGTCCGGCGGTCGCCGATACCAGCGAAGCCTTCGCGTCGGCCGGACCGGCCGACTGTCTCGAACTCCTGCCCCGCCTCCGCCTGTTCGCACCGAGCCGCGAGGAAACCGCGCTCCTGCTCCCGGATGTGGCGGACGACGCGGCCGTCGTCGCGCTGGCATCGCGCGGCTGCGACATCGTCCAGAAACGCGGCAGCGCCGGGCTCGCCTATTGCCGGGCCGGCGACACCCGCGTGGTCACCGTCGCACCACCATCCACCACCGTACGCGACCCGACCGGGGCCGGTGACGCGACGGTCGGGGCCCTCGCCGCCCGCATCGCGGCGGGCGACGCGCTCGATGCGGCGTGCCGTGTCGCCGTCCGGGTCGGAGCCGCGGCGGTTGCCGGCGTCGGCCCCTCCGCCTTGGGGCTCGACGTGCCCCCCTTCCCGTCTCACGCTACAACCCATTGAGCCCGACAATGCCGCACATCGTCATGGAGTCGATCACCAAAAGCTACGGCGACGTTCGCGTGCTCGACGGATGCTCGCTGTCCGTCGAGAAGGGCCAGGTGATGACCCTGCTCGGGCCGTCCGGCTGCGGCAAGACGACCTTGCTGCGAACGCTGGCGGGCTTCGTCGAGCCCGATGCCGGCCGTGTCCTGGTCGGAGGCATCGACATCACGGCCCTGCCCCCGAACCGGCGCAGCGTCGGCTACGTGTTCCAGAACTACGCCCTGTTCCCGCATCTGACCGTCGCCGAGAATGTCGCCTATGGGCTCAAGGTGCGCCGCAGGCCGGCACCCGAAATCAAGGAACGCGTCGCGCGGGCGCTCCAGACCGTCTCGCTCGGTCCGCTCGGCGACCGCTATCCGGCACAATTGTCCGGCGGACAGCAGCAGCGGGTCGCCATCGCCCGCGTGCTCGTGCTGGAGCCGGACGTGCTGCTCCTCGACGAACCCTTCAATGCGCTCGACGCCAAGCTCCGGCTGTCGATGCAGACCGAACTGCGCAAGCTGATCGAGCGGCTCGGCATCACCTCGATCTTCGTGACCCACGACCAGAGCGAGGCGATGATGCTGTCCGATCAGGTGGCGGTCATGCGCGCCGGCACCTTCGAGCAGGTCGCACCGCCGCTCGCGATCTACGACCGCCCTGCCAACCCGTTCGTCGCAACCTTCATCGGCCGCGCCAACATCCTTCCGGTCGGATTGCGAGCCGGCGCCGTGGTCGGCTTTCCGGCGGTCGTCGCCGAACGGCCCGATGGCCCGGCGGACCTGATCGTGCGGCCCGAGAACCTGACGCTTGCGGCAGGCCGGATCGACCCGGGCACCGGACAATCCGGACCGCCCGGCACGGTTCTGTTCGCCATCGCCCAGGGTCCGACGATCGAATACGAAGTGGATGCAGGCTTCCCCGAGCCGTTGCGCGTCACGGTCGGCCGCCGGTCCGGCGAAGTGCCGCTCGCGGCGGGAAGTCCGGTGTCGATCGGCGTCATCGATCCGGCCGCGTGCCGGGTCATCGAGCGGGGGGCCGCATGACCGCAGCCGCGATCACGCCCGGCCGGCGCCCCGGCCGCCTCGTCCGGCGCCTGCTGCACGGCGGCGGTTTCTGGCCCGCCCTGCCGGCGGTGCTGTTCCTGGTCGTCTTTCTGGTTCTGCCCATGCTGACGCTGCTCGCCTTCGGCTTCGTCACCATCGAGCGGGGGCGGATCGTGGGCGATAGCTTCACGCTCGAGCCGCTCTGGGCGGCTCTCAACGACACCCTGGTCTGGCGCCTGACCTGGCGGAGCTTCTACGTGGCTGTGATCTCGACGGTCATGACCCTGCTGCTCGCCTATCCGGTGGCCTATCTCTACAGCCAGACCAAGGGCATCTGGCGCACCCTGATCCTGGTGGCGGTCATCTCCCCGCTCCTGACGAGCGCGCTCGTCCGCGCCTATGCGTGGCTGGTGATCCTCGGCGGCCGGCGGGGCATCGTAAACCACACGCTCATTCAACTCGGGGTCATCGACGAGCCGCTGCGCATTCTCAACACCGACTATGCGGTGATCATCGGCATGACTCAGATCCACCTGCCGTTCATGATCCTGCCCCTGCTCGCCGTGCTGGCCGAGCGCGACCGGCGCCTGGAAGAGGCGTCGTTCAATCTCGGTGCCAGCCGGGCCGCGACTTTCTTTAAGGTGGTGGTGCCGATGAGCGTCCCGGCGATCTTCGCCGGCCTTGCCCTGGTCTTTGCGATCTCCTACACGAACTTCATCGTGCCTCAACTTCTCGGCGGCGGAAACTACGCCACGCTCGCCGTGCAGGTCTACGAACAGACCGTCGTGGTGCTGGATTGGACGCGCGGCGCCGTGCTGGCCGCAATTCTCCTGTCGAGTTCCTTCGCGTTCGTCTTCCTGATCGTCTGGGTCGGCAGCCGCATCAATCGGTGGAGCGAGGCGCGCGCATGAGAACCATGACCTGGTCCGACCGCCTATGGACGGCGCTGTTCGCCCTGCTTGCCGGTTTCGCGTTGCTGCTCCTGGTCGCGCCAAGCCTGGTCGTGATCGCCATATCGTTCGAACCGCGCGCCTACATTTCGTTTCCGCCCTCGGGCTTCAGCCTGAAATGGTATCAGTCGCTGCTTCAGAATCGGCAGCTGACCGACTCGATCTGGGTCAGCCTGACCATCTCGATCTATGTCGCGCTGATCGGCCTGGCGCTCGGCGTTCCGGCGGCCTTCGCGGCGGTGCGAGGCACGTTCCCCGGAAAGGCCTCCCTCAATGCGTTCCTGCTGTCGCCGCAGATGATGCCCGGAATGGTCATCGGCATCGCCAGCCTGTTCTTCGGCGCCTATTTCGCCTTCCGGGCGTCGAATGCCATGCTGGTCGCCGCGCTGTCCGTCTTCTGCCTGCCCTTCGTGATCCGCATCACTATGGCGCGGCTCGCCGGGCTCGATCCGCGGCTCGACGAGGCTTCGGCCAATCTCGGCGCCGGAAAGCTCGAGACCTTCGCGCGCGTCACCTTGCCCCAGCTTGGGCCGGCGCTGCTCGCCGCGGGGGCGTTCACCTTCATCGAGGCCTTCGACAACGTCACGGTCGCGCTGTTCACATCGGACGTGCGCGGCCGTCCGCTGCCGGTTGAACTCTACTATCTGGTCCAGAACGACTCCACGCCCGCCATCGCGGCGATTTCGGCGATCGAGATCGGCCTGTCCTTCCTGGTGATGCTGGTCGTCGCCCGGACCGTCGGCCTCGAGCGGCTGGGCCGCTGACCTCACGCAACATGCAAGAGTGACCATGACCGAACCGACCACGGACTGGACGCAACGACTGGCCCGATTGCGGGCCGAACCGTCCACCGACGCCCCACGCGACGCGGCCCGGCTGGCCCGCGTCGGCCGGACGCGCACCGAGATGCTGGCCCAGGGGGCAGCCATCGCCGACACCCTGGCGGGTGCCGGCCCCGATTTCGAACGGGTCCGCACCGCATTGCCCGGCCGACCCGAGCGGATCGTCGTGGTCGGCTGCGGCGATTCCTGGTTCGTCGGGCTGGCCGCCGCGCCGATCATGGAACGCACCCTCGGCGTACCCTGCTTCGCGGTCGAAGCCTTCGAGCATGCCGCCTTCGCGGGCGCCGCGATCAACCGCGGCGCGCTGGTGATCGGGCTGACCTCCGGCGGCAACACGCCGGCAGTGATCAACGCCCTCACTCGGGCCAAGGCCGAAGGCGCGATCGCGGTCGGCATGTCCAACACCTCGGGCAGCCCCGCGATGACCGGCTTCGACGCCGGGCTCCTCGTGCAAGCGTCACGAAAGGGATGGCCGACCCAGTCGTCGATGGCCTCGATCGCCCTGCTCGCCGCGCTCGCGTCGCATCTGGCCGCCGCATCCCCTCCCGTCCCGGACGCCAGTGCGACCGATGACCTTGCGGCCGCGCTCGATGCGCTCCCGGCCTCGATCGACGCCCTCATCGGGCGGATCGACGGTCCCGTCGCCCGGGTTGCGACGGCCTTCGCCGATGCTCCCATGACGATCTTCACGGGTGCCGGCCCGGATTTCGCGGCCGCCTCCTTCGGGGCCGCGAAGCTCCGGGAACTGACTCCCGCGCATGCCTTCGCCCTCCCGTTGGAGGAGATGCACCACTACCGCCTTCCGAAGCGGGGCGACCGGCTGGTCATCGTCGCGACGGCGCCGGAAGCCCGCGAGCGGGCCCTGGACACGGCCCTCGTCGCCCAGGCCGAGGGCAGCACCAGCTTCGCGCTCCTGCGGGAAGACGACGCGGAGATCGTCGCACGGGTCGACCATCACCTCGTCGTTGCCGAGGCGACGGGTCCGCTGGCCGCCATCATGGCCACCGTGCCCCTGCACGCGCTGGCCTTTCATTCGGCGATGGCCCGCGCGGATCTCGGGCTCGGCGGACCCTGGTCTTGACACCCCGCCTCTTCACCACCGGCGGCGTGATCATCGACAATGTCGTGTCGCATGACGGCGCGCTGGTCCGGGGGCAGATCGGCGGAAATGCGGTCTATTCCGCGGCCGGCGCCCGGCTCTGGCTGGACCCGGTCGGCGTCTGCGCACGCATTCCGGAAAACTATCCGCGCCCGATGCTGGCGGCGCTCGCGGCCGGCGGCCTCGCCCCCCTGGCGCTGAGCGTCGATCCGGTCACCGTCGAGTTGGAGGAATGGTTCTTCTACCGGTCCGACGGCGAGCGGCGCGATCATCTCCACGCCACCGCGGCCACGGCGGACGCCTGCGGCATGGTCGGCGACCAGGTGTCGCCGGCTGCCGCGGCGGCTTTCGAACGCATGCTGTCCGATCACGCCCCGCAGGGTTGCGACTTCGCCGGCTATCGCCGCGCCCATCCGGTCGAGCCGGGCCACGTGCCGGATGCCCTCTGGGCGGCCGACGGCATCCATCTGGCCCCCAACCGCCCCGACGCCTTGCTCGCCCTGGCTCGGGCGGCGCGGGCCCGCGGGCTGATAGTGACATGCGATCCCGGCTCGCACGCGGCCGCCATGGACGCCGCCTATCTCGACCAACTCCTGCCGCTCGTCGATGCCTTCCTGCCGAGCCGGCGCGAACTCGCCATGCTGGCCCCCGGCCGCCCTCCGGAGGCCGCGCTTCCCGCCTTGGCCGCGAGAGTGCGCGGCGCGGTCGGCGTCAAGCTCGCGGGCGAGGGATCTCTGGTCGCGACGCGCGGCTCGGACCATTGCGAAGCGATCGGCGCCCTGACGGTGCCGGTGGTCGATCCGACCGGCGCGGGAGATGCCTATTGCGGCGGCTTCCTGAGCGGCCTGCTGCTCGGCGAGCCGCCCCTGATCGCCGCCAGAAGGGCCACCGTCTCGGCGGCCTTCGCGGTCGAGACGAGAGGCCCGTTGCCGCTCCTGGCGGTCACGCGCGCGCAGGCGGAGGCGAGGCTGCGCGTCTTCTGCGCCCCACACCCAATCCGGAACCAACCATGACCCCGAACCGCCTTGCCTTCGACCACACGGTGATCGCCGCCTTGCATCTCCCCGACCCGGTCGTGCAGCCGGGCCTGTCGATGGCCTTTCTCGAAGACTACGTGCTCGCCAACGTTGCCGTGTTCGCGCAAGCCGGCATTCCCGCCGTCAAGCTGCAGGACCAGACGCGCGCGGCCGGCCCTGCCAGCATCGCGACCGTCGCCCGCACCACCGCCCTCGGCCGTCTCATCCGCCGCGAATACCCCGGTCTCGCGCTTGGCATCATCGTGCAGGCGCACGATGCGGAAAGCCCGATCGCCATTGCGGAGGCATGCGGCGCAAGCTTCGTGCGTCTCAAGGTCTATGTCGGGGCGGTCATGTCGTCCGAGGGCCAGAAGTCGGCCTTGTGCGTTGCCGCCCGGGCCTATCGTCAGGCGGCCGGTGCCGACGGGGTCGCCATCCTGGCCGACATCCACGACCGGACCTCGCTGCCGATCGCCGGCGTCCCGCAGCCGCAGGCCGCCAAGTGGGCCGTCGACATGGGGGCGGACGGGCTCGTCATCACCGGCTCCGATTTCGACGACAGCCTCGCCCGGATCCGAGCGCTGCGCACCGCCGGCATCAAGGCTCCGGTCCTCGTCGGCGGTGGCGTCGATGCCGGCAATATCGGACGCGCCCTGGCCGAGGCGGCCGGCGTCGTCGTGTCGACCTCGATCATGCGCTCGGATGCCGGAGCGAACGACCCGCTGAAGTGGGACCTCGACAAGTGCCACCGCCTCATGGACGCAGCCAAGGCCTGATCGCGAACCTGTAGATGCCCGGCGCCGCCAGATCGCGCGGGGGCCTGCCCGGCGGCGCGCGACGCCGGGACGCCGACTTCGCCCCGGGGCGAGACTGCGCTGAAACCGACGGTCGTCGCGCCACGCCTTCCGGCTTGGGCAAGCCGCCGACATGCACCGCCTTGCCGCCCCCGAGGATGCCGGGGATCGCGGCGATGCCGAAGCCCGCGATCGCCGCACAGTCGGCAGATTTCTCGACCGCAACGGCGAGACCGAGCCGGGCGACCTGATCGCCCGCCATGTCTTCGGTCGCCTTGCAGTGAGCACAGCCCGGACCGGGCACTGTCTCGTTCTTCGTGACGATCTCCGTCCGCCTCGGGCACCGTCGCGGGTCGCCCCTCCCCCGTTTCCGACCGCATCGCCGGCGCCAATCCGGCCGCCGGAAAGCTTGCGCCGGCACGCTTGACACCCGCCTATAAATTCGCAAGAATTCGGAAATTAATTTCCGATTATCGGAAAATAGGTGTCACGAATGCAGGAGTTCGACTTCGTTGTCGTCGGGGGCGGTTCGGCCGGATGCGTGGTCGCGGCCCGTCTCAGCGAGGATGCGAGCGTCGACACCTGCCTTCTGGAGGCCGGCCCGTCCGACTGGAATCCGCTCTACCGGGTGCCGATGCTGGCCGGGCGGCTGTACCGGGCGCGCCCGAACAACTGGTTCTACGAAACCGAGCCGCAGCCGCATCTCGACGGCCGGCGCATCTTCTGGCCGCGCGGCCGCATGCTGGGCGGCTCGTTCATCTTCAATGGCATGGTTTATATCCGCGGCGCCGCCGCCGATTTCGACGGCTGGGCGCAGCGCGGCAATCCCGGCTGGAGCCATGCCGATGTACTGCCCGCCTTCCGCAAGTCGGAGGGCTTCGCCGGTCCGGCCGACCGTCATCACGGCACCGACGGCCCGCTGCCCGTCACCCCCGCCAGCCGCGCCTATGGCCTGTTCGACCGCTTCATCGAGGCCGGCGTCGCGGCCGGCCATCCGCTCAACCCGGACTTCAACGGCGACCGCCAGGCCGGGGTCGGCTTCTATCATTTCAACATCCGCAACGGCCGCCGGCAGACCACCGCCACGACCTTCCTGGCGCCGGCCCGGCGGCGTCGAAACCTGACCGTCCGCCCCTCGGTCCGTGCCTTGCGCCTGGTCGTCGAGGGCGGACGGATCGCCGGCGTCGAGGTGCTTTCGGGCGGCCGCACCACCACCCTGCGTGCGCGCCGCGAGGTCATTCTGTGCGCCGGCGCCGTCAATACGCCGCAACTCCTTCTGTTGTCAGGGATCGGACCGGCCGGACATCTCGCCTCGGTCGGCATCCGGACGCTGCACGACCTGCCGGGCGTCGGCGAAAACCTGCACGACCATCTCGACGTCGCTCCGGCCTTCGCCTGCCGGCAGCCCGTTTCGATGGTCGACAACCTGCGGCTCGACCGCTTCGCACTGAATCTCCTGCGCTTCGCCGCCACCGGAACCGGGCCGGCCGGCGCCAGCCCGATCCAGGCGGGCGGCTTCTTCGCCTCGCGGGACGGCCTGGACGCGCCGGACTTGCAGGCTTTCGTGCTGCCGATCGCGGCGACCAACGCCGCCCTCTGGATGCCGCTGCCGGGGCGACGGCGACCGACCGACACCTTCTCGATCCGGATCGGACCGATCCGGCCGCAGAGCCGCGGCCATCTGCGCTTACGCAGCGCTGATCCCCTCGCCGCGCCGCTGATCCAGCCGAACTATCTGGCGGAGGAGGCCGACATGTCCGCGACCGTGGCGGGGGTGCGGCTGGTCCGCGACCTCGTCTCGGGCTCGGCCTTCGACGGCATCCGCGGGCCGGAACTGGCACCGATGGCCGCGGCACAGAGCGACGCCGAGATCGCCGCCTGGGTCCGGGCGACCGCGTCGAGCGTCTATCACCCGGTCGGCACCGCCCGGATGGGGCCGGATCCGATGGCGGTGGTCGACGCGCGGCTGAAGTTGCGGGGCCTCGACGGACTGCGCATCGCCGACGCCTCGGTGATGCCCGACATCGTCAGCGGCAACACCAACGCGGCCACGATCATGATCGGCGAACGCGCCGCCGCCTTCGCGCTCGCCGATGCGCGGACTTGAACCCGGATGCGCGCCATGCTCAGATATTTCGGAAATAATTTCTGGATATCGGAAATGAATGAACCATCCCCCCCGCGCCGCTCCGTCGGTCGTCCGCGCAAGTCGGGCGACGCCGCCATTCCCGATCGCGACCTCAGCCAAACGGTCCGCAAGGCCGTGTCGGTGCTGCAGGCCGTCTCCGCCGGCGAGGGCGGATCGACGCTGACCGACATCGCCCGCGCCCTCGACGTATCGACCACCGTCTGCCATCGCCTGCTCGCCACGCTCGATCACGAACAGCTGGTCGAGCGCGAGCCGTCCACCGGCCGCTATCGGCTCGGAATGCGCTTCGTCGAACTCGCCCGGCGGGCGCAGCGCCAGCATCCGATCAGCCTGTCGACCATCAACCTGATGCACCAGCTTTCGCAGGAGACCGACGACGTCATCCTGCTGATGGTCGAGAACCGCGGCGAGGCGCTGTGCGTCGACCGGGTCGAAGGCCGCGCGCCGGTGATCGTGGCTGGCTCGCAGATCGGCTCGCGCCTGCCGCTGCATTGCGGCGGCGCGCCGTTCGCGATCCTGGCCTTCTCGGACGACGCCTTCATCGACGAGGTGCTGAGCCGGCCGCTGGCCAAGGCGACACCGCGCACCACCGTCGATCCGGCGGTCGTGCGCCAACGGATCGCCGATACGCGTGCCCGCGGCTTCTCGATCGGCGACGAGGACCTGTTCGAATATGTGGTCGCGGTCGGTGCGCCGATCTTCGGTGCCGGCGGCCACATGCTCGGCGCCATCAGCGTGGGCGGCATCAAGCCGCGTTACGACGCGACCCGCGTCCTGGAGATCGGAGCCCGACTGCGTGACGCCGCGGCGGCGCTGTCGGCCTCGCTCCGTGAAAAATCGTCTTTGGAGGGAGTTGGATGATGCGCAGATTGAGGATGCTGCTGGCTGCCTGCGCGGTGACCGCCGCGACCGTTTCGCCGAGCTTCGCCGACAAGGCCAACAACAGCCTGCGATGGGCGAGCGTCTCGTCGATCACGGCGGTCGACCCCTATTACAATGCGCATCGCGAGGCGATGATCATCAATGGCCAGCTGATCTGGGATACGCTTGTCTACCGCGATCCGGTCTCCGGCGAGTTCAAGCCCCTGCTCGCCAAGTCCTGGAAGTGGCTCGACGACGTGACGCTGCAGCTGTCCCTGCGCGACGACGTCAAATTCCATGACGGCCGGGCCTTCAGCGCCGACGATGTCGTCTACACCATCAATTATGTCGTGGCGCCCGAGAACAAGATCAACGTTCCGAGCAACGTCAACTGGATGAAGAGCGCCGAGAAGATCGACGACCATACGGTCAAGATCCATCTCAAGGCGCCGTTCCCGCCGGCGCTGGAATATCTCGCCAGCCTGATCGCCATCCTGCCGAAGGACTTTTTCGGTCCGGGCGGCGTGGCGGGCGCGGGCGGCAAGGTCGTCGGCACCGGGCCCTATCGGCTGGTCAAGTTCACGCCCGGCACCTCGATCGAGGTCGAACTCACCGGCCAGTATTTCAAGGACAGCCCGAAGGGCCAGCCGACCATCAAGTCGATCATCTACCGGATGATCCCCGACCAGTCGACCCAGATGGCCGAACTGCTCAGCGGCGGATTAGACTGGATCTGGTACGTGCCGCCGGATCAGGCCGGCCGCCTGGCCGCCACCGGGACCGCCAAGGTGGTGCCGGCGGAGACCATGCGGATCAGCTATCTCGCCTACAACACCCGCGAGATGGCCAAGCCGAACCCGCTGCGCGATCCGCGCGTGCGCCAAGCCATCGCCCATGCCGTCGACCGCGCGAAGCTGGTCGAATATGTCATCAGCGCCGGTTCCAGCGTCGTCAAGGCGCCCTGCTACCGGACCCAATTCGGCTGCCGGCAGGATGTGGCGCAGTACGACTACGATCCGGCCAAGGCCAAGAAGCTGCTCGCCGAGGCCGGCATCGCGCCGGGCACCACACTGGAACTCGTCGCCTACCGCAACCGCGAATGGACCGAGTCGCTCGCCGGCTATCTCGACGCCGTCGGCATCAAGACCAACATCACCTTCCTGCAATATGCCGCCGCCCGCGAACGCGTGGTCAACAACACCGCGCATCTGTTCCTGGGCGACTGGGGCTCCTATTCGATCAACGACGTGTCGGCGATCCTGAACAACTTCTTCACGCTCGGCCCCGACGACATGGCGCAGGACAAGGATGTCTCCGGCTGGCTGAAGGCCGGCGCGGCCACGGTCGATACCGCGGTGCGCAAGACCAACTACGACCAGGCCGTCGCCCGCATCGCCGAACAGCTCTACTGGTTCCCGCTCTGGGTCCATCCGGTGGTCTATGCCCACGCCAAGGATCTCGAGTTCCAGAGCTTCCCCGACGAAAACCCGCGCTTCTTCCTGTCGCGCTGGAAGTAACCGCCGAGGATCCGGCCAATGCTGTCCTATGCGTTGCGACGTATGGTCATCGGCGTCCTGGTGATGTTCGTCGTGTCGGGCATCACCTTCACGCTGACCAATGCGGCGATCGACCCGGCCCGGGCGATCGCCGGCGAGGGGGCGACGTCCGACGATGTCGAGGCGATCCGCAAGTCCTACGGTTTCGACCGTCCGCTGGCGGCGCGCTACGTCGCCTGGCTCGGTCAGGCGCTGCAGGGCGACCTCGGCACATCCTATCGGCAGCGCCGCCCCGTGGTCGACGTGATCCTGGAGCGGCTGCCGGTGACGCTGAAGCTCGGCGGACTGGCGCTTGCCTTCGCGCTGGTCCTTTCGATCCCGCTCGCCATCGCGGCGGCGCTGCGGCCGAACTCTTGGATCGACCGGTTGGCGCTGCTCTTGGCGCTGTTCGGGCAGGCGATGCCGACCTTCTGGTTCGCCCTGCTCGGCATCGTCATCTTCAGCGTCAACCTGCGCTGGCTGCCGGCCTCCGGCTCGGCGACCACGGCGCATTTCATCCTGCCTGCGGTCGCGCTCGGCTACTACGCCGCGCCGACACTGATGCGGCTGATGCGGGCCGGTATGATCGACGTTCTGGCCTCCGACTATATCCGCACCGCCCGCGCCAAGGGGCTGTCGGAGGCCCGCGTCGTCCTGAAGCATGCCCTGCGCAATGCCGTCCTGCCGGTGGTCTCGGTCGCGGCGGTGCAGTTCGGCTTCATGCTCGGCGGCTCGGTGGTGATCGAGACCATCTTCGCCATGCAGGGGGTCGGCTACCTGGCCTGGGAGTCCATCTCGCTGTCCGACCTGCCGGTCACGCAGGCGATCGTTCTGATGATTTCGCTCATCTACATCGTCCTGACCCTGTCGGCGGACCTGCTCAACGCCTGGCTCGACCCCCGCATCCGGATGGGCTGACATGACCGCCACCACCACCAGCCCTCCCGACGTCGACGCCCCGGCCCCGCGCCGTTGGCGGCTGCCGCGTGCGCTGCGCCACGGCAGCCTCGTCATCGGCGGCACCATCCTGGTCCTGATCGTCGGCGCCGCCCTGTTCGCCCCGCTGATCACCTGGCACGACCCTTACGCGCAGAACATCGTCGCCCGGCGGGTGCCGCCGATCTGGTACGGCTGGTTCTGGGACCACCCCAAGGCGACCTGGTCGCATCCGCTCGGCACCGACAAGCTCGGCCGGGACTATTGGGCGCGCCTCGTCTACGGCGCCCGCATCTCGCTCCTGATCGGAACAGCGACGACGCTCATGTCCGGGCTGATCGGCACCACGCTCGGCATGGCGGCCGGCTATTTCGGCCGCAAGGTCGATCTCGTCGTGTCCTTCCTGGTCACGACGCGATTGGCCATGCCGGTCGTCCTGGTCGCGCTGGCGGTGGTCGCCAAGCAGGGCAGTTCGCTCGTGGTCGTGATCCTGGTGCTCGGCTCGCTCTTGTGGGACCGCTTCGCCGTGGTCATGCGCTCGGTGACCCAGCAGGCGCGCTCGCGCGACTACGTCACCGCCGCCCAGGCGCTCGGCTGCTCGACGCCGCGCATCCTGATCGGCGAGATCCTGCCCAACGTCGCCAATCCGCTGATCGTCATCGCCACGGTGGAGATGGCCAACGCGATCCTGTTCGAAGCCGCCCTCTCCTTCCTCGGCCTCGGCGTGCAGCCGCCTCTGCCGAGCTGGGGGCTGATGCTGGCCGAGGCCAAGGAGGACATTTTCTTCTCGCCCTGGATGATCACCATTCCGGGCCTCGGCCTGTTCGCGCTGATCCTCGCCATCAACCTGGTCGGCGACGGCCTGCGCGACGCCTCGGTCTCCAGGGGGCGCGCATGACGGCGCTGCTCGAGGTCGAGGATCTGCATGTCCGCATCCCGACGCCGGCGGGCGAACTGCATGCCGTCCGCGGCATCTCGCTCTCCGTCCGCCGCGGCGAAACGCTGTGCATCGTCGGCGAATCCGGCTGCGGCAAGTCACTGACCTCGCTCGCGATCATGGGACTTCTGCCGCGCGAGGCGCGGCGCAGCGCGGCCCGGCTCGCCTTCGACGGCGTCGACCTGGCGGGGGGATCGCGGCGCACCATCGCGGGCCTGCGCGGCAACCGCATGGCGATGATCTTCCAGGATCCGATGACCAGCCTGAACCCGGCCTTCACCATCGGCGACCAGCTGGTCGAGACGATGCTGGCCCATCGGCAGGTCGGCCGCGCGGCGGCCGTCGACCGGGCCGTGCACCTCCTGGAGCGGGTCGGTATCGCGGCCGCCGCGGCCCGGCTTGGCCAGTATCCGCACCAGCTCTCCGGCGGCCTGCGCCAGCGCGTCATGATCGCCATGGCGCTGATGTGCGGCCCGGACCTGATCATCGCCGACGAGCCGACCACGGCGCTCGACGTGACCATCCAGGCGCAGATCCTGCGGCTCCTGCGCGACCTGCAGGCCGAACTCGGCATCGCCATCCTGCTGATCACCCATGATCTGGGTGTTGTCGCCCGGGTCGCGGACCGGATCGGCGTCATGTATGCCGGCGAGATGGTCGAGGAGGGGGCCGTCGGCGAGGTCTTCGCGCGGCCGTCGCATCCCTATACCCGGGCGTTGCTCGGCTGCATCCCGATCCCCGGACGGACGCCGCGGCGCAGTCCGCTCGGCGCCATTCCCGGCATCGTGCCGAGCCTCGTCGGCGCGATCCGCGGCTGTGCCTTCGCGGGCCGCTGCACGCAGGCCCACGAGGCCTGTGCCGGCGCGATCCCGGTCCGCAGCCTCGGTGCCGGCCACCGCACCCGGTGCACGCTCGCGCCGGGCACTTTCGAAGCCGCCGCTCCGACGGCAACCCTGGGGGCGATCGGACGATGAGCGGCGAACCTCCCGTGCTCGAGGCGCGCGGCGTCTCGCATGCCTTCGCGGTCGGCGGCGGCCTGTTCCGCCCGGCCAAGGCGCTGAAGGCGGTCGACGGCATCGATTTGACCCTGCGCAAGGGCGAGATCCTCGGCCTGGTCGGCGAGTCCGGCTGCGGCAAGACCACCTTCGCCCGCATCCTGCTCGGGCTGCAGCAGCCGTCGGCGGGCGAGATCCTCGTCAACGGCACGCCCGTCGGCAGCCTGTCGGTCGCCGAGCGCGCGCGCCGGATCCAGCCGGTGTTCCAGGACCCCTATTCGTCGCTCAATCCGCAGAAGGCGATCGGCGCGATCATCGGCCAGCCGCTGCGCGTGCATCGGCTCGCCGACCGGGCCGGCACGAGGCGCGCGGTGGCCGAGATGATGGATCTGGTCGGGCTGCCGGCCCGGCTCGCCGAGGCGCGCCCGAGCCAGCTCTCCGGCGGCCAGCGCCAACGCGTCGCGATCGCCCGCGCGCTGATCATGCGCCCGCCGATCGTGGTCTGCGACGAGCCGACCTCGGCGCTCGACGTGTCCGTCCAGTCGCAGATCCTGAACCTGCTCCTGTCGTTGCAGAACGAGCTGGGCCTGACCTACCTTCTGATCAGCCACAACATGGCGGTGGTCGAGCATGTCGCCAACCGCGTCGCGGTGATGTATCTCGGCCGCATCGTCGAGGAGGCGGAGACCAGCCGCCTGTTCGCCGCCCCGGGCCATCCCTATACGCGCGCCCTGATGGCTTCCGTGCTGACCCCGGAGCCGGGCCGCGGCATTCCCGACATGCATCTCGGCGGCGGCTTTCCCGACCCGACCGAACGCCCGTCCGGCTGCGGGTTCCATCCGCGCTGCGAATTCCGCCGGCCGCGCTGCGCGTCGGTCGTCCCCGCCTTCCACCAGGTCGACGGCGATCGTGTCGCCTGCCACCTGCACGACCCCGTCTCGACAGACTGAAAGCATCGGAGGAAATCGTGTCCTACTCCCACGGGATGATCTGCGCCCCGCAGCCCGAGGCCGTCGAGGCCGGCGCCGACGTGATGCGCGCCGGCGGCAATGCGGTCGACGGCGCGATCGCCTGCGCGCTGGTGCAGACGGTGGTCGATCCGCTGATGTGCGGCATCGCCGGCTTCGGCAGCCTGGGCATCTTCATGCCGGAGCGCGGCTTTCACGGCTATGTCGACTTCCATTCGCCGGCGCCCGGCGCGGCCAGGCCCGACATGTGGGCCGACCTGATCGAGGGCGAGGCGCGCGACGGCTACGGCTTCATCCTCAAGGGCAACGTCAACGACATCGGCTACCAGTCGATCTGCGTGCCCGGCACGCTCGCGGCGCTCTATGCGGCGCAGCGCGAATTCGGACGCATGCCCTGGTCGGAGGTCGTGCAGCCCGCCATCCACTGGGCCGAAGGCGGCTGGAACGTCCGGCGCCACGTCCACAGCTTCTGGTCGGATCCCGGCCAGATGGGGCGCGTGCCCAATCCCCGTCGCATCTCCGAGACGCCTGCGGCCCGCGCGCTCTACTGCCGTGCCGACGGGACCCCGAAAGGGGTCGGCGAGCGCGTCGTCAATCGCGACTACGCAACCGTCCTGCGGCTGATCGCGCGCGACGGCGCCGACGTCTTCTACCGCGGCGAGATCGCCGAGCGCATCGACGAGGACATGCGCGCCCATGGCGGGCTCCTGTCGCGCGCCGATCTCGACGGCTATCGCCCGGTCGACACCGCGCCGCTGTGGGGCTCCTATCGCGGCCTGCGGCTCGCCACCAACGCGCCGCCCGGTGGCGGCATTATGCTGGTCGAGATGCTCAACGTGCTGGAGCATTTCGATCTCACGGCGATGGGGCACAATTCCACCGAATATCTTCGCGTGGTCGCCGAGGCGATGAAGCACGCCACCGTCGACAAGGACCGCCATGTCGGCGATCCGGCCTTCGTTGACATCCCCGTCGCGCGCCTGACCGGTGCCGCCCATGCCGAGGCGGCCGCCGCCCGCATCCGCGCCGGCGAGAAGACCGCCGTGCCGCGGTTCAATGCCGGCATGCCGACCAAGGACACCACCCATATTTCGGTGGTCGACCGCGACGGCACCTGCGTAACGATGACCCATTCGCTCGGCATGCCGTCCGGCGTGATCACCGAGGGTCTCGGCTTCCTCTACAACGGCTGCATGGGCGTGTTCGACCCGCGGCCGGGCCATGCCGGCTCGATCGCGCCCGGCAAGGCGCGGTTCAGCTCGATCTGCCCGTCGATCCTGTTCCGCGGCGACGATCCGGCGCTGGTCGTCGGCGCGCCGGGCGCGACCCAGATCGCCATGGGCGTGCTGCAGGCGATCCTCAACGTGGTCGATTTCGATATGACCATGACCGAGGCCGTCTCGGCACCGCGCTTCTCCGCGACCAGCAACGCGATCGACGTCTCGAACCGCATCCCCTACGCGGTCGAACGCGACCTGAACGGGCTCGGCTACGACGTCATCCGGAACCCCTTCCCGTTCGGCTTTGCGGCCGTTCACGGCATCCGGATCGACGGCGACCATCTCGATGGCGGCGCCGATCCCGGCCATGACGGTGTCGCGATGCGCATCTGACCGGCAAACCGTCCGACGCTCCCGGTTCAGCCGGTGCACGCCGGTGCGCTGTCCGGGGTACGGTCGATCACGGATTTTTGTATCGCTCGATACAAAAAGAAGCGACATGATCGCGTCCAACGGCGGGCGCGGTGCTTCGCCGCGGTCTGCGCCGGAGCGCCCCTTGTCCCGCCCTCGAAGCTTCAACGAGACCGATGTCCTGGAGGCGGCGACCGACTGCTTCTGGGCGCGCGGTCTGGAGGCGACGTCGGTGCGCGACCTCGCCGGCCGCATGGGGATCAACGGACCGAGCCTCTACAACGCCTTCGGCGACAAGCGCTCGCTCTTCATGCGGGCACTGGAACACTATGCGGCCCGCTCGATGCGCGAGCGGATCGGCCGGATGGAGCGGCTGCCGGACCCGGGCTCCGCGATCGCCGCCTTCTTCGACGAATTGATTTCCGGCTCGCTGGCCGATCCGGATCGGCGCGGCTGCCTGATCGTCAACTCCGCGCTCGAAGTCGCGCCGCACGATCCAGAAATCGCGACCTTGATCGCCGCCTATCTCGCCGAAATCGAAGCCTTCTTCCGCCGCGCTCTGGTCCGGGCCGCCGCGCGCGGCGATCTGCCGGCGACCGTCGAGCCGACCGACATGGCCCGGCTGTTGCTCGGTCTGGTCATCGCGGTGCGTGTGATGGCACGAACCGTCTCGGACCGAAGCCGTCTCGACGGCATGGTGCGTCCGATCCTCGGCCTGATCCAGGCGCGGCCCGACATCCGCACGCCGGCCTGATGTCCTCAAACGGGTGAACCCATGATCGATCTCTACTACTGGACGACGCCGAACGGCCACAAGATCACGATGTTCCTCGAAGAGACCGGCCTGCCCTACCGCATCGTGCCGGTGAATATCGGCGCCGGCCAGCAGTTCGAGCCGGCCTTCCTTGAGATCGCGCCGAACAACCGCATTCCGGCCATCGTGGACGACGCCCCGGAGGATGGCGGCGCCCCGGTGGCGATGTTCGAATCCGGTGCGATCCTGCTTTATCTCGCCGAGAAGACCGGGCAGTTCATCCCGGCCGACCTGCGCGGCCGGCTCGAAGTTCGCCAATGGCTGTTCTGGCAGATGGCCGGTCTCGGGCCGATGGCCGGGCAGAACCACCATTTCAAGATCTACGCGCCCGAGCCGATCCCCTACGCGATCGATCGCTACGTCAAGGAAACCAACCGCCTCTACGGTGTCCTCAACCGGCGCCTCGCCGACCGCGCCTTCGTCGCCGGGGACTACTCAATCGCCGATATGGCCTGCTATCCCTGGATCGTGCCGCACGAACGGCAGGGCCAGAATCTCGATGACTTCCCCCATCTCCGCCGCTGGTTCGGCGAGATCGCTGCGCGCCCGGCGACGATCCGCGCCTACGAACTGGCAAAGAGCATCAACACCCAGCCGGCCACGACCGACGCGGCCAAGAAGGTCCTGTTCGGCCAGACCGCCGCGTCCGTAGCGCCGCGCTGATGCCGGCCGGCGCCTCCCGAACCGCGCGTCGCCTCGGCCGGGTCCGGCGATGACGCCGGGCCCGACCGGATCGCCCCGCATGCCGAGATTCGGTCTGGGGCATGCCTGCGGCCTCGTCATGGCCGTCGGCGCGTCGCTGGCCTTTGCCTCGGCGCGCGCCGGCATTCTCGGCGGGCTGGCGCCGGACGATCTGATCTTCGCCCGCTTTCTCGTTGCCGGTCTGGTCATGCTGCCGTTCCTGGTGCGCTGGGGCTTGCCGGATCTGGCGGGCATCGGCTGGCGCCGGGGTCTCGTCCTGGCTCTGACCGGGGGACCGCTCTTCGCGATCCTGCAGACCGGCGGCTATGCCTATGCGCCGCTGGCGCATGGTGCCGTGATCGCCCCCTCGACGGTGACGATCGTCAGTACGATCGCCGCCGGCCTGTTCCTTGGCGAGCGCCTGACCCGCGCCCATCTGTCGGGCGCCGCGCTGGTGCTGGCCGGCATCCTGCTGATCGGCTGGCACGGCATCGCCGCCGACAACGGCATGCCGGCATCCTGGATCGGCGATCTGATGTTCGTCGCATCGAGCCTCCTTTGGGCGGCGTTCACGCTCCTGTTGCGGGCATGGCGGGTCGAGGCGGCCCGCGCGACGGCCGTGGTCAGCGTGATGTCCTGCGTGCTGGCGAGCCCGATCTACCTTGCCGTTCGCGGCATCGACCATCTGGCCGCCCTGCCGCTCGGCCCGATCGTCGTGCAGGGCCTGACCCAGGGGTTGATCCAGGGCGTGATCACCATCATGGCCTACAGCAAGGCGGTCGCGCTGCTCGGCGTCAGCCGTGCCGTCCTGTTCCCGGCGATTGTTCCCGCGGTCTCGGTCCTGATCGGGATTCCGCTCGTCGGCGAGATTCCGGACGCGGTTCAGATCGCCGGCATCCTGACCGTCAGCGTCGGATTGCTGACCGCGGTCGGCGTGCTGGGCCTGCCTGCGACGCCGTCGCGCGCGGCCGCCGGGGACCCGCCGTCCCCTGCATCGCTTCACAACCCGGCCCACAAGCCGGCCGGACCTTCAGAGGAAACGACATGATCAAGTTCTACTTCAACGGCTCGCCCAATCCGACCAAGGTCGCGCTGTTTCTGGAGGAAGCCGGTCTCGCCTACGAGGCCCACCCGGTCGATACCCGCAAGGGCGAGCAGTTCGACCCGGCCTTTCTGGCGATCAATCCGAACGGCAAGGTTCCGGCGATCGTCGACGGTGATGCCACCGTCTTCGACAGCAATGCCATCCTGCTCTATCTGGCCGAGAAGACCGGACAATTCCTGCCGGCAGAGGGGCCGGCGCTGCGCGCCGAACTGCTGTCCTGGCTGATGTTCGTGGCGACCGGCGTCGGCCCCTTCTCGGGCCAAGCCGTCCACTTCAAGCATTTCGCGCCCGAACCGGTTCCCTATGCCCACGACCGCTATCAGTTCGAGGCGCGCCGGCACTTCACCGTCCTCGACGGGCGCCTCGCCGATCGGCGCTACATGGTCGGGGATGCCTACAGCATCGTCGACATGGATGTCTGGGGCTGGGCCCGGATGGTCCCCTTCATCCTCGGCGAGGATGCCTGGGCCGGCCTGCCCAATCTCAAGCGCCTGCACGACGAGGTCGATGCGCGCCCGGCCGCCGGCCGGGCCAAGGCGCTGAAGGATCGCTTCGCGTTCAAACAGACGATGGATGCCGAAGCCCGGAGCCACATGTTCAAGCATCTGCAGCCGGCGGCGTGACCGCCTGACCTTGAACGCCGGCCGGCGCCCCATCCGGGCGTCCGTCGCACCAAACAAAACGGGGCGCCCGAAGGCGCCCCGCTGCATCCGTTACGGGATCGGCCGATCCCGGGGCCCTGGATCAGGGCTTGACCTTGATCACGACGGCCGGCTTCTTGACGACCACGACCGGCTTCGGCTTGACGACGACGACCGGAGCCGGGGCGACCACGATCGGACGCGGCTTCACGACGACCGGCGCGACGCAGGTATACCCGTTGAAGGTCCAGCCGACGGCGCAGGCCGGCTCCCAAGCCGGGCGGATGACGTAGCCGGCGCGCGGCGCCTTGACGCAATGCTTGCCGTTGGCGTTGCAGTACCAGGCCACGGTCTCGGCGCGCGGAGCGCTCTCAGCACCGGCGATCTTGGCGATCGGCAGAGCGGAAGCGGGCGCAGCCGCGAACACGGCACCGATAGCGAGGCCGGCAGCGATAACCAGAGACTTCATAATTCCCCCTCCTTGGAAAGGATCCGAGTACCCCCTCCGCCTGGGTTTACCGGATAGCCCAACGGAGTCAACGCTCCACAGGGGCGAAAAGCGGACAGGGTTGATGGCCGTGACGTTCCGGCATCGGCCCGCCGCTCCCGGCGTATCGGACCCGCAGTTTTGATAGATTGACGGTTGTGTCGTGGCGCCGACATGCTGGCTGGGTAGTTTGTTCCCGCTCCTCAGCCTCAGGACCAACCATGCCTCTGCCGCGCCTCTTCCCGATCGCCCTTCTCGGGGGTGTTCTGTCCGCAGCGACCGTCCCGGCCGCGACGCCGGCATTCGCCACCGACGCCAAGTCCGGTGTCGAAACGGTCGTAGCCGCATTCTACCTCATCCGGGACGACTGCACCGGCGGCGGCGGGCAAAGGGCTTCCATCCGGGTGCCCCCGGCCAATGGGACGGCCCGCATGGCTCTCATGCCGTGGAAGGTGCCGGAGGGACGGCGCTGCGCCGGGATGCAGTTGAAAGCCAGCGTCCTCATGTACCGCTCGCGCCCCGGCTTCCGCGGCACCGATACGGTCACGGTCGAAACCATCCATGCGCAGTATCTCGATGATCCGGTCAGCGACGTCTACAGCACCGATGTCGTGACAATTCAGGTGCGCTGACCTGCCTCCGGTGTTCGGGCCCTGGCAGCCCGGCCGCGCTGCCGACCCGGCGACCCGATCGGCGGTCGGTCAGCCGCAATGGTGGGCGGTGAGGAGCCCACACAGCTGTTAATTTGCAACGACTTGTGGCTAGGTTCGCAACTTGATTTGAAGCGCTGCGTTCCGCCTCGTTTCTCCTGAGCCTGGCGCTTGTTATCAACCAAGCCCTGAAGGATGCCGCAGAGGCTACCAATCACCCATTTCTGGCTCTGTACGGCTCTCCAATTTTCGAAAGTCCACATCGTTTCGGGCTCCTCAAATTGGGAGGTCTGCGATCTGAGCGGATGTCAGCTTCATGTTATCTGCAAAATCCTAACCGACGAGATCTGGTGGGTCGCGATGCAGAATTCTGCCGTCGCTTCCCTGGACGACAGATCCCGCATCGCAATTGAAAGTTATTCAAAGGAAGCCGACGTGCTGACCGAGCAAATAGAACTTGCCATGTCCAGGCAAAGAGCCGAAGCCATTATCGCCACACAGCAAAAGCCGATCAACCGAAACCTCATCAGACTGGCCGTCGTTACTGCACCCGAAACATACCGGCGCCGCTGGACGGCAGAAACCCTGGAATGGATTCGCGAGATTGCACAGATCTTCAATAAGAAGAGCAAGCGCCCATTCCCGAGCCGCTTTTACTTCCGCCTCCTCTTCATGGAACCATTCGGCGGAGCCGACGTGGACGAGATTCATGAGATCATAGAGTCGATTCTGGACGAAGTCGCATTATTGAGCTTACCGTCCTACGGCCGAGCAGGCATCACTGAAGCGGAGGTCCTCGCTCATCTCGAAGAATTTCATTTTAAATTGAGCGAAGCGATATCAAATGGTTCGTTCATCGCGACCCTATCGGACCCTTTTTTTAGCAATAGGCCGCGGAGGTAAACCGTCCGCTCGATGTGCGACGGCGCCCGCCAGGCTGACATCTGGACTTTGTCGGCCGATAGGCGGGCCCGTTGTAGACTGGCTGCGATACTCACGTTGCCGAGATCGCTGTCTGCGGTCCTGTCATGTCGTGGTCGCCCCAGCGCGACGCGCCTCTCCTCAGACGCGATCGACTCGCGGATGCCGGCGTCGCGACGTCGGTTGCAGAACTCCGAATCGTTCCGTTCCGCTGCCCCCGCTCATCCATCGATCCCCCTTTTTATTACCCGTTTTGGGTAACGCAATCATGCCTTCCATCGGATAGAGATCACCTGATTTCACTTGGAAAAACGCGAATATGTAACCTTTATTATTGGCCTATACATTATTTTATCAATGTATTAATCAATTCTCATCGATTGTTTTTACGGTCGGTTAATAATTAAAATCCCATAACAACTGCAAGTCAATCGAGAGACTTGCCCATGCCCACTATATTCATGGCTCCGATAGAACCATGCGAGCCAGGTCAGTCATGCCATGCTTACGTCGCCCGGGAACACCCGAAACCGCAAACGGATACTGCCTGCCCCAAGGCGGGCATGGAGAAGGTTCGTGCGCCGACACCTGATCGACGACGCCCCTCCGGATCTCGACGAGGTCGAAGCCATCATCGACAAGTCGCCGCGCACACCGACTGATCGGCTCCTGACGCTGCTGGTCTTTCTTCTCGCGATCGCCGTGTGGCTTCCGATCTTCGCTCTGTTCGTCGCCTCGAAATGACGAAGCGGAGCGCTTCAGATCCGCTGAAGATGTTTCCGTGACGGCCAGCGATCACCCATGGTCGAACCTCGAAATCAAAGACTCACCCCTGCGTATTGGGATCCTGCCGGAACGTGCGAAGCAACGTTTTCGGGAACTCGATATCGGCGACGATGTAGCCGCCGTTCTCGCTCCGCAGGAGGTGTCCCCTTCCGGCCAGCACGACAAGCCGGCGACGCGTCGTCTCATAGGGCATCTGGATGAACGAAGCGACGGACTGCGCGGATGCGGGATAAAGGACTCCATATCTGAAGTTGATTTCGACGACAGCCAGCACAGCCAGGAAGTCGTCAAACTCCAATCCATGAGCGTCGCGCAGCCGATTGAACGTCAAGATGAAGCGGTTTGCCTCCTTAACCAATCTCTGTATATCTGGTTGTAACAAGCTACACATGATACCTATACTACCCGCAGCCAACATGCTTATCGTATTGATAGTGCAAAATGAACAATATAAGGATCAATACTGACTTTGGTGATTCTGAAACTAAACTAGTCAGATCAATCCAAATGTTTCTAAAAAATTTCCACTACCTTCCGATTTTCAACGTACTTTGTTCTATACGGCAATTCTGGTCGATCGGATTTGTCGAATGAGCGATTGACACATGCAGCAACGGGCAAGCTGGCATGCCCTCGATGTGGACCAGTGATTGCCGGGCGTCCCGCAGCTGACCGGCGGAGGCCTGCAAGGCCGGAGACGCCGACTCCGGTCGGCTTCGCTAGAAGCGGCATGGACAAACTCCGCACCCGCGGCCTCGCCGTGACCAAGGCCGGAAAATCGTCCTGAGGAACGCTGTGCTAACCGCGTGCTAACCGGATTCGCAAAACCGAAAATAACCCCATGCAATAAGGGGGAAATGGTGGGCGGTGAGGGGATCGAACCCCCGACCAACGGCGTGTAAAACCGTCGCTCTACCGCTGAGCTAACCGCCCTACCCCGGCCGGCGGCCGGATTGCGCGCAAAGCAATAGCCTCGCGTCGTGGTTCGGCGCAAGCGGCACGAAGTCGGCCGCACCGATCATCCCGCTTCGCCGACGGAGGGCCGGAGGCAGCCTGCGACCGGACCGTCGGAGTGCTGGCATCGCGGGCGGGGTGCGGATAGAACGGTCGGCGCCCATTTTGCCAAGCCGAACCGGAGAAGACGGACGTGCAACCGACCCGCGACCACCTCGACTGGCCCTTTTTCGCCCAAGGCCATCGCGACATCGTCGCGGCACTCGACAAGTGGATCACGGCCGGCGGCCTGAAGGGCATCGACCATTCCGACACCGACCTCGCCTGCCTGAACATCGTCAAGCGGCTCGGCGAGGTCGGCATGCTGCGCGCCTGCGTTCCGGCGGCCTATGGCGGATTGACCGACACGATCGATTCGCGCCTCGTCTGCCTGACGCGCGAAACGCTCGCCTATTGGGACGGGCTGGCCGATTTCGCCTTCGCCATGCAGGGTCTCGGCACCGGCGCGATCAGCCTCGCCGCCTCCGACGAGATCAAGGCCGCCATCCTGCCGCGCATCGCGCGCGGCGAATCGATCGCCGCCTTCGCGCTGACCGAACCGGAGGCTGGGTCCGACGTGGCCGCCATCGCGTCCACCGCACGGCTCGACGGCGACAGCTACGTGCTCGACGGCGAGAAGACCTGGATTTCGAACGGCGGCATCGCCGACATCTACACCGTCTTCGTGCGCACCGGCGAGGCGCCCGGTACGCGCGGCCTGTCCTGCTTCCTGGTCCTGCCGAGCGATCCGGGCTTCGTCGTCGCCGAGCGGCTGCAGACGATCGCACCGCACCCCCTCGCCCGGCTGCGGTTCGAGAATTGCCGCATCCCGGCCAGCCGCCTGATCGGCAAGCCCGGCGAGGGTTTCAAGCTCGCCATGCGCACGCTCGACATCTTCCGCGCTTCGGTCGCCGCCGCCGCGCTCGGCTTTGCCCGCCGCGCGCTCGACGAGGCCGTCGCCCATACCCGCGCCCGGAAGATGTTCGGCCAGTCGCTCGCCGATTTCCAGCTGACCCAGGCCAAGCTCGGCGACATGGCCGCGCAGAACGACGCCGCCGCTCTGCTGACCTACCGGGCGGCCTGGATGCGCGACGTCCAGGGCAAGCCGACCACCCGTGCCGCCGCCATGGCCAAGATGACCGCGACCGAATCCGCCCAATGGGTGATCGATCAGGCCGTGCAGATGTTCGGCGGTCGCGGCGTGCGCACCGGAGAGATCGTCGAGAGCCTGTATCGCGAGATCCGCGCGCTGCGCATCTATGAAGGCGCCACCGAGGTGCAGAAGCTGATCATCGCGCGCGAGCTCCTCAAGGATGCCGAAGCCGAATCCCGGCTGGCGGAGGCGGCGCCGGTGACCGACGCGGTGCACTGACAATCCCGGCCTGGCCGCCGTCTTGCGCCATTGTCGATAAAAAACAATCCGCTCGGACCAATCCGGGCGGCTGCGGCCTGCGTAATCCGGACGTGCCCTCTCCAATAGGACCCGTCCACCTCCCATGCCGACCTCCGAAGCCCCTGCCCTCGTCTGGTTCCGGGACGATCTGCGCATCGCCGACAACCCGGCGCTGACCCGGGCTGCGGCGAGCGGCCGTCCGGTGATCGCGCTCTATGTACTCGACGAGATCTCGCCCGGCATCCGCCCGTCCGGCGGTGCTCGGCGCTGGTGGCTCCATCGAAGCCTGACGGCGCTCGGCGCCGATCTCGCGCGTCTCGGCATCGCACTCGTTCTCAGACGCGGGGCGGCCGGCGCCATCGTCCCGGCGCTGGCAGCCGCGCTCGGCGCCGGGCTGGTCGCCTGGAACCGCCGATACCGGGCGGCCGAGATCGAGGTCGACCGGGCCATCAAAGCAGACCTGGCCGCCAAGGGGCATGCGCCGGAGAGCTTTCAGGCGCATCTTCTCCACGAGCCCTGGTCGATCCGCAGCAAGGCCGACGAACCCTTCCGGGTCTTCACGCCGTTCTGGCGCAGCGCCTGCGCCGGTGCCGAGCCCCGCTTGCCGCTGCCCGCGCCCGCACCGGGACGCGGGCTCCAGGCAATGCCCGCCTCCGACCGTCTCGAGGACTGGGGCCTGCTGCCGGCGCGACCCGACTGGTCGGGCGGGATCGCCGCGGCCTGGACGCCGGGCGAAGCCGGCGCGGCAGTACGGCTGAAAACCTTCCTCGAAGACGAATTCGCCGGATATGCCGAGCGCCGTGACCGGCCGGACCTTCCGTCGACATCGCGCCTGTCGCCGCATCTCGCCTTCGGAGAGATATCGCCCTTCCAGATCCGTCAGGCAGCCTGCCATGCGGTCGAGAGCGGCCGGTCGGCGGCGAGCCGGCGCGACCTGGACAAGTTCCTGGCCGAACTCGGCTGGCGCGAATTCTCCTATCACCTGCTCGGCCAGTTCCCGGACATGGAGCGGCGGAACATCCAGCCGCGCTTCGACGCTTTCCCGTGGCAGCCGGACCCGGCGCTCCTCTCGGCGTGGCAACGCGGACGGACGGGCATCCCTATGGTCGATGCCGGCATGCGCCAGCTCTGGCAGACCGGATGGATGCACAACCGGGTGCGCATGATCTGCGGCTCCTTCCTGGTCAAGCATCTGCTGCAGGACTGGCGCACCGGCGAGGCCTGGTTCCACGACACGCTGGTCGATGCCGATCCGGCCAGCAATCCGGCCAGCTGGCAATGGGTCGCCGGCTCGGGCGCTGATGCGGCGCCCTATTTCCGCGTGTTCAATCCCGTCCTGCAGGGCGAGAAGTTCGATCCCGACGGCGCCTATGTGCGCCGCTTCGTGCCGGAACTCGCCGGCCTGCCCTCCGCCTATCTGCACGCCCCATGGACGGCGCCCGCCGCCCTGCTCGCCGCTGCCGGCATCCGCCTCGGCTCGACCTATCCGCGGCCGGTGGTCGATGTTGCGGTCGGCCGCGACCGGGCGCTCGCCGCCTTCGACCAGCTCAAGGCCAGCCAGGCCGCCGCCTGATCCGCCCGCCGTTCGTCCTGCCTGCCGTCCATAAGGAAATTTCATGCGTATTGCCGTGATCGGAACCGGAATTTCTGGCAACGCCGCCGCCTGGGTGCTGTCGGCGGATCACGAGCTCGTCGTCTACGAGAAGGAGGCGCGGCTCGGCGGCCATGCCCATACGGTCGACATCGACTATCTGGGCCGTCCGATCGCGGTCGATACCGGCTTCATCGTCTATAATGAGCTCAACTATCCGAACATGACCGCGCTCTTTGCGCATCTCGGCGTGAACACGCAGGCGAGCGACATGAGCTTCGCGGTCTCGGTCGATGGCGGGCGGCGCGAATGGAAGGGCGGAGAGCCGCTGCTGTCCGGCCTCTTCGCCATGAAGCGGCACATCTTTTCGCCCGCGCATCTCTGGATGCTGCGCGAGATCATGCGCTTCAACAAGCTCGCCCTCGCCGACCGCCACGCGGGCCGGCTGACCGACCGGCCGCTCGGATCGTGGCTCGCCGAACGCGGTTTCCGCGGCCGCTTCGTGACCGACTACATCGTGCCGATGGGCGCCGCGATCTGGTCGACACCGCTCGACCGGATGCTGCAGTTCCCGGCGCAATCCTTCGTCTCCTTCTTCGCCAATCACCGCCTCGTCCATATGGACCGGCCGGTCTGGCGCACGGTGTCGGGTGGCAGCCGGCACTATGTCGAGGCGGTGACCGCGCCGTTCCGGAGCCGCATCCGCACCGGCACCGGCGTGCGCCGGGTCGAGAGGCGCGACGGCGCCCATTGGGTCACCGACAGCACCGGCGCGACGGAGCGCTTCGACCGGGTCATCATCGCCGCCCACACCGACGAGGCGCTGGCCATGCTGGCCGATGCCACGCCGGCCGAACGCGAAATCCTCGGCGCGATCCGGTACCGGCCGAACGAGGCGGTGCTGCATCGCGACCCGAGCCTGATGCCGAAACGGCGCAGCGCCTGGGCGTCCTGGAACGTGCTGACCTATCCGTCACAGCCGGAAACGCAGGCGGATGTCTGCGTGACCTATTGGATGAACGCCCTGCAGGGCATCCCCGACAGCGCGCCGCTCTTCGTCACCCTCAATCCGTCGCGCCAGCCCGATCCGGACCTGGTCTTCCGCCGGTTCTCCTACGACCATCCGCAATATGACCAAGCGGCGATCGCCGCGCAGAAGAAGCTCGGCGAGATCCAGGGGCGGCAGGGCACCTGGTTCTGCGGCGCCTGGGCCGGCTATGGTTTCCACGAGGACGGCCTGGTCTCCGGCCTCGCCGCGGCCGAGGCCCTGGGCGGGACCGTGCCCTGGCGGGTCGCTGCGGCTGCGCCGCTGGACCGGGCCGCATGAGCCTCGGTACCGCCACAACGATCGCCGGGAACGGTCCGCCGCCGGACGCCGCCCTGTCGCTCTGCGACGGCGCCGTGATGCATGCGCGGTTCCGACCAAAGCCGCATCGCTTCAACTATCGGATCGTATCGCTGCTGATCGACATCGACCGGCTCGACGAAGCCGGCCGCGCCTCGCCCCTGTTCTCGGTCGACGGGTTCAACCTCTACGCCTTCCGGCGGGCCGACCACGGCCCGGCCGACGGCTCCGACCTGCGCGCCTGGATCGAGCGCGAACTTGCCCGCGCGGGCCTCGCCGACCCGCCGGCACGCATCCTGCTGCATTGCGGGCCGCGCGTGCTCGGCTTCGGCTTCGATCCGATCTCGGTCTGGTTCTGCTACGATGCCGGCGGCACCCTGACCGCGCTCGTCTACCAGGTCCGCAACACCTTCGGCGACCGGCACAGCTATGTGGCGCCGGTGGCGCCCGGCGAGGCTGGACCGGACGGCATCCGGCAGGAGCGGGCCAAGCTTTTCCATGTCTCGCCGTTCATGGATCTGGCGATGCGCTACCGCTTCCGCATCCTGCCGCCGGGCCGCGGCCTGCGCATCCGCATCCTGGAGGTCGACCGCGACGGTCCAATGCTCGCCGCGAGCCACGTCGCGCGATTGCAGCCCTTGACGTCGGCAGGCATCGCGCGATCATTCTTGCGGGTCCCTTGGGTGTCGCTGAAGGTCGTCGGAGCGATCCACTACGAGGCGCTGCGGCTCTGGCTGAAGGGAATGCCGTTCTTCGGCCGGCCAGAACCGCCCCACCCCGTCAGCCATCGCGACGGCGTCGCCCTCCGCAAGACCCAGGGCAACGAAGAGACGGGCGCGGCGCCGATTTCCGGTCCAGCCGGATCGTGACCGCGCCACCGCCGGACGGGGGCTGGGAGCCGAACATGACCGAGACCATCCGCACGATGCGCGATATCGACGCTGCCAATTTCGATCGCGAGACCGTCGGCCTGCCGCGCCTGGCGCGCAACGGTCTGCGCGCCGCCCTTCATATCGAGTTCGGCTGTCTTTCGGTGCTGACGCCCGAGGGCCTGGCCCTCCGCTTTCGCGGCCGGCAGCCCGGCCCGGATGCGACGGTCGAATTCAACAATTGGAACGTCATCGCCCGGGCCCTGCGCTCCGGCGATCTCGGCATCCACGAGAGCTACGTGCTGGGCGACTGGTCGAGCCCCGACGTGACCGCATTTCTCGAGCTGTTTTGCGTGAACCACCAGATCCTGGACGAGAAGCTGACCGCCAGCCCGCTCGTTCGGCTCTATCTGAAGTTTCAGCACTGGCTGAACAACAACACCCGGGCCGGGTCGCGGCGCAACATTGCCGCCCACTACGATCTCGGCAATCGTTTCTACGAATTGTGGCTCGACCCCTCGATGACCTATTCGTCGGCGGTGTTCGACGACCACACGACCGATCTGACCGCGGCACAGACCGAGAAGTACCGTTCGCTGGCCCGCCTCGCCCGGATCGAGCCCGGTCAGAGCGTGCTGGAGATCGGTTGCGGCTGGGGCGGCTTCGCCGAGTTCGCCGCGCGCGAGATCGGCTGCAAGGTCACCGGATTGACCATCAGCCGCGAGCAGTTCGATTTCGCCTCGCAGCGGATCCAGCAGGCCGGACTCGGCGACAAGGTCGAGATTCGGCTGCAGGACTACCGCGACGTTGACGGGCGCTTCGACCGGATCGCCTCGATCGAAATGTTCGAGGCGGTCGGCGAGCGCTTCTGGCCGACCTACTTCGACCGGCTGCGGCAGACCCTGAAGCCCGGCGGCGTCGCCGGCCTGCAGGTGATCACCATTCAGGACCGCCTCTTCGAGAGCTACCGTCGCAATCCCGACTTCATACAGAAATATATTTTTCCCGGCGGCATGCTGCCGACGCCGGAGATCATGACCGAGCTCGGCCGCAAGGTCGGTCTCGTGTTGACATCCGAGAAGGCTTTCGGGCAGGACTACGCACGAACCCTCGCCGAATGGCGTCGGCGCTTCTGGGACGCATGGCCCCGGATCGTGCCGCTCGGCTTCGATGAGAGGTTCAAACGCTTGTGGGAATACTATTTCCACTATTGTGAAGCGGGCTTCCGCTCCGGCAACATAGACGTGCGCCAACTCGTCTATACGAGAAGCGCCTGAGGTCACCCCGCCTGATGACACGATCCACGTCCGTTCCGGGGCAGGCTCCGGCTCAAAGCCGGGAGTTGAGCCTCGCGCGCCTGATCGCCTTTGCGATGCCGGCGCTGCCCGTCGCCGCCTTCCAACTCCCCTTCGTCATCATAGTCCCGAACTTCTACGCCGAGACCCTCGGTCTCAGCCTGGCAACGGTCGGCATCCTCAATTTCGCCGTCCGGGCGATCGATGCGATCCTCGATCCGTTCATCGGCTACGGCGCGGACCACATCCGGCCGCGCTGGGGCCGCCGCCGGACATGGTTCGCGGTCGCCGCGATACCGATGACCCTCGGCGCGCTGATGGTCTTCAACCCGTTCCCGGCGATCGACGTGTCGAACACCTGGTTCTGGGCGGGGTGGTTCTTCCTGTGGAGCGCGATGCTCTCGGTCGGCTACACGGCGCTGTCGCTGTCGCACCAGTCCTGGGCGGCCGAACTCTCGCCGTCCTACTACGGCCGCAACCGCATGTTCGCGGCCCGCGAGGTGATGATCGTCGTCGGGACGCTGATTGCGACCGGGCTGCCCTTCGTGCTGTCGAAACTCGGCTATCACGGCGACCGGCCGGTTCTGGTCGCCCTGTCGATCCTGGTCGGCGTCGCCACGCCGCTCTTCGTCTTCCTGACCGTAACCACGGTGCCGGAGCCGCGCGAGGCGACCAACCACCCGCTGAACTTCATCGGCGGGCTCAAGGGCATGGCCGCCAACAAGCCGTTCCGGCGCCTGCTCGCGGCCTTCGCCCTGTCCTACATGGCGAACGGCATGGCCGCGGCCCTCTTGATCTATTTCGTGCGCGACTATGTCCGCGGCGACGAGCAGACGCAGCGATTGTTTCTGTTGCTCTACTTCCTGTTCGGCGTTCTCTCGACCCCGCTCTGGCTCTGGGTCGCGCGGCGCACCTCCAAGCACCGCGCCTGGTGCATCGCCATGATGGTCGCCTGCGCGGTGATCGTCTTCTCGCCCTTCATCGGCCATCACCAGATCGGCGATGCGAGCATCTGGGCCTTCGGCATCATCGTCTCGATCGCCGGGTCGGCGGTCGGCGCGGATCTGATGCTGCCACCGTCCATGCAGGCCGACGTGATCGACGTCGATACCGCGCGTTCCGGCGAGCAGCATACCGGCTTCTATTTCGCCATCTGGGCGCTGGCGACCAAGCTGGCGCTAGCCGTCGCGCTGGGCCTCAGCCTCGTGGTGCTCGGCTATTTCGCCGGGTTCAAGGTCGATCGGCACGACCGCATCGATACCCAGACCCAGCTGCATCAGATCCAGACCGTCGGAGCGCCCGAGGCGCCCGCCACCCTGCCCCGCGTGCCGGCCGATCCGAACGCCACCCCCGCGCAGAACCACAAGGTCGCCCGCAAGGCCGCGCCGATCGAGCAGACCCCCGTCGCTCTCTGGACGCTCGCCATCCTGTATGCCTGGGTTCCGGTGGTGCTGAAGATGCTGTCGGTGTTGCTGATCTGGAACTTCCCGATCGGCGCGAACGAACAGGCCCGCCTGCGCGAGGAGATCGAGGCGCATATGCGCGAGAGGCAGTCCGGCACGACCGGCTGAGACCGCCCTCCGCTGCTTGCGCCGGACGACCTGCGGCCCGCCATCGGCGGGCCGTTGCGCGTCGGTGGGTCAAGGCGTGCGGGATGGCCCGGCCGATGCCCCGGTCAACCGGCGCACGAGCGGGAAATAGACGCTGTAGGGCAGCATCCGGCCGAATTTCAGCCACCAGGTGAAGCGGCGCGGAAAGGTGATCTCGAAGGCGTCGCGTTCCAGCCCGTCGGCGATCCGGCGCGCGGCGGTGGCGGCGGGGACAATGAACGGCATCGGGAAGGCATTGCGGTCGGTCGCCTCGGTCTCGACGAAGCCCGGGGACACCAGTTGGACGCGGATGCCGATCGGATCGAGATCGAATTTCAGGCTCTCGGCCAGATTGATCAGCGCCGCCTTGGTGGCCCCGTAGGCGGCCGAAGTCGGCAGGCCGGAATAGCCGGCGACCGATGAGACGATGGCGATCCGTCCCACCCCGCGCGCCCGCATGGCCTCGATGGCCGGCAGGACCGTGTTGACGGTACCCTGCAGGTTGACGGCGATCGTCCGCGCGTAGGCGTCCGGGTCGGGCCGGTCGGCGCTGACCGGCAGGTAGATGCCGGCATTGGCGACGACCAGCCCGATCGGGCCATGGGCCGCCTCGACGGCCGGGAACAGGGCGCGCATCGCGGCGGCGTCGGTGACATCGGCCGCCGCCGCACGGATCGCGCCCGTCAGGGCCTCGGCTTCGGCCGACAGGGAGTGCAGGAGATCGAGGCGGCGGGCGGTCGCGACCACGGCACGGCCGCGCCTGGCCAATTCGAGCGCGAGCGCGCGGCCGATACCCGAACTGGCGCCGGTGACCAGGGCGACGCCCTCAGGCTTGTCATGCGCAGCCATGGTCATGCGTTTCCTTCCCGGACGACGCCCGCCGGCCGCGCGGATGACGATTCCGACCCGATCTGCCGGCCGCCCAACGACGGCGCCGACGCCTTGCCGCCCGCCGGCGGACGCGCGCTCAGCGCAGGAAGGGTGCGAAGAAGCGTCCGATCGGGCCGGTCAGGCGCAGCGGCGCATCGGTGACGGCGAAACACAGGCAGTCGGTGCCCGGCTCTGCGATCGGCCGGTGATCGACCTCGTCGTCGGCGATCGCGATCTCACCGCGTCCGTAGCGGCCTTCGCCGTCCGAGAAGGCGCCATCGAGCACCAGGGTCAGTTCCAGACCCTCATGGGTGTGCGCCGGGATCGGCTTGCCACCCCGAATCCAGTACATGGTCGCCCCGCAGCCGTCGGTCTCGCCGAGCCGGCATTCGCGCACGCCCGGGAGCACGGTCCGCCAGCGCAGATCGGGAAGGTCCCGGCCGAGGAAGCGGGCGAGCGCATCGGGCAGGCGCGGATCGTGCCGGGACGGCGGCGCGCGCGGCGGCTCGTCGGCGGTCAGGGCGAAGATGCGGGCGAGACGCTCGTCGCGATGCCTGATCGGGATCGGCTCGATCGTCTCGAGCTCGGCCCCGGCCATCGCCTCGAGTTGACGCACGAAGGGACGGTTGCGCTCGCTGATCTCCAGATGCGACGCCACGAGCACGCGTGCAGGCTCCGGAAGACCGCCGGCAACGTAGCCGGCCAGCAAAGTATCGAGGGCATCCGTGCTGGTCATACCGCGGTATCCGATCCGTCCGATGAAGTCCTGGCCATTCAGCCAGTCTACGCATCCGGCGCCGATCGGATCACAGCGACCCGTCGAATTCCGCACCGGATCGCAACGATCCCCAAACTCGGCAACAATCAAAACCGAGTCCGCAGCCGCAGACTAGATGGCGGGACGGAAACGAACCGGCACCATTGCTGACCGGCCCGGTGGGTCATTTCCATCCGGAGCCTTCCGGCGCAACCGGGTGCCTTGATAATGAAGTTCGGCGCGACAATAAAGTCGGCAGAGCCGGTCCGACCGGCGCCCGCCGCTGCGCGGCCACCATCGAGGCCACCCTTGAGCAAGATCGACCCCATGACGTCAGGCCTTCTCGGCGCGATCGGCAACACGCCGCTGATCCGCCTCGAACGGGTCTCCGCCCTGACCGGCTGCACCATCCTCGGCAAGGCCGAGTTCATGAATCCCGGTCAGTCGGTCAAGGATCGCGCCGCATTGTTCATCATCGAGGACGCGATGGCACGGGGCGCCCTGGCGCCGGGCGGCGTGATCGTGGAGGGCACCGCCGGCAATACCGGCATCGGTCTTTCGCTGGTCGGCAATGCGCTCGGCTTCCGGACCGTGATCGTCATTCCGGAGACGCAGAGCCAGGAAAAGAAGGACATGCTGCGGCTGTGCGGGGCACAGTTGATCGAGGTCCCGGCCGTTCCCTACAAGAACCCGAACAATTACGTGAAGGTGTCCGGCCGCCTCGCCGAGCAACTCGCCCGCAGCGAGCCCAATGGCGCGATCTGGGCGAACCAGTTCGACAATATCGCCAACCGCGACGGCCATGCCCGGACGACCGCGCGCGAAATCTGGCAGCAGACCGGCGGCCGGATCGACGGCTTCGTCGCAGCCGTCGGCACCGGGGGGACGCTCGCCGGCACCGCGGCCGGGCTGCGCGAGGCCTCACCCGACGTGAAGATCGCGCTTGCCGACCCGCACGGTGCCGCACTCTACGATTTCTACACCTCCGGCGTGCTGAAGGCAGAAGGCTCGTCCATCACCGAGGGCATCGGCCAAGGCCGCATCACCGCCAATCTGGACGGGTTCCGGCCCGACTTCGCCTATCGCATCCCGGACGAGGAGGCGCTGCCGATCGTGTTCGACCTGCTCGAACATGAAGGCCTGTGCCTCGGCGGATCGTCCGGCATCAACGTCGCCGGCGCCGTGCGGCTGGCCCGCGAATTGGGGCCGGGCCATACGATCGTGACGATCCTCTGCGACTACGGCACGCGCTACCAGTCCAAGCTGTTCAACCCCGACTTCCTGCGCTCGAAAGCCCTGCCGGTGCCGGCCTGGCTGGAGCGGCAGGTTGCCATCGAGGTCCCGTTCGAGCCGACGTGAGCCGTAATCTCCCGCCGCCGGACCACGCCGCCGAGGCCCGGTGCAGGCCGCCGAGCCCGTTGATCCGACCTGACGCCGCCGGAGCGAAACCGTCATGTTCGACCGTATCGAGCGCATCCTGCTGCTGGTTCTGACCCTGGCGGTTCTCGGCTTCGTCGGCGAGCCGTATGTGGCCCGCCTGCTCTATGCGTCCGGCGCCCCCCGGCCCGTGACGCCGCCGGCGGGCCTCGGCGCCGGAGAGACCGCCGTCATCGAACTCTTTCGCCAGACGTCTCCTTCGGTGGTTCACGTTTTCGCGGAAGCCTCGGCGCGCTTCAACCGGCAGCAGGGCGGCCAGTCCTCGGGAACAGGGTTCGTCTGGGACGCCGCCGGCCATGTCGTGACCAACAACCATGTCGTCGCCAATGCCGGCCGGATTCGGGTCCGCATGGCGACCGGCGAAATCGTCGACGCGGAGGTGGTCGGCCTTGCGCCCGACAACGACCTGGCCGTCCTGGCGCTCGGGCGGATCCACAAGCCGGCGCCACCGATTGCGATCGGCAGTTCCGCCCAACTGGCGGTCGGCCAGAGCGTCTATGCGATCGGCAATCCCTTCGGCCTCGAGCAGACCCTGACCACCGGCATCGTCAGCGCCGTCCAGCGACAGTTGCCGACCGACGGTGGCGGCGAACTGGCCGACGTGATCCAGACCGACGCGGCCATCAATCCCGGCAATTCCGGCGGCCCCCTGCTCGATTCCTCGGGCCGGCTGATCGGCGTCAACACCGCCATCTTCTCGCCGTCCGGGGCCTCGGCCGGCATCGGCTTCGCGATTCCCGTCGACACGGTCAACCGGGTCGTGCCGCAACTGATCGCCAACGGCCGGGTCCCCACGCCGGGCATCGGCATCGTGGTCGGCGACGAGGCGGTCGCCGCCCGGCTCGGCATCGAGGGCCTGGTGGTCGTCCGCACCCAGCCAGGATCTCCGGCCGAACGGGCCGGCCTGCGCGGCATCGACGAGGCGACCGGATCGCTCGGCGACATCATCGTCGGCGCCGAGGGCAAGGCCGTCACCCGCTTGGCCGAACTCAAGAAAATCATGGCCGCGGTCGGCATCGGCGGCCAGATGACCCTCGTCGTCGAACGCAATGGCCGCACTTTCGAGGTGAAATTGATCGTGCGCGATGTCGGCGCAGGCCGGGGATGATGCCGTGCCGATGGCACGAGGAGCCACAGCTCGGCAACTACTACGGACGATTGACGCAAAGCAAATCCAATAGATGAATATTATTATTTGCATATCGAACGCAAAGAGATTCACTTACTGAGCGCAATAATCCCGATCAATTCGCGCTTCGACAGGTTTTACGTAGCGTTAATCAAATCGTTCTTAAATTAACGAAGCGCCTCAGTGCATCGTCATGGCCTTCTGGCACACGTATCGGCAAAAAACAAAAATGCTGCAGAAGAGGGTGACAACGGCGGACGCGTGCCAGCGCGAGACCGGAAACCTGGAGATGGAAATGCCACCTTACGCTATTGAAATATTTCCACTCTGATATCTTGTCTGCTGAGCAAGGCCGAAGATCAAACTCCGTAAGGAACCCCTCCCAACACCCAACGGATAGTTTGCATTTCACAGCGGCTATCGAGCGAGGTCAGCATGAGCAACTTACGCATCTCCTACAAGATTGCGCTCACCTTTGCATTTTTAATTGTCGTCGCGATCGCCGCCAATCTCTACATCTTCATGAACAAGCGATCGGTCGAACAGGCGAGTGATTGGAACGCGCACACCTACATGGTGCTGCAACAGGCCGACGCCGTCGGCGCGGCGATCGTCGACCAGGAGACCGGGTTCCGCGGCTTCCTGATCACCAACAATCCCGGCAATCTCGACCCGTACAAGTCCGGCCTGACCAATTTCAAGATCGCCTTCGACAAGATCAAGTCGCTGACCTCGGACAATCAGGCCCAGCAGCGACGGCTGGACGAAATCCTGGCGGCCGCTGAGAGCTGGCGCCGGGACGTTGCCGAAAAGGGCATCCAGTGGATGGCCACTGAGGCGACGCGCGAGCAGGCGCGTGACCTCGAGCGCAGCGGCGCCGGCAAGAAGTCGATGGATGGAATTCGGGTTCTGATCAAGGACATCAAGGCCGGCGAGGAAGCGCTCCTGGTCGTCCGCTCGAAGACCCTCACCGATTCGCTCAGTGCGATCTCTTGGGCGATCATCGTCAGCGGTTTGTTGATGGCCGTGGTTGCGATCCTGAGCATCGTGATGCTGGCGAGCACGATCGCCAAGCCGATCATGACCATCACCGGCCGCATGCATGCCATCGCCGACGGCAATCTTGCGACGGAAGTTCCCTATCAGGACCGCAAGGATGAAGTCGGCATGATCGCCACGACCTTGCTCAGCTTCCGCGATAGCCTCGTGGCCGCCGAGAAGGCGCGCCGCGATCAGGCCGACCGCGAAGCCGCGGACCGCGCCCTCACCGAGCGTCGCGCCAGGCTGGCGGAGAATTTCGTCGATCGCATGCAGTCGCTCGCCTCCAGCTTCACCCAGTCGTCGGGCCAGGTGTCCGACGCCGCCAAGAACCTCTCCGCCACGGCGGAAGAGACCTCGCGTCAGGCCCAGTCGGTTGCCGCCGCCGCCGAAGAGGCCTCCGCGAATGTCCAGACCGTTGCGGCGTCGACGGAGGAACTGTCGGCCTCCATTCGCGAGATCGCCGGTCAGGTCACCCGGTCGAGCGAAGTCGCCAACGTCGCAGCCGCCGAGGCCAGCCACACCGAGAATGACGTTAAGGCGCTTGCCGAGTCGGCCGCCAAGATCGGCGAGGTCGTCGACCTCATCAACAACATCGCCGGCCAGACCAACCTGCTCGCCCTCAACGCCACCATCGAGGCGGCCCGAGCCGGCGAGGCGGGCCGCGGCTTCGCAGTGGTCGCGTCCGAAGTCAAGCAGCTCGCGTCGCAGACCGCCAAGGCGACCGAGGAAATCGGCTCGAAGATCAGTGAGATTCAGCAGGCCACCAACCGCACGGTTGGCTCGATAAACCGGATCGTAAGCACCATCTCGCAGATCCAGGGCATCTCCTCGATCATCGCCACGGCCATCGAAGAGCAGGGCGCCGCAACCGGCGAGATCTCGTCCAACACCCAGCAAGCCGCTCGCGGCACCGAGGATGTCACCAACAACATCACCGGGGTCGGCCGGGCCGCCGAAATGACCGGCGCCGCCTCGACCCAGCTGATGGGCCTCTCGGGCAACCTGTCGGGCCAAGCCAAGGATCTGCAGAAGGAAGTCAGCGCCTTCGTCGACCAGCTGAAAGCTGCCTGACGCGCCACCATAATTCCCCGCTCAACAGCCTCGGGTTCAGCGCTCGGGGCTGTTTCATTTTCACAGTCCAGAACCGGAATATTTAAGTTTCACATAATTGTACTCGCGCCATCATCTTTTCATATAGACGAAAGCACGAATGGCGTGCGGCAACGATTTGGCTCCGGCAGCTTTTTAGTGATTCTTAACCATGATCCTCCAAGCTGACAGAGACACCCAAAATGGGATGGGGGAACCGATGTCATTCAAAGATCTGACGCTTGCCACCAAGATCACCGCCCTGCTGCTCCTGCTGGCTCTAACGTCAATGGGTGGCATTCTGTATGCGACCCACTCGATGAAGACGATCGACGAGGCCTATTCGCGTCTTCTGGCCGCCGAATCCAACGCGACCGTCTATGTCGCGCGCGCCAACCGGAACATCTCGGACCTGATCGCCTCGCTCTACGGCAATGCCGCTGCCACCACCGAGGCCACGAACCAACAGATGACGGGGAACCGTCGCAAGGCTCTGGAGCAGTTCGAGGAGAATCTCGGCAAGGCGCGGACGTCGATGCCCGCAAAGGCGGCCGATCTCGATGCGCTGACGAGCGGAGTCCGGTCGGTCATGAACGGTGTCTGCGGCGACGTCGCCCGGATGTCACAATCGACCGATCCGACGGAAAATCAGAAGGCCCTGGCCAAGTTGATCTCCGACTGCGAGCCGCAGTTGCGAGACGCTCAGGGACGGCTGGTCAAGTTCAACGACGTTCTGATCGCCGCCGTCGACAAGATGAGCGACGACAACTCCGCCATGGCCAGCTCGGTCTCGATGATGACGCTGCTCGGCATGGTGCTGGCCACCATTCTGGTGGTCGGCCTCGCCATCATGATCGTGCGCGCCACCGTCTCCACCCCGATCGCCCGCCTGCTGCAGACCATGGCGACGATCGGCAAGGGCGACTACTCGGTGACGGTCGAGAATACCGAGCGGCGGGACGAGGTCGGCCAGTTCGCCCGTGGCCTGGAGTCGTTCAGGTCCGCCCTCGCCGAGGCCGAACGCCAGCGTCGGGCGCAGGAGGCTGCCGCCGCTGCCGAGCAGGAACGTATCAGGAAGCGCGGCACGCTTGCCGAGCAGTTCGTCTCCCGGATGGAGGCGATCGCGACCGCCTTCGCCAAGTCGTCCGGCGAAGTCTCCGATGCCGCGCGCAATCTCTCGGCCACCGCCGAGGAGACCAGCCGGCAGGCCCAGGCCGTGTCCGGCGCCGCCGAGGAAGCCTCCACCAACGTCCAGACGGTGGCGGCCTCGACCGAGGAAATGTCGACCTCGATCCGCGAGATCGCCGGCCAGGTCGCCAAGTCCAACTCCGTCGCCAAGGTCGCCGCCGACGAGGCCGCCCGCACCGAGATGGACGTGAAGGCCCTGTCGCAGGCCGCCGACAAGATCGGCGAGGTCATCGATCTGATCAACAACATCGCCGGCCAGACCAACCTGCTCGCCCTCAACGCCACCATCGAGGCGGCGCGGGCCGGCGAGGCCGGCCGCGGCTTTGCGGTGGTCGCCTCCGAGGTCAAGCAACTGGCGGCCCAGACCGCTAAGGCGACCGAGGAGATCGGCGGCAAGATCGGCGAAATCCAGCTTGCCACCAACCGCACGGTCGGCGCGATCGAGAAGATCGTCGGCACCGTCGCCGACATCCAGGCCATCTCGTCGGCCATCGCCTCGGCGATCGAGCAGCAGAGCGCCGCGACCGGCGAGATCTCGTCCAACACCCAGCTCGCCGCCCGCGGCACCGAGCAGGTGACCGAGAACATCACCGGCGTCGGCCGCGCCGCCGAGATGACCGGCGCCGCCTCCAACCAGCTGATGGGCCTCTCCGGCACCCTGTCGGGCCAGGCCAAGGACCTGCAGAAGGAAGTCAATCTCTTCGTCGAGCAGCTCAAGGCCGCCTGACGCCCATCAGGTCTCCGGTCATCGAACGGCCCCCGGTTCGCCACCGCGGGGCCGTTTCATATTCGCGCACCGGCCATCGACATACAGGCATCGCGATCCGCCTCGGCATCGCGCTCCCCGGTCCCGCCCCTCCCCGCCGGACCGGCGCCCCAAAAAGCAATCGACATGCCGCCCGACGCCCCGGCCGGCATCGGACAGGGGCGCCCCGGCTGTGGCAGATTGCATCCGCCGTCCGCCCGAAGCGATCCCGAGTCCGCCGGAGTGCTGCCGCCCATGCGCTTTCTATTGAAGCTCGTCGCCTGGCTGTTCGGGCTCGCCGCCCTGGCCGGCCTCGCCTTCCTGGCCTTCGCCAGCTTCGTGCTGCGCGACCTGTTCAAGGGCTGGGAGGCGGCACCGACCGCCTGGAGCGACGAGGCGGAGGTCCCGGCGGCCTTCGCGGGCCCGGTGCCGGCCGCTTTCGGCGCCCCCGTCGCGCCGAAATGCCCGGCCGGCGGCTTCCGCCCGGTGCGCGGGCCGAACCCGACCGGCGCCCTGTTCCTGACCGTGTTCATGCCCTGGTACGGCATCCCGGCCCTGTTCTCGCGCGACGAACTCCTGAACGCGCCGCGCGGCACGATCACGGTCCGCGCCCTCGATCCGCGCGATGGTGCGGTGGCCGCGGCCGCGCAGGTGGCGGCGATCCGCGATCCGGACGATCGTTTTCTGGAGCAGGTCCCATCGGGCACCGCGATGACGCTGCCGGCCGGCGCCTATCGTTTCCGTGTCGCGCTCGGGACGCAGCCGATGCGCTGGGGCGAGGCGACCGCCACGGTCGTCGAGGGCGGTCAGGCCGAGATGACGATCCCGCTCGACCGGATCGCGCCGGCGATCGAGCCCGTCCCGGTCGAGGCCATGCCCCCGGCCGCGAGCCGCATCCGGCTCGCCTGGTCGAACCCGGCGGCACCCGACGGCCTCGCCGTGATGGCCCGCGTCGGCGCGCGCGGCGGCGATCCCCGCAAGGCCGAAGCGCTCGGTGCGCGACGCGAGGTCAGCCTGGAGGCAAGCGCCCGGCCCGGGCGCCATATCGCGTCCTATCTGTCCTGCGCGCCGATCCTGCGGGTGGCGCGTTGGGTGGTCGAGGTCGGCCCGAGCGACGCCCGGATCGATCTGCCCGAACGGATTCGCGGGGGCGATTCTCTGAGGCTTCCGGTCACCGGCAGCTTCGCCCGTCCGGCGACCTGGGGGATGCGCGAGGCCGAGGGCGATCGCCGCAACGTCGCCTCCGGCTTCGTCGATGCCGGCAAGACGATCGACTTCGTCGCGCCGCTCTCCGGCGGACGGTTCAGGCTGGAGATCAACGGTGACGACGCCCCCCTGGCCGAGACGACCCTGGAGGTTGCCCCGACCGCCGTCCGGGTGATCGGGCCGGCGTCGGCGCGCTTCCGCGAGCCGGTCGAACTCGGCTGGGCGAGCGAGGTGCCGGCGGCACTGCGGCTCGAGATCCGCCCCTTCGTTCCCGCCGGCTGGCCCGGCTTCCGGCCGACCGATACGGTGACGACACCCGGTCCGACGCGGGCGCTGTGGCGCCTGCCGCCGGGGCGCAGCCAGTTGCGGCTGGTCCATGTCGGCCAGGCCGACCTGCCGGTTGCCGAACGGGTGATCGAGGTCACAGGCGGCCCCGACTTCGTCGCCCCGCCGCGCGATGTGCGCCCCGGGACCTGGCTCGATCTCGCCGTCTCGCTGCCGGCAGCCGAAGGCGACCGGATCGCGATCGTGCGGCGCGGCTATACCAGCCTGTCGGATGCCCCGGTGGCGACGCTCGCAGCGCGCGCCCGAACCGCCCGCCTGCAGGCACCGGACGAGACGGGCGACTACGATCTCGTCTATGTTCCGGTCGAAGCGCTCATCAAGGATTCCGATCCGGCCATGCCGATCCGGGTTCCGCTGGCGGTCGCCCCGGCAAGCCCCTGAGAGCTATCTGTTTCCTTACTCCTCAGGTCTGCTATGAAGAGCCCGGGAGGCGCGGTGCGGAAAGTCTCGGGACGGCAATGACCGGACCTTCCGCGCTGCAGCAATGGGAGGGCCGGGATGGCAGGTCACGAGGGGAGTCCGGCGCCGGACAGGCGCGGCGGAATGAACCAGAGCATTCTCGGCGGCATCGTTTTGATCGCATTGGCGGTTTTCGCCTGGTGGGTGATCTCTCCGCTCTCCGCCGGCACCATGCGGGCCATGGGGCCGGCCATGATGCCGAAGATGCTGGCGGCCCTGCTCGGGCTGTGCGGCCTGCTTCTGGTCGTGTTCGGGTTCGTGAAGCCGGATGCCCGTGTCGAAGGGCTGCACCTGCGCCCGGCCATCCTGATTCCGCTCGGCCTGGTCGTGTTCGGACTGACGATCCGGCCGTTCGATCTCGGTTTCGTGGTAACGCCCGGCCTCGGCCTGGCGGTCGCCGGGCCGCTCGCCATGCTGATCGGCGGGCAGGCGAGCCCGCAATCCCGCCTCCTCGAACTGATCCCGCTCTCTCTCATCCTGACCGCCTTCTGCATCATCCTGTTCGGCGACCTGCTCAATCTGGCCATCCCGGTCTATCCGCAGGCCCTGCAGGACCGCATCCCGGCCGGCTGGTCGCATCACGACGTCCTGCGCGCGATCGCCGGCGCCTATGTGGTGCTCGGCGCCCTGACCGCCATCCCGGCCTTCGCCGCGGCTCGCCGGGAGAAGGCCCATGTCTGATTTCCTCGCCAATCTGGCGCTCGGCTTCGGCGTCGCCCTGACGCTGCAGAACATCCTGCTGTGCTTCATCGGCTGCCTGGTCGGCACGCTGATCGGCGTCCTGCCGGGCGTCGGCCCGATCGCCACGATCGCGATGCTGCTGCCGATCACCTTCAACATCGACCCGGTCGGCGCGCTGATCATGCTCGCCGGCATCTATTACGGCGCCCAGTATGGCGGCTCGACCACCGCCATCCTGGTCAACATCCCCGGCGAGGCGACCTCGGTCGTCACCGCCATCGACGGCCACATGATGGCCCGCAACGGGCGGGCCGGCATCGCGCTCGGCGTCGCGGCGATCGGCTCCTTCTTCGCCGGCACGGTCGCGACCCTGCTGATCGCCGCGCTCGGCGCGCCGCTCAGCCGGCTCGCGCTGCTGTTCACCGCACCCGAATACTTCTCGCTGATGGTCATGGGGCTCGTCTTCGCGGTCGTGCTGGCCCGCGGCTCGATCTTGAAGGCGATCTCGATGATCGTGCTCGGCGTGCTGCTCTCGACCATCGGCAACGACCTGGAGACCGGCGAGGAGCGGATGACCTTCGGCCTCGCCTTCCTGGCCGAGGGCATCGATTTCGCGGTGCTGGCGATGGGCCTGTTCGGCATCGCCGAGATCCTGCGCAGCCTGGAGGAGAGCGAGTCGCGCGACGTGGTCCGCCGGCCGATCGGCCGCCTGCTGCCGAGCCTCCAGGACCTCAAGGACTGCGTCAATCCCGTGCTGCGCGGCACGGCTCTCGGCGCCGTGCTCGGTATTCTACCCGGCAACGGCGCGGTGCTCGGCCCGTTCGCCTCCTATGCGGTCGAAAAGAAGATCGCGCGCGACCCGAGCCGCTTCGGCCGCGGCGCCATCGAGGGCGTCGCCGGCCCGGAAAGTGCCAACAATGCCGGCGCGCAGACCTCGTTCATCCCGCTCCTGACGCTCGGCATCCCGCCCAACGCCGTGATGGCCCTGATGGTCGGCGCCATGACCATCAAGGGCATCATTCCCGGCCCGCAGGTGATGACCAAGAACCCGAACCTGTTCTGGGGCATGATCGCCTCGATGTGGGTCGGCAACCTGATGCTGCTGATCATCAACCTTCCGCTGGTCGGCCTGTGGGTCCGGCTGCTGAAGGTGCCCTACCGGCTGCTGTTCCCCTCGATCCTGATCTTCTGCGGCATCGGTATCTATTCGATCGGCTCGCAGCCGATCGACGTGATGCTGATCGCGCTGTTCGGGCTGATCGGCTACGGCTTCATCAAGGTCGGCTTCGAACCGGCGCCGCTGCTGCTCGGCTTCGTGCTCGGCAAGCTGATGGAAGAAAACCTCCGTCGCGCGTTGTCGCTGTCGCGCGGCGATCCGATGATCTTCCTCGAACGTCCGATCAGTGCCGTGCTGCTTGTGATCGCCTTCGCGGCGCTCGCCGTCGCCCTGCTCCCGTCGATCCGCCGGGAACGCGACGAGGTCTTCACCGAGTGACGGCCGGGACTTCGCGCTTCAAATCAACAATGGGAGGTACCTCGATGAAATCCTTGCTTATCGCCGTCGCCGCCGTGGTCGGCTTCGGCACCGCAGCCCTGGCTCAGGACAACTATCCGGTCCGTCAGGTCACCATGATCGTGCCCTTCGCCGCGGGCGGACCCACCGACGTGGTGGCGCGCATCGTCGGCGACCACATGTCGAAGACGCTCGGCCAGCAGGTCGTGGTCGAGAACGTCGCCGGCGCTGGAGGCACCACCGGCATCACGCGCGGCGCCCAGGCGGCCCCGGACGGCTACACGATCATGATGGGCCACATGGGCACCCACGGCGCCGCGCCGGCCCTCTATCCCAACCTCAAATATGATCCGGCCAAGGACTTCGCCCCGATCGGGCTGGCCGCCGGCACGCCGATCCTGATCGTCGCCAAGAAGGACTTCCCGGCGCCGGACCTGAAGGGCTTCATCGCCTATGTGAAGGCCAACGAGGCCAAGATCAACATGGCCCATGCCGGCGTCGGTTCGGTCTCTCATTCGACCGGCGTGCTGCTCAATGCCCAGCTCGGCATCAAGCCGGCCATGATCGCCTATCGCGGCACCGGCCCGGCGCTGAACGACCTGATGGCCAATTCGGTCGACTACATGGCCGACCAGATCGTCAACGTCGCCCCGCAGATCGCCGCCGGCACCATCAAGGCCTATGCGATCGCCACCCCGGAGCGCTCCCCGGCCCTGCCGAACGTGCCGACCACCAAGGAAGCCGGCCTGCCCGACTACCAGGTCTCGGCCTGGAACGCGGTCTTCGCCCCGAAGGGCACCCCGGCCCCGATCGTCGCCAAGCTGGCCGCCGCGCTCGACAAGGCGCTCGACGACGAGAACACCCGCAAGCGCCTGCTCGAACTCGGCGGCGTCATCCCCGACAAGGCCGGCCGCACGCCGGACGCGCTGCAGAAGCTGGTCGAAAGCGAAGTCGCCCGCTGGAACCCGATCCTGAAGGGCATGGGCGAGAAGTGATCGTCCGGCCTTGAAAGACGACAAGGGCCGGAGGCGGCAAACCGCCTCCGGCCCTTTGCATTTTCAGAAGTTCCCGCAAGGCCTGTGGAGGGCCGAGGCCGGCCCGGTCAGGCCGGCCCTGCGGTGTCTCTCAGACCAGCCGGCTCTGCGTCTTGGCGGCGGCGACGAAGGCCTTGAAGAGCGGGTGCGGCTCGAAGGGCCGGCTCTTCAGTTCGGGATGATACTGGACACCGACGAACCAGGGATGGTCGACCAGTTCGACCGTCTCGGGCAGCACGCCGTCCGGCGACATGCCGGCGAAGCGCATGCCGTTCGCTTCCAGACGGTCGCGATAGGCGATGTTGACCTCGTAGCGATGCCGATGGCGTTCGGAGATTTCGGTCGCGCCGTAGCAGGCCGCGATCTTGGAACCGGCCGCGAGCTTGGCCGTATAGGCCCCGAGCCGCATGGTGCCGCCAAGATCGCCGCCCTCGGCGCGCCGCTCCAGCTCGTTGCCGCGCGCCCATTCGGTCAGGAGGCCGACGACCGGCTCGTCGCAGGGGCCGAATTCGCTGGAATTGGCGCCTTCGACGCCGGCCAGGCTGCGCGCCGCCTCGATCACCGCCATCTGCATGCCGAAGCAGATGCCGAAATAGGGGATGCCGCGCCGGCGGGCGTAGCCGGCGGCCGCGATCTTGCCTTCGGTGCCGCGCTTGCCGAAGCCGCCCGGCACCAGGATGCCGTGGACATGCTCCAGGAACGGTGCCGGATCCTCCTTCTCGAAGATCTCCGATTCGATCCAGTCGATGTCGACCTTGACCCGGTTGGCGATGCCGCCATGGGTCAGCGCCTCGATCAGCGACTTATAGGCATCCTTGAGGCCGGTATACTTGCCGACCACCGCGATGGTGACCCGGCCTTCCGGATTGTGGATGCGCTGGGAGATGTCCTGCCAGCGCTCCAGATTCGGCTTCGGCGCGCCGGTGATCCCGAAGGCGGCCAACACCTCGTCGTCGAGCCCTTCGCGGTGATAGGCGATTGGCACGTCGTAGATGGAGGGAACGTCGAGCGCCTGGATCACGGCGGAGGGGCGGACGTTGCAGAACAGCGAGAGCTTCTTGCGCTCCGACTCGGGGATCTCCCGATCGGCGCGGACCAGCAGGATGTCCGGCTGGATGCCGATCGAGCGCAGTTCCTTGACCGAATGCTGCGTCGGCTTGGTCTTCAGCTCGCCCGCGCTCGGGATATAGGGCATCAGCGTCAGGTGGATATAGACGGCATGGCCGCGCGGCAGATCGTTGCCGAGCTGACGGATCGCCTCGAAGAAGGGCAGGCCCTCGATGTCGCCGACGGTGCCGCCGATCTCGACCAGGACGAAATCGTAGCCGTCATTGCCGGTGACGACGAAATCCTTGATCGCGTCGGTGACATGCGGGATCACCTGGACGGTGCCGCCGAGATAGTCGCCGCGGCGCTCCTTGGCGAGAATGTCCTGATAGATCCGGCCGGTGGTGATGTTGTCCTGGCGGTTGGCGGGACGCCCCGTGAACCGCTCGTAGTGGCCGAGATCGAGATCGGTCTCGGCGCCGTCGTCGGTCACGAAACACTCGCCATGCTGGTAGGGCGACATCGTGCCGGGATCGACGTTGAGATAGGGATCCAGCTTGCGCAGGCGGACCTTGTAGCCGCGCGCCTGGAGACAGGCTCCGAGAGCCGCTGAAGCGAGGCCCTTGCCCAGGGAAGAAACCACGCCGCCGGTGATGAAGACGTACCGCGCCATGGGCCTCGACCTAACCACGTGCGGGCCGATTCGCGAAGAGGCGCCGCAACGTTCAAAATAAAAACATGGAGGGCGCCGGTCAGCCCTCCGGGGCCCGGTTGCGCCATCCGACGATGAGTCGCATTCCAAAACGCCGCGCCCGCGCGGGCCCGAAGGCCACTCACGCGAGCATCCTGCCCAGCGCCGGCGACCCGGTCCGGCACGCCGGCCGACCGGCCGGCATCCCGTACGCGGACCCGAGGCCGCCTTCCCGCTACTGCGGGTTGGCGGGCGCTGCCGGGCCGCGCTGCTGCTGCTGCATCAGCTGATCGAGGACGCCGCCCTGGCCGGTGCCCGGTGCGGGCGTGGCGCCGGGAGCCGCCGGAGTGCCCGGGGTCGCCGGAGCGCCGGCTGCGGCCGGGGCCTTGTCGAGGATCGAGGAGGGCCGCTCGCCGCGATGGCTGGAGGCCAGCACGCCGAGAAGCAGCGAGGTCGCGAAGAAGCCGGCCGCGAGGAAGCCCGTCGTACGGGTGAGCACGTTGGCGGTGCCGCGCGACGACATGAAGCCGCCGCCGCCGCCGATGCCAAGCGCGCCGCCCTCCGACTTCTGGATCAGAACCGCGCCGACCAGCGCGATCACGATCATCAGATGAATGACGATGATGACGGTTTCCATCGAATCGTCCCGGTAGTCCCGTGGGCCGCTGGCGTCCAGGGGATGTGATTGCACGAACGCATGCCGAGCCGGACCGTGGTTCGATCCCGCTCGGCATCAGATAGGGAGCCGCCAGCGGCGGCGCAATTCGGATGCGTCATACACGATCGCGCGGCCGGTTGCCAACCCGCGCGATGCGGCAAGCGCGGACGGCGCACAACAATGCGCCGGCGCCTCGGTGCCGTCACCGATAGGCGGCGGCGATTCCCAGGAAATCCGCCGCCTTCAGGCTGGCGCCGCCGACCAGCGCGCCGTTCACGTCCGGCACGGCCATCAACTCCGCCGCATTCGACGGCTTGACCGAGCCGCCGTAAAGAATGCGGACATTGCTGCCCTCCGCACCGAGCAGGACAACGAGGCGGCCGCGCAGGAAGCCATGCACCTCCGCCACGTCGGCCGGCGTCGGCGTCAGCCCCGTGCCGATCGCCCAGACCGGCTCGTAGGCGACCACCAGATTGCCGGCATGGGCCCCGTCCGGCAGCGAGCCGGCCAACTGGCCGCCGACCACATCCAGCGTGCGACCGGCCTCGCGCTCGGCGCGCGTCTCGCCGATGCAGACGATGGCGGTCAGGCCGGCGCGCAGGGCCGCCTCGGCCTTGGCCTTCACGACGGCGTCGGACTCGCCATGATCGGAGCGGCGTTCGGAATGGCCGACGATCACGGCCGTGCCGCCGGCATCGGCGATCATCTCCGCAGCGATATCGCCGGTATGCGCGCCCGAGGCCGCAGGGTGGCAGTCCTGCCCGCCGACCGCGATCCCGGTCGTCGCCGCGCGTGCCGCCAGGGCCGCCAGGAGGGTCGCGGGTGGACAGACCATCAGGTCGATCCGTCCAGCCAGCGCGGCGTCGAAGCCGGCGGCCATCCGGTCGATCTCGGCCAGCGAGGCCGAGAGCCCGTTCATCTTCCAGTTCCCGGCGACCAGCGGCTTCATGCCCATCTCCTCCACGCGTCTTCTGATGCCGCCGGCTTACCAGACCGCTCCGACGGTCGGAAGGCCGCCGAAAGGCGTGCCGGCCGGACCGAAGACCTCCACGAGCCCGCTCGCGAGGCCCCGGTACCCCGCGGATCCGTGCACGTTCGGCGCGCCTTGCCCTTGTCGGGCGGTCTCCCTATGATCCGCGCCGCTCGCGGGGGTCCCCGCTCGTCAGACCAGGAACCGGTCCCAGTCCATGCTCGACTCCATGCGCCGCGGCGCCTCCACGTGGATCGCCAAGCTTCTGCTTGCGCTTCTCATCGTCAGCTTCGGCGTTTTCTGGGGCGTCTCGGACGTGTTCCGCGGCTTCGGCGGCAATACCGTGGCCACCGTCGGCAGTCAGAAGGTGACCACCACGGCCTTCGACCAGGCCTATCGGCGCGAGCTCGACACGATCAGCCGGCGCCGCGGCAAGCCGATGACCCGTGACGAGGCGAACCGGGCCGGCCTGCCGGGGCTGCTGATCAGCCAGATGGTGACCGACGCCGCGATTCTGGATACCGCCCGTCGGCTCGGCGTCGGCGTGTCCGACATTGAACTCGTGCGACAGATCCAGGCCGACCCGACCTTCCAGGCCGGCGGCCAGTTTTCGCGCGGCCGGTTCAGCCAGATCCTGCAGAGCAACGGCTGGTCGGAAGATCAATATGTCGCCCTCGCCCGCGACAGCGCCATCCGCAGCCAGTTGATCGAGGCCGTCGCCGGCCCGATGCCGGCACCGAAGATGCTGCTGGAGGCCGCCAATGCCTACCGCAACGAGGAGCGGGTCGTTTCCTATATGCAATTGACTCCGGCCATCGTCGGAGACATCGCCGATCCGGCGCCGGACGTGCTGAAGACCTATTTCGAGGAGCGCAAGGTCCAGTTCCGGGCGCCCGAATACCGCAAGGTCGTGGCGCTTGCGATCGACCCGGAGACCATCGCCCGGCCCGGCGACGTGACCGACGACGACGCCAAGGCCGCCTACCAGCGCAATCCCGGCCGCTTCGGCGATCCGGAGAAGCGGCGCGTGCAGCAGATCGCCTTCGACAAGCCGGAGGAGGCCGAGGCGGCGTCCGCGCTTCTGAAGTCCGGCAAGAGCTTCGACGATCTGCTCGCCGAGCGCTCGATCAAGGCCGAGGATGCCGATCTGGGGCTCTTGAGCAAGGCCGGCTTCCTCGATCCGGCGGTCGGCGATGCAGCCTTCGCGTTGGCCAAGGACGGCGACGTGACCGGCGTGGTCAAGGGCCGCTTCCGGACCGTGATGCTGCGTCTGATGGAGATCAAGCCGGCCGGCCAGAAGCCGTTCGAGGAGGTCAAGAATCAGCTCAAGGCCGAAGTCGCACGCGAGCGGGCCGTCAACGAGATCATGTCCCGGCACGACCAAATCGAAGATGCCCGCGCCGGCGGCGCCCATCTCGACGAGGTCGCCAAGCGCTTCGATCTGAAGGCTATGACCGTCGAGTTCGACCGCACCGGCCGCGCGCCGGACGGATCCTCGCCGACCGGGCTGCCCGAGGCGGCCAAGCTCATTCCGGCGGCGTTCGAAAGCGACGTCGGCGTCGAGAACGACACCATCCCGCATGGCGCCAATGGCTTCGTCTGGTTTGAAGTGACCGCCATCACGCCCGCGCGCGACCGCCCTCTCGACGAAGTGACCGCCGAGGCCACGGCCCGCTGGAAGGCCGACCAGTTGCGCGCCCGGCTCGCCGCCAAAGCGGTGGAACTGACCGCGCGAATCGAAAAGGGCGAGCCGATCGAAGAGGTCGCGACGTCGGCGGGGCTGGAGGTCAAGACCTCGCCGGCGCTGAAGCGGGGCGAGCCTGCCGAAGGCCTTGGTGCCGGCGTCGTGTCGGCCGCCTTCTCGGGTCCCGAGGGCACCGCCACGACGGCCCTCGGCGAGGACGGCAGCCGCTTCGTGATCCGCGTCAAGGAGGTCAACGAGGCGGTCTTCTTCGGCGACACCGACACCAGCCGCGCGCTCGACAAGCAGATCGCCACCGACATTCAGAACTCGCTGCAGGAGCAATATATCCGCCAGCTGCGCAGCGATGTCGGCTTCTCGGTCAACCAGCAAGTGCTGTCCCGCCTGGTCGGCAACAGCCCGAACCAGTGACGGATCCGCTCCATGCGCATCGAACCGGGTGAGGAACGCGTCGTCGAAGCCTATGCGGCCGGTCGGCCGACCGTGGTCTGGACGACGCTGGTCGCCGATCTCGAAACCCCGGTCTCCGCCTATCTGAAGCTCTGCGGCGCGCGCGACCATTGCTTCCTGCTCGAATCGGTCGAAGGCGGCGCCGTGCGGGGCCGGTATTCGATGATCGGGCTCGACCCGGATCTGGTCTTCCGCGCGGTCGGCGAGGCCGGCGCGGTCAACCGCCGCTTCGCCAGCGACCGGGACGCCTTCGAGCCGGTGCCGGGTTGCTCGCTCGATGCGCTGCGCGCGCTCATTCACGAGAGCGAGTTTCCGCTGCCGAAGGGATTGCCGCCGATGGCGGCCGGCATGTTCGGCTATCTCGGCTACGACATGGTCCGCCAGATGGAGGACCTTGCCGCTCCGAATCCAGATCCCGTCGGCATCCCCGACGCGATCCTGGTCCGCCCGCGCACCATTCTGGTGTTCGACGCGATCAAGGACGAGATCACCGTCGTGACTCAGGTCCGCCCGGAGGCGGGTCTTTCTGCCCCGCAGGCACATGCGCGCGCCGTCGAACGGCTGACCGACGTGATCGACACGCTCGACCGCCCGATCGACAAGGCCGCCTATCAGCTTGGCGACGTGGCCCTCGACGTGCCGATGGTCTCCAACACGTCGGAGGCGGACTATCTCGGCATGGTCGCCAAGGCGAAGGACTATATCCGCGCCGGCGACATCTTCCAGGTCGTGCTGTCGCAGCGCTTCTCCGCGCCCTTCGCGCTGCCGCCCTTCGCGCTCTACCGGGCCCTGCGCCGCGTCAACCCGGCACCCTTCCTGTATTTCCTCGATTTCGGCAGCTTCGCGGTTGCCGGGTCGTCGCCCGAGATCCTGGTCCGCGTGCGCGACGGTGACGTGACCATCCGCCCGATCGCCGGCACGCGACCGCGCGGGCGGACGCCCGAAGAGGACAAGGCCCTCGGCGCGGAACTGCTGGCCGATCCGAAGGAACTCAGCGAGCACCTGATGCTGCTCGACCTCGGACGCAACGATGTCGGCCGGGTCGCGGAGATCGGCACCGTGAAGGTCACCGACCGCTTCTTCTTGGAATATTATAGCCACGTCATGCACATCGTCTCGAACGTGACCGGTCGGCTCGATCCGTCCAACGACGTGCTCGACGCGCTGGCCGCCGGCTTCCCGGCCGGCACGGTCTCCGGCGCCCCGAAGGTCCGTGCCATGGAGATCATCGACGAATTGGAGAAGGAGAAGCGCGGGCTCTATGCCGGCTGCGTCGGCTACTTCTCGGCCGACGGCGCGATGGATACCTGCATCTGTCTGCGCACGGCGGTGGTCAAGGACGGCGTCATGTACGCCCAGGCCGGCGCCGGCATCGTGGCCGATTCTGTCCCGACCTCCGAGAACCAGGAATGCGTCAACAAGGCAAAGGCCCTGTTCCGGGCCGCCGAGGAGGCCGTGCGCTTCGCCAGCAGCGCCGGCCGCGGCCAATAGACGAGGCTCGCCAACCGAGGTTCCGGCCTCGCGCGATGCCGCAGTCTGGCAGGCGGCGGCCCACCGAAGACAGACGCCGCGCCGGGCGGCATCGCCGTTGCGGCAGCCGGCCCCGCTCGCGGGGCGGAAGCAGGCCCGTTGGGCTCGCCCGCCCCGGGTCTCAGTTGCCGTTCTTGGCGATCCAGTCCTGCGCCAGTTGCACCGCCTGCCGTCGTTCCGGTTCGCTGGCGACCGAGAAGGCCTGCTCCTGGGCGTCGCGGATCCACTCGTCGGTTCCCGATTGGGCGCGCGCCCGGGCGATGGTCAGCCACATCAACCCCTGCACCGAACGGCGCGGCATGTCGATGTCGCCGGAAAACAGCATCTGGCCGAGCATGGCCATGGCGCCGGGATGCCCCTTGCGGGCGGCGAGCTTCAACCAGCGGGCCGCCTGCTTCGGATCGCGATCCGGCCCGGCGGCGTCGAGATAGAGACGCCCGAGATTGTATTGGGCGTCGGCGTCGCCGAAGAACGACGCCGCATAGGTGAAGATCTCGCGCGCCTTGCCGACATCCGGCTTGATCGACGAATCCTCGATCCCAGTCATGTAGTAGGAGCCGAGCGCCACGAAGGCACTGGCCACGAAGGGCGCCGCCGGCGATCCCGGCATGTCCTCGGCGTGACTGTTGGCGATCTGGCTGAAGATCTGGAACGCCTTCAGGTCGTTCGGCGGCACGCCCTCGCCATTGCGATAGATGCGGCCGAGAAGGTAGAGCGCGCCCGGATGGCCGCGCTCGCCGGCCCGCTGCAGTTCCGAGACCGCCGCCGCCTTCTTGCCCTGGTAGTAGAGCCGGCGCCCCGCGTTGAAGGCTTCGTCCGGCGAGGTCTCCGGCGGTCGCGCGGTGGTGCTCGGGTCGAGCGCCGCCGCGCCCGAGACAGGCGAGAGAACGCCGCCGGCCAGAACGACCGCCGACAGGCTCGCTATGCGAAGAAACTCACACGTCCGCATAACAGATCGCTTCACCCTTTCCGCCGGGAAACGTCGCCGCCCCATGTCGCGCCGCACCGTCCGTCCGAACCGAAATTCGGCCTGCGTCGGACCCCATTCCGCGTCCCGCGGTCGTTATCCCGTCCACCACCGGCAGGCCATGGGCCATGCCGGCAACCTGTCCTATCCTGCCGCATCCGCCAGCATTCCGGCGGTCGGCCGGCGTGCCGGAGCGATACCGGTCCGAAACCGCCGCCGGTCCAGCCGCATCGAAGCGTGATCTCCGGCCCGCATCGCACGCGAACCCTCTCCGCGCGGCCGCCAGGACCGCGATCGTCGAAGCAGGGATGCCTGCAAGGCCGGACATGACGCCCGATCGCGGGAGCGGCCGATCGGCGGGGCGAACAACGTCCTTAAGTTCACTGGCCGGACCATGACCGAGGTTTTCGGCAAGAGTACGGCCGGTCCCGGCCACGCATTCGCCATGAAGAAGGCCGGTCCAGGACCCGCCGGCCCCGCCCGCAACGGCGCCGACGACTTCCGACAACTCAATCACGACTCCGGCGTCCATCGGCATTGCGCCGGGCGCCCGGCCTGCCGGTCGAAATCCAGGACCCGGAATCGATTCGGATTCCGGTATCGTCCGAAACCGGAGCTGACCCCGTTCGGCCACGATGCGACGGCTTCGCAACCCCGCCATGCCGGCGCCCGCCCGGCCGGCCTGCGGTGAATCCACGCCCATCCGATCCCCCTCGGCACGGCCGCTCTGCGACGCCTCGTGCCAACCGGTCTTCCGACTGCCGCACCCCGGTCGTCTCGTGCCGCCGATCCGCCTCCCCGTCGCTTCCGCCTCGTTTCGAGCCGGATGGACGGCGGGGAATGCCTTCGGCCGGCTTCGGCCACCGGATAGAACGCCCGCGCCATACGGAATTTCCATCAGGCACGCTCGTGGCGCTTTGTGTCCGAATAGCGGCATTTGCAGGCGTCGACACTAGCCGGCAAGTCATTGAAAAACGGTGTTGCAGGCCAGTCACAAAGACGGCGGCGACGCTCTGTCCACCAAGCCGGAAGGGCAATCGCGACACCACTGCCTGCGGACGTTGCGAAGCGGCACCCCAATGCCGCAACAGTTTTTATTGCGAATGAGTTGCAAATGCATTAGCCTCTTCCTCCATCGCATCATGCCGAACCTCGCCGCCCCGCGAAGGCCGACATCCGGAAAAGAGAGACAGCATGGCCTGGAGAGAAGAGCGCGGAACGCCGTCGCTGATCGAGGTGCATGGCACCATCGCGGTCCCGAATACGGGCTCGAACCTCCGGAAGGCCGTCGCCTTCGTCGGACCGGGCTATCTGGTCGCCGTCGGCTACATGGATCCGGGCAACTGGGCGACCTCGATCGCCGGCGGATCGAAGTTCGGCTATGCGCTGCTGACGGTGGCGCTTCTCTCCAACATCATGGCCATCGTGCTGCAGTCCCTCTGCGCGCGTCTCGCCGTCGGCACCGGACGCGATCTTGCGCAGGCCTGCCGCGACGCCTATCCGCGCTGGCTGAGCGGCCCGCTCTGGCTGCTCGCCGAACTCGCCATCTGCGCCACGGACCTGGCCGAGGTGATCGGCACCGCGATCGGCCTCAATCTGCTGTTCGGCATCCCGCTCGAGATCGGCGTGGTGCTGACGGCGCTCGACGTGTTCCTGATCCTCTATCTGCAGGTGCTCGGCTTCCGTTGGGTGGAAGCCTTCATCATTGCCCTGCTGGGGATCATCGCGGCCTGCTTTGCGGTACAGATCGCCATGGTGCAGCCCAACCTCGGCGACATCATTCGCGGCTTCGCGCCGACGACGCGCATCGTGACCGATCCGGACATGCTCTATCTGGCGCTCGGCATCATCGGTGCGACCGTGATGCCGCACAATCTCTATCTTCATTCCGGCATCGTTGGCACGCGCAAGTTCGGCGATGGCCTGGCCGAGAAGCGGCAGGCACTGCGCTACATCACGATCGATTCCACCGTCGCGCTGATGTTCGCACTGACCATCAATGCATCGATCCTGATCCTGGCCGCCGGCTCCTTCCACGCCACCGGCCGCAGCGAGGTCGCCGAACTCGGCGACGCGCATTCGCTGCTGGCGCCGCTCCTCGGCAGCAGCATGGCACCGACGCTGTTCGCCATCGCCCTCCTCTGCTGCGGCCTCAACTCGACGGTCACGGCAACGCTGGCCGGCCAGATCGTGATGGAAGGCTTCCTGCGCATCCAGCTGCCGCAATGGCTGCGCCGCCTGGTCACACGGTCGCTCGCCATTCTGCCGGCGGCCGGCGTCACGATCGCCTATGGCGAGGCCGGGACGGGCAAGCTCCTGATCCTCAGTCAGGTGATCCTCAGCCTGCAGCTTCCCTTCGCGGTCGTGCCACTGGTCCTGTTCACCGCCGACCGGGCCAAGATGGGTGCGCTGGTCGCCCCCCGGTGGCTGTCGGTGTCCGCCGGGGTGATCGCCGCGGTGATCATCGCCCTGAACATCAAGCTGATCATCGACTTCGTCTTCGGCTGACTTGGCCTGCGGGCTTGGTGATATCCTCGCCCGGAGAGATTCGGGGAAGGATCGGCGCCCGTGGCGGCCCTGCTGCAGGACCCTTTGAAGCAGATCGAGGCCGAGCGGGCCTATGCGGCGACGAGCGTCTTCACGCTCGCCGCATGGGGTTTCGTGGCCGTGATGGCCGTGCTGACGGGGTTCGCCGCCTGGCAATATGCGCCGCAGCGCCCGGCCACGGCCAGCCGCCAGGACGGGCCCGAGAATACCGGCACGATCGGCACACCGGTCAACCCGCAGTTCCATGGTCGCACGCGGCCGAGTGCGGGCGGCGGCGGAGACCCGATCGCGCTGGCCGGCGAAGTCGAAATGCTGCGCCAGGAGGTGCTCGATCTGCGCCGTCTGGTCGGCAGGGCCGACCAGAAGTTCGATCTCCTCAGCCAGCGCGTCACTCTGCTCGAGGACCAGGCGACCATTCTGACCGCCGGCCTGACCTCCGTCGCCCGCCGGCCAGTCCCCGACGCCGCCAGGGCGCCGGAGGGTGCCGCCGCGGCGCCGGCGACCTCAGACATCCGGCCCGACCCTTCCAGGCCGCCGGCGCCGGGACGCCATCCGGCCTCGGACCCGGGTCTGACGCGTGTCGATCCTCGACCCGGCGACATCAAGCCGGGCGAGTTCCGCCCGTCGCTCCCGGCAGGCCCGTCAGCCGCGACCTTGCCCGCCAGCGGTGGCCCGCCGGCGTCCGGCAATGGCGCCTCGACGGCCGCGCCGACGCCGGTGCCGGCCCTGCCGCCCGCCCCGCAGGGCCAGGGCGGTGCCCCGCAGGCAGCTCTTCCGGCGCCCGCCGCGCCATCCGCATCCGCCGCGCCGGGGCGGATCACCGCCAATCCCTCCATCACGATCGGCGTTCGGTCGGACCAGGCACCCGATCCCGGCGGCCGTGCGCCGGAGACCACCGGCACCGTCCCGACGGTCGCCCCCGGACGCGGCGATTACGGCGTCGATCTCGGCGGGTACCGGTCGCTGGTCCAGTTGCGCAAGGCCTGGCTCGACATCGACGCCCGCCTGCCGAAGCTGACCAAGGGCTACCACCCCTTGGCCCAGGCGCGCGAGACCGGCGACGGGATCGAGGTGCGGCTGGTCGGCGGCCCGTTCCCGTCCCCGGCCGAGGCGCTCAAATATTGCATCGCCGCCAAGGGCGCCGGCCTCGCCTGCACGCCGGCGAGCTATGTCGGCCAGCCACCCGGCAAATAGTCCGGTCCGCCTGTCGAGGCCGGCGTCGCCGGCCCGCAGCCCGGCCGCCCCGGACCGCCCAGGTCCCGGGGTGCCAAACCGTGCGCGGCTGTCCGTCGGCACCTGTTCAACCCGGCCGACGGTCCCGACCGTCGGCGCGGCATGGCTGGCCTCCGTCAATCTGCAAGAGGAAGCAGCCTTGCATGTTCTGGACGAAGACCCCGGGCTGCCGTTATAATGGCACCGCATCGTGGCGCGTTGGTTCGCCTGACCGTTCCCTTGCCTGCGATGCCGGTGGTTCGACAAAAATCACGACCAGCAATCATCATAACATAAGGTCGAAACAACAATGGCAGACCGCGCACAAAACCTTCAGGATACGTTCCTCAATTACGTTCGCAAGAACAAGACACCGGTCACGATCTTTTTGGTGAATGGCGTCAAGCTCCAGGGAGTCGTCACCTGGTTCGACAACTTCTGCGTTCTCCTGCGTCGGGACGGGCATTCGCAGCTCGTCTACAAGCACGCCATCTCGACGGTGATGCCGGGCGCGCCGCTGCAACTTTTCGAACCTGACGAAGCCGGCGGACGGGTGAACGATTGACGCGCAAGCGCGCCGGCGGCGGTAGCGGTAGCAGCCCCGGCGACGACGCCAACCGGACGGGGATCGGGCCGCAGGCCGGCCAAGCCCCCGTCCCGCCCGACGGAAGCGCCTCCGACAGCGACATCTCCGATACCGACCCGATCGAATCGACCGGCCGCCGCAGCGCGGGCCGGACTGCGCAGTCGCGGCTGGCCGAAGCCGTGCGCGCGATCGTGGTCGTCCCGGTCCGCACCGACATCCGCGAACGCGCCGAACCGTCCGAGACCGGCGAGACGCCGCGCCCTCAGCGCTCCGTGGCGGCGCGCCGGGAGGAGGCCGTCGGCCTGGCGGCGGCGATCGACCTCGACGTGGTCGAAAGCGTGGTCGTGCGGCTCGCCCAGCCGCGCCCGGCGACGCTGATCGGCCAGGGCAAGGTCGATGAGATCAAGGCCTCGGTCGAGGCCAACGGCGTCGGCTTGGTGATCGTCGACCATCCGCTCTCGCCGATCCAGCAGCGCAACCTGGAAAAGGCCTGGAACGCCAAGGTGCTCGACCGCACCGGCCTGATCCTGGAAATCTTCGGCGAGCGGGCCCGCACGCGCGAGGGCCGGCTGCAGGTCGAACTGGCACATCTGAACTACCAGAAGAGTCGCCTGGTGCGTTCCTGGACCCATCTGGAGCGCCAGCGCGGCGGCTTCGGCTTCCTCGGCGGCCCCGGCGAAACCCAGATCGAGGCCGACCGGCGCGTCATCACCGAGCGCATCGCCAAGCTCGAAAAGGAGCTGGAAGGCGTCACCCGCACGCGCGCGCTGCATCGCAAGACGCGCAAGAAGGTGCCGCATCCGGTCGTCGCGCTGGTCGGCTACACCAATGCCGGCAAGTCGACCCTGTTCAATCGGCTGACCGATGCCGGCGTCTTCGCCAAGGACCTGCTCTTCGCCACCCTTGATCCGACCTTGCGCCGGGTCCGCCTGCCCCATGGCGGCGAGATGATCCTCTCCGACACGGTCGGCTTCGTATCCGATCTGCCGACCCACCTGGTCGCCGCCTTCCGGGCGACGCTGGAGGAGGTGATCGAGGCCGACCTGATCCTGCATGTGCGCGACATCGCCCATGAGGATACCCTCGCCCAGGCGCGCGACGTCGAGGACGTGCTTCGGCAGCTCGGCGTCGATCCGCGCGATCCGCAGCGCATGATCGAGGTCCTGAACAAGATCGATCTGCTCGAACCGGACTACCGCGACAAGCTGGTCGCCGACGGGCAGCGCGCCCAGACGGACGGGCTCGTGACCGTGCCGGCCTCGGCGGCGACCGGTGAGGGTCTCGACCGGTTGCTCGGCCTGATCGAGGAACGGCTCAACCGCGACCGCTCCAGCTTCCGGCTCAGCGTTCCGCCGACCGAAGGCGAGTTGCTCGCCTGGCTGCACCGCTCGACCGAGGTGCTCGCTCGCAAGGACGGCGCCGAGGCGGTGACGCTCCTGATCCGTGTTCCCGACAAGGCGCTCGACCTGTTTCGGTCGCGCGCGGGCCGCTACATCACCGCCGCCGGCGCCAAGGCCTGATCGGGGTCGGCGTGCGGACCTGGAATGGGACCGGGAGGCGGGCACCCCCGCTGCCGGCCCGGTCGCAGCGCCGCGCCTCTATCTCGGTTGCTCTCCGTCTCAGCCGCGCCCGCGATAGGAGGCGACGCCCTGGTCGGGGATCCAGACCGCCTTGGGCGGCTCGCCGGTCTGCCAGAAGACGTCGATCGGGATGCCGCCCCGCGGATACCAATAGCCGCCGATGCGCAGCCAATGCGGATCGAGCAGGTCAGCGAGACGCCGGCCGATCGCCACCGTGCAATCCTCGTGGAAGGCGCCGTGGTTGCGGAAGCTGGTCATGTAGAGCTTCAGGCTCTTCGATTCGACCAGCCAGTCCTTCGGCACATAGTCGATCACCAGATGGGCGAAATCCGGCTGGCCGGTGACCGGACACAGCGAGGTGAATTCCGGCACCGTGAAGCGGGCCAGATAGAGCGTGTCGGCCTGCGGGTTCGGTACGCGGTCGAGCCGGGCCTCCTCGGGGCTCTTCGGATAGATCGTCTCGTGGCCGAGTTGCAGCAAAGAAGCATCGAAGGCGGTCATGGCGGCATCCGGGGTGGGGCGGTATCCGCGCGAGGCGGAATGTCTGGTCAGGCGAGATAGGCCCGCCGCAGGCCGGCCGTCAAATCGCCGGGTCGGGAAAAGCCCGAATCCGGGTCCCGCGCGCCTTCATCGCAGCCCCGGGTCTTGCCCTTGCCGGTACGATCGCTAAAACGGCGGCCGAGGCCGAACCGGAGAGAGCCCGCCATGACCGCCATCATCGACATCGTCGCCCGCCAGATCCTCGACAGCCGCGGCAACCCGACGGTGGAAGTGGATGTCCGCCTCGAGGACGGTTCGCTCGGCCGCGCGGCGGTCCCCTCCGGCGCCTCGACCGGGGCGCATGAGGCGGTCGAACTGCGCGACGGCGAGAAGTCGGTCTATCTCGGCAAGGGCGTGATCCGCGCCGTCAACGCGGTCAATACCGAGATCGCCGATGCCATCGGCGGCATGGACGCCGAGAACCAGGTCGAGATCGACGAGATCATGATCTCGCTCGACGGCACGCCGAACAAGAAGCGGCTCGGCGCCAACGCCATTCTGGGCGTCTCGCTGGCCGTCGCCAAGGCCGCCGCAGCGGCCGCCGGACTGCCGCTCTACCGCTATGTCGGCGGTCCGAACGCCCGCCTGCTGCCGGTGCCGATGATGAACATCGTCAATGGCGGTGTGCATGCCGACAACCCGATCGACTTCCAGGAATTCATGATCATGCCGGCCGGCGCGCCGAGCTTCTCGGAAGGCCTGCGCATGGGCGCGGAGATATTCCATACGCTCAAGAAGGCGTTGAAGGATGCCGGTCTGAACACCAATGTCGGCGACGAGGGCGGCTTCGCCCCGAACCTCGCCTCGGCCACCGCCGCGCTCGACTTCTGCATGATGGCCATCGAGAAGGCCGGCTACCGCGCCGGCGAGGATGTCTATCTGGCGCTCGACTGCGCCTCGACCGAATTCTTCAAGAACGGCGCCTATCACTACGAGGGCGAAGGCGTGGTCCGCTCGCCCGAGGAGCAGGCCGCCTATCTGGCCAAGCTTGCCGCCGACTACCCGATCATCTCGATCGAGGACGGCATGGCCGAGGATGACTGGCATGGCTGGAAGCTGGTCACCGACCGGATCGGCGCCAAGGTCCAGTTGGTCGGCGACGACCTGTTCGTGACCAACTCCGCCCGCCTGCGCGATGGCATCACCCAGGGCGTCGCCAACTCGATCCTGGTCAAGGTCAACCAGATCGGCACGCTGACCGAGACGCTCGACGCGGTCGAGACCGCCCACAAGGCGCACTACACCGCCGTCATGTCGCACCGCTCGGGCGAGACCGAGGATTCGACCATCGCCGATCTCGCGGTCGCGACCAATTGCGGGCAGATCAAGACCGGCTCGCTCGCCCGCTCCGACCGGCTGGCCAAGTACAACCAGCTCCTCCGCATCGAGGAGCATCTCGGCAGCGCCGCCCGCTATGCCGGCCGGTCGGTCCTCAAGGCCTGACCATCCGGCCCCGGCGCAATCCGCCCGCCCCAGCCAACGGGACACCCCGCATGCGTATCGCCCATCCGGGCTCGGCCGGCAGCCTGAGCGACGGCGAGTTGAAACAGATCGCAAGCGGCATGGCCTGGCTGGAGTGGGTGCTCGGACGCAAGAAGGAGCGGGCGCGCTATCTGCGCGAACGGCTGGATGTCGAACGGATCCTGGTCGGCTATGCCGGCGACGAACCGGTGTCGATCCTCACCTACCGCATGGACGGCCGCGGGCCGGTCCGATTCGACCGGCAGGGTCTCGTCGCGCTGAACGGCTGGTTCGCCGGAACGTTGCGCTACGCCGCCGTGATGGCGATCGGAAGCCTGCGCCGGAGCGACGAACTCTATGTGGAGAGCTTCCGGACGCGACCGACCCACCGCGGCAGCGGCCTCGGATCCGCCCTGATCGCTTTGGCGGAGACGGAAGCCCGCGCCGCCGGAAAGCGGGTCATCCGGCTCCATGTCGACCACGAGAACGAGACCGGCCTGCGCTTCTATCGGCAGCGCGGCTACCGGATCACCCGGACCTTCAGCCTGCCGCTGGTCGGCCGCTACTTCAACCACGGCAAGGTCCACACCATGGTCAAGACCCTGGACTGACGCCAGAGCGCTTTCCATCGCCCCAGCACTTGCCATCGCCCCGGCGCAACCGACGCCCTCGCCCGGCCTCAGCCGACCGGGGCGGCCTCTGCATGGTCGTGGAAGCGGGCGCGCAAGGTCGCGGCGATCGAGCCGGGCTTGCCGTTGCCGACGGTCGCCTCGTCGATGCGGACCACCGGCATCACCAGCTGCGTCGCCGCGGTCACGAAGGCCTCGCGGGCACGCTTGGCCTCCTCCACCGTGAAGGCGCGCTCCTCGACCCTGAGCCCCTCGGCTGCCGCGGTCTCCATGACCACCGCCCGGGTGATGCCGCGCAGGATGCCATGGTCGGCCGGCCGCGTGACCAGGACGCCGTCGCCGGTCACGATCCAGGCATTGGTCGAGGCGCCCTCGGTGACGAAACCGTCCGCATCGACGAACCAGGCCTCGCGCGCGCCGGCCTCGCGGGCAGCCTGCTTGGCGAGAACGTTCGGCAGCAGGCCGACGGTCTTGATGTCGACGCGCTCCCAGCGATTGTCGGGCAGCGTGATGATCGCGATGCCGTCCTCCGCCACGGCTGCGCCGAGGGCCGGGTCCAGCGGCTTGACGGTGACCACCAGGGCCGGCCGGACGGGCCGGGTCGGGAAGGCATGGTCGCGCGGGGCGACGCCGCGGGTGACCTGCAGATAGACGTAGCCATTGCGGACGCGGTTGCGCCGGATCACCTGGCGCAGAACCATGCCGAGCGCCGCCCGGCCCATCGGCATCGCGATGCGGAGTTCGCCGAGCGAATATTCCAGCCGGGCCAGGTGCCGGGTCTCGTCGATCAGGTCGCCCTTGCGGATCTCGCAGACCTCATAGACGCCGTCGGCGAACTGGTAGCCGCGGTCCTCGACATTGACCGAGGCGTCGGTCATCGGGAGATAGCGGCCGTTGACATAGGCGATGCGGGCCATGGGGGCTCCGAAGGATCAGTTGACGCCGAGCGACTTGAGCTTGCGATGCAGCGCGGAACGCTCCATGCCGACGAATTCAGCGGTGCGCGAGATGTTGCCGCCGAAGCGGTTGATCTGTGCGACCAGATATTCCCGCTCGAAGATCTCGCGGGCATCCCTGAGCGGCAGCGACATCAGATGTTCGCCGCCGGTGGAATTGGGCAGGGCCGGCAGCATGGCGCCGATCTCGGAAGGCAGCAGATCCGCGGTGATCACCGCATCCGCATCGCCGCGGGTCAGGATCATCAGTCGTTCGACGTTGTTGCGCAACTGGCGGATATTGCCGGGCCAGTCATGCGCCTGCAGCACCGCCATGGCATCCTCGCCGATCTTGCGGCTCGGCAACCCGCTGGTGCGCGAGATCGCCTCCATGAAATGGTGCACCAGGCTCGGAATGTCGTCGCGCCGTTCGGCCAGCGCCGGCACGCGCAGCGGCACCACGGCGAGGCGATGGAACAGATCCTCGCGGAAATGCCCCTCCTGGATCTCGCGCGGCAGATCGCGCCCGGTCGACGAGATGATGCGCACGTCGACCTGCACCTTGGTGGCGCCGCCGACCCGGGTGAAGGATTGCTCGACCAGGACCCGCAGGATCTTGTTCTGCGTCTCGCGCGGCATGTCGGCGACTTCGTCCAGATAGAGCGTTCCGCCATGCGCCTCCTCGAGCGCGCCGACCTTGCGCGGGCGCCCCTCGATCGGCTCGGTGCCGAAGAGTTCGGTCTCCATGTTTTCCGGCGTGATCGCCGCCGCATTAAGGACCACGAAGGGGCCGTTGACGCGCAGTGAATTGCGGTGCAGCAGCCGGGCGACCAATTCCTTGCCGGCCCCCGACGGGCCGGAGATCATGATCCGGCTGTTGGTCGGCGCGACGCGCTCGATCTGCTGGCGCAACTGGTTCATGATCGTCGACGCTCCGACCAGATCCTCCGTTTCGCCAGAGCGCTCGCGCAGTTCCTTCACCTCGCGCCTGAGCTTCGAGGCCTCCAGCGCCCGCTCGGCGATCAGGACCAGCCGATCGGCCTTGAACGGCTTCTCGATATAGTCGTAGGCGCCGCGCTTGATCGCCGAGACGGCGGTCTCGATATTGCCGTGGCCGGAGATGACCACCACCGGCAAGTCCGGATGCTGCTCCTTGATGATGTCGAGCAGCGCCAGCCCGTCCAGCTTCGAGCCCATCAGCCAGATGTCGAGAAAGATCAGCGACGGACGTCGCTTCTCGATGGCCGCGAGGCATTCGTCGCTGTTGCCGGCCGTCCGCGTACCGTGCCCCTCATCCTCCAGGATGCCGGCCACCAGTTCGCGGATGTCGTTTTCGTCGTCGACGATCAGGATGTCAGATGCCATGAGCCCGTTCTTCTGCTTGTCGTCCCCTCGGATGCCTCATGCGACGGGCACGGACGCCGATTTGGCGGTCCCCGTTCCGTCGCCGCCGGCTTCCACGGGCACCCCCTGCGCGCCCGCCTCCGCCGCCGGCAGGATCAGACGCATCATGGCGCCCTGCCCGCCGGTCGCCACGGCGGGCGCATCGAGCAGTTCGATGCGTCCGCCATGCTCTTCCAGGATTTTTCTGACAATCGCGAGACCAAGGCCGGTCCCCTTCTCGCGCGTCGTGACATAGGGTTCGAGCAACCGGTGCCGGTTCTCCTGCGGGAAGCCGATGCCGTTGTCGATCACGTCGATCACGATCTCGCCCTGCTCGACACGGGCGACGACCTCGACGCGCCCCTTCGCGCTGCCCGGCGCACTGCGATCGACCGCCGCGATCGCCTCGGCGGCGTTCTTGACCAGATTGGTGAACACCTGATTCATCAGGCGCATGTCGAACTTGCCGGCCAGCGGCGTATCAGGCAGGCGCGAGACGAAGTCGATCTCCGGGTTGCCGACGCTCTGCAGGAAGACGGCCTCGCGCAGTGGTTCGCGCAGATCGCCCGCCTCCTTCTGCGGCTTCGGCATGCGGGCGAAGGACGAGAACTCGTTGACCATCCGCTCGATGTCGCCGACCTGCCGGATGATCGTGTCGACACACTGGTCGAACACCTGCCGGTCGTCCTCGATCCGCTTGGCGTAGCGCCGGCGGATGCGCTCGGCCGAAAGCTGGATCGGCGTCAGCGGGTTCTTGATCTCGTGGGCGATGCGGCGGGCCACATCCGCCCAGGCCGACGAGCGCTGCGCGGTCACCAGATCGGTGATGTCGTCGAGCGTCACCACCAACCCGCCACCCGCCGCCGTGGTCTCGGTCGTGAAGCGCACATTGATGGTCCGCTCCTGGCCGGCCCGGCGCAGCGTCACCTGGGTCTGGCGGGCGCGATGCGACGGCTCGGCGCTCATTTCCGCCGTTGCGGCGGCCAGTTCCGGGACGGCCTCGTCGACCGACTTGCCGAGCAGGTTGGCCTCGGCCGTATCGAGCAGCGCGAGCGCCGAGCGGTTGGCGAGCGTGATCCGCCGCTCCGCATCGAGGCCGATCACGCCGGCCGTCACGCCGGCCAGCATGGCCTCGGTGAAGCGGCGGCGACGGTCGATCTGGTCCTTGGCGGCGATCAGTTCCGAGCGCTGGGTGCGCAGTTCCGCCGTCATGGTGTTGAAGGTCTCGCCGAGATGGGCGAGGTCCCCCTCCTTCGGGCGGACCGGCACCTGGATGGCAAGATTGCCCTTGGAGACGTAGTCGGCGGCCAGGATCAGGCGCCGAATCGGGGCGACGAGGCGGTTGGCGAAGCCGATGCCGGCCCAGATGGCGGCCAGCAGCAGGATCAGAGCCACGCCGACGAAGATCAGCGCGAAGGCCAGTTGCACACCGTAACGGCTGGATTCGAGCTTGCCGTAGTCCCCGGCCGCAGCCTGAGCCAGACGCACCTGATCGAGCACGCGGCCGTCGAGCGGCCGGGTCGCGTAGAGGTAGAGCCCTTCGAACTCCTTCAGCTTCATGACCGCGCCGACCTGGTTCGACTGGCCGGGGGCGATCACGACGGGTTCGTCGTTCTCCGCCTGCCGGAAGGCCTCCGGGGGCGGCATGAGCGGGCTGTCCCAGGCCTCGTCGAGCTTCGCGGAGGTGACCACCGTGCCGTCGGCCCGGAGAATGAACGCCGCCGGGATCTGGCGCAGACTGCACTGGGTCTCGAAGAACTGATCGAAGCGGGTCGGCTCGTCATCGTAGAGCGGCTTGGCCTGATCGATCTCGGCCGCCATCGCGATGGCGTCGCCGCGCAGCACGCGGGCGTGTTCCTGAAGATAGGCGGCCCCGACCTTGGCCGCATTCTGCACGATGGTCCGGGTGCGGGTCTCGAACCAGCGATCGAGCCCCTGGTCGAGGGTGACGGAGGCGAGCACGGCGATGATCACCGCCGGCGCGGCCGCGATGACCGAGAAATGGGTCAGGATGCGCCAATGCAGCCGGGCCGCGGCGCGGCCGTCCTTCCAGGCGATATAGAGACCGACCAGTTCCCAGCCGATCAATCCGGTCAGCGCCAGGAGCAGCACGGCGTTGACCGCCATGGCGACCTTGAGCACTTGATCGGACGGCGTGATCGGCGTGATGCCGGTCAGGATGGCGAAGGAAACCAGCACCGACAGCAGCGACAGGATGACCAGGACAAGCCCGATCATGCGAACGAACTTGCCGTATTCGCCGATCGGCGCGGCGACATGCTTCGGCAGGGTCAGAATCGGTTCGGCCGTGCTGTCCGTCATCGCCTGCTGGATCGTCCCGCTGGATCGTCCGCCCGCCGGCCGGCGAATCCGGCCGCCTCCCGCGGGACCGCCCCGTGGACGGCGAACCATACCTCAGCCCCAATTGTTGCCGAAATGCGGCAGTGTGACCGAGAGTCCACAGGACGGAAGGTCGCGCCGGCCATGCTCGGTGGCAAGACGCCACCCTCCCCATCACCGCGCCCGAACGAACCCGGACGCATCCGCCAGGGCCTTGGCGCCGAAGGCGATGAAGATCAGGCCGGTCAGGCGGACGATCCAGACGCGGAAGCGGGCGAACAGCCGGCGCACCGGCGGCAGGCCGGTCCAGCCGATCGAGATCGCGCTGCCGATCACGAAGCCGGCCGAGACCGCCGCCAGGAGTGCAGCGGCATCGCCGAGCGTCATCGTGCCGGCCTGGGACTGGACGGCGAGCGCGCCGAACATGGCGAGCGAGAAGGGATAGGCCTTCGGGTTGGTCAGGCCGAACAGGATGCCGGTCCGGAGCGGCGCGCCGGCCCCGACCGGCGGCGCCTCGGCGTCCGATCGGGTGGTCAGGGCACGCCAGCCAAGCACGATCAGATAGAGCCCGCAGGCGACGCCGAGCGCCTGGAACAGACCCGGCCCGATCCGGCTCGCCCCGACCAGCGCCGCCAGCGCCAGCACCGCCCAGGTCACGTCGCCGACCGCATGCCCTATGAGGAAGCGCGCCGCGCGCCCCCGCCCATGCGCGGCCGTCAGCCCGAGTACCGCCAAGGTCGCCGGTCCCGGCGTGACGACATAGACGATGCCGGCCGCGATGGCCTGAACGGCAAGAAGCGGATCCATGGTTGGACTTTCCTCGACGGATGACGGACTTGGGAGTGGCACGCGCATTCTAGCCGGCATGCCGGCGGACCTCACCGCAGACCTGCCCTGCATCGCCGTGCCGCCAGCCGCGGAGATGGTCAAGCGCGCCCGCATCGCGCCCCGCGTTCCCCGGCTCAGGCCATCTGCCCGAGCCCGGGCGGACCTTCGGGCGCAGGCGCGGATCTGGGCGCAAACATCGGCGGCGGCCTCCCGATCGCCGGACGGGCCGACCCGTCCGACGCCGACTGTTCAATCCGGTCGAACGATCCGTCGAATTGTCTTTCGGGCAGGAACACCGATATTGGCCGCAACAGTTCCGATCCTTCCCAGTCCCAGGAGGACGCCATGGACCTCGCTCTCGGTGGAATCCATCATCTGACCGCCATCACGTCGAATGCCTCCGGCAATCTCGACTTTTACACCCGCGTGCTCGGCCTGCGACTGGTCAAGAAGACCGTCAACCAGGACGACACCAGCGCCTATCATCTGTTCTACGGCGACGGCGATGCCTCGCCGGGGTCCGACATCACATTCTTCGACTGGCCGACCGCACCGGCTCGGCGCGGCACGCATTCGATCGTGCGCACCGGCTTCCGCGTCGCCGCCGACAGCCTCGGCTGGTGGCGCGAGCGGCTCCTCGCCGAGGGACTGATCGTCTCCGAGATCGCCGAGCGGCGCGGCCGTCTGACGCTCGCCTTCGAGGATCGCGAGGGGCAGCGGCTGGAACTGGTCGCCGACGATCGCGACGAGACCCATCCCTGGTCGAAGAGCCCGGTTCCGGCCGAGCACCAGATCCGCGGCCTCGCCCGGATCACGCTGAGCGTGCCGAAGCTCGACCCGACCGACGCGGTGTTGACCCGGCTGATGAACATGCGCCGCGAGGCCGAATACCAGGATGCCGATTTCCCCGGCGGGCCGGTCTTCGCCTATGCGATGGGTCCGGGCGGGGCCGCGGCGGAACTGCATGTCGCCGTCCAGCCGGACCTGCCCCCGGCCCGCGAGGGCGCCGGCGGGGTCCATCACGTCGCCTTCCGCACGCCCGACTACGAGTCCTTGAGCGCCTGGACCGAACGTCTGCGCGGCTTCCGGGTGCCGTCGAGCGGCGAGGTCGAACGCTTCTACTTCCGCTCGCTCTATTTCCGCGAGCCGAACGGGATCCTGTTCGAGATCGCCACCGATATCCCCGGCTTTGCCGCCGACGAACCGATGGAGACCCTCGGCGAGGCCCTGTCGCTGCCGCCCTTCCTGGAGCCACGCCGCGCCGCGATCGAACGCAACCTGAAGCCGCTGTGAGGGACGCCATGACCCTGCTTCTCGATCATCCTCCGGCCGGACCCCATGCCCGCGCCCGGATCGCCGCCACCGGCGCCCCGATCGACAAGGCGGCTGCCGTCGTCATCCTGGTCCATGGCCGCGGCAGCGATGCCGACGACATGCTCGGCCTCGCCCGGCATCTCGGCCGCGCCGATCTCGCGTTCCTGGCGCCCGAGGCGGTCGGAAACACCTGGTATCCGGGCCGGTTCCTGGAGCCGGTCGCCCGCAACGAGCCCTGGCTCGGCTCGGCCCTGGCGCTGGTCGACGGTCTGGTCGGCGCCGCCGCAGCGGCGGGACATCCGGCGAAGCGCATCCTGGTCGGCGGCTTCTCGCAGGGCGCCTGCCTGGCGCTCGAATATGCCTGGCGGCATCCGGGCCGGATCGGCGCCGCGGTCGGCCTGTCCGGCGGCCTGATCGGCCCGCTCGGCAGCCATGCCGTCACACCCGGCACCTTCGACGGTCTGCCGGTCTTCCTGGGCTGCAACGAGGCCGATCCGCATATTCCGCTCGACCATGTCCGCGAGACGGCCGTGCTCTTCGGCCGGGCTGGTGCAATGGTGGACGAACGGATCTATCCCGGCTTCGGCCATGCCGTGAACCGGGACGAACTGGCGGCGCTCGCCGACATCGTCGAGGCGGTGTCGAAGGCGTGATGCCGGCCATCCGGTCAGGCCGGTCCGGGAGCCTTGCCCGGGCCGGCCGGCCGGAACCGCTCTGCTACTTCAAGGCGCCGGCGAGCGCGGCGCAGAGTTCCGTCCGCGTCCCCTCGGGCAGGGCCGCGAACAGCGTCGCCTCCTCGGCGATCGCCGCATCCAGCGCCGCCCTTGTCTTGTAGACGCGACCGGCCTTCTGGAGCAGCAGCCGTCGCAGGGCGGCCGACAGCTCGATCTTGCAGCCCTGTGCGGTCGCCAGACTGCTGACCGCCGAATCGGCGTCCTTCTGCCGGGCAGCCGCGTCCGCACCCGAATCCGATCCGAGCAGTCCGGCCAGGACGACCAGTGCCGATGCCGTCAGTCCCGCCATGCCGATCGCCCTTCGCTGCGCCCGCCGATCGCCTCCGGTAGCCTGTTACGCGGCCGGGGACAATCCGGACAAGCCGGCATGAGGCCGGTTGGGCAGGGGTCTCGACAAACGAGAACCGGCCCGCCGCGATCGAGACGCAGCGGGCCGGTCATGCTCAGAACTGCCCGATCAGAGCGCGATGCCGGCCAGGGGGGCGACCTCGTGGGCGCCGCGCCAGATCATGTCGACGGCGACATAGAGGATGACGGCGAGGCCGACATAGGCGATCCAGCGGTGCTTCTGCAGCAGCTTGGCAATGAAGCTCGCGGCCACGCCCATCAGCGCGATGGAGAGGCCGAGGCCGAAGACCAGCACCCAGGGATGTTCGCGGGCCGCACCGGCGACTGCGAGCACGTTGTCGAGCGACATGGAGATGTCGGCGACGACGATCTGCCAGGCGGCCTGCGCGAAGGTCTTGCGCGGCGGGCCGGCGTCCTTGGTGTCGGTCCCTTCCAGCGCCGCCTCGGCTTCGACCTCCTCGGCATGCGTGGTGCGCAGTTCGCGCCACATCTTCCAACAGACCCAGAGCAGCAGAATGCCGCCGGCGAGCAGAAGGCCGACAATCTGCAAGAGCTGGGTGGTCAGGCCGGCGAAGATGATGCGCAGTATGGTCGCGGCGATGATTCCGATCAGGATCGCCTTGTTGCGCTGGTCCTTGGGCAGCCCGGCCGCCGCCAGGCCGATGACGATCGCGTTGTCGCCGGCCAGTACGAGGTCGATCATGATCACTTGCAGCAGAGCCGTGAGCACGTCGGCCGAAAAGATTTCGGTCATGGTCCATCCTCTTCGTTGAACCGCAGGGAGCGGCCGGAGGTCGGACGAACGACAAAGGGCACTGACCATCCGACAAGCCGTCGGGACGACCGCGCCAATCGCACGCGGCCGGTCCGCTCGAGCCCGGATCGGTCAGTGTCCTTCGGCGATGCACGGCAGCCGGGCCACTCGACGGGATGTCCAGTCCGACATCGCGGTTCGCGAACGAACCGCCAGAGGGGCCCGGCCTGGTGCTCTCGCACATAGGCGAGGCTGCGGTCCAGGACAAGGGCTTCCTTACAATTCGGTCATGTTGTGGCCAACATGCCATGCTGCAGCGCACACAGCACCGGCACTAAGGTTAAGACGCCGTTGCCGTCGACAGGCGCGGCCGATTCCGGAATGGTCGCGACCGGGGCCGGGATGCGGCCGAAATCCGTGGATCCGGGCATGAACGGATTGAGCAGCGAGACCGCCGGGCACCCCCGGGGCGGAGGTAGGGCCGCCGGGACCGCCACCGAACCCGGAACCGGACCCGCCAACGGATCGATGCGGGTGGCGTTCCCCGCCCGCCTGCCGGGGCTGGACCTGTTGCGCATCGCCGCCGTACTGGCGGTGATCGCCTTCCACTGGCTGTTTCGCGGGCCAGTCCTCGGGGTGAGCGGGCCGGCCCGCTTTCCGGCGCTCGAGCAGATCGCCGTCTACGGCTATTTCGGGGTCGACCTGTTCTTCACCCTGTCGGGATTCGTCATCGCCTGGTCGGCCGAGGCGCGCGACGCGATCGGCTTCGCCCGGGCTCGCCTGCTCCGGCTCTGGCCGGCCTTCGCGGTCTCGGCCAGCCTGACGGCGGTCGTCCTGGCCTGGGCCGCTGATCCGGGCCTGCCGGTCACGGCCGCCCAATGGCTCGCCAACCTGACCTTCCTGCCGCATCTGTTCGGCCAGCGCTTCGTCGATTCGGCCTATTGGTCGATCGTCGTCGAACTCGTCTTCTACGGCTGGGTGTTCCTGGCGCTGGCGACCGGGCTGTGGCGACGGCGCCCGGCCCTGCTCGGCTGGGGCTGGCTCGCCCTCTCGGCGGTCAACCTGAAGCTCGGCAGCGTCGCCTACGACCGGCTGGTCCTGGCCAGCTTCGCCGGCGAATTCCTCGCCGGCATCCTGCTCTTCCGCCTCTGGTCGTCGGGACCGAGCGCGGGGCGTCTCGCCATGCTGGCCGCCGCCATGGCGGTGCAGGTCGCCCACGGCATGGTCAACGCGGCCGATCTGACGAGCCAGTACGGCGTCGTGCCGGATCCGCGCGTCGTCGCCCTGCTGCATCTGGCCATCTTCGCCCTGGTCGCGCTGGCCGTGCCGCTGCGCACCGGCGCGACGGCGGCGAGGCTTTTCCGGACGGCCGGTTTGATGACCTATCCGGCCTATCTGCTGCACCAGAATATCGGCACGGTCGCGCTCGCCCGGCTCGCGGCGGCCGGAATCGAACCCGGTATCGCGCTGTCGATGACGGGCGCCGCCCTCCTCGCCGCGTCCTGGCTGATCGCGACGCGGGTCGAACCGGTCGGACGGCGCCTGCTCGCGGCTCTGGTCGATCCGCTCGTGGCCCGGCTGCCGGGACGGCCGCCTTAAGAGACCTCCCCAGGGGGGTCACGCTAGGCGCCGCGGCGGCCGGGCGCGACGCATCTTACGCAGTTCTCCTCACGGGAACGTGACCGCTGGCCGGCTCGATTGTTGGCACGCAAACGGTTGCAACCGCCGTCCGGCTCGGCTATCAGCCGCGCCTTCCGATGGTCAGGGGGCCCGGCGCCGAAGCGCGCCGGTTGAACATCGGAGTTGGACTATGATCGGAAACTGGTTCCTGCGCTGCGCCGTGCTGTTCGCGCTCGCCGGCATGGGCCTCGGCATCCGGATGGGCATCGTGCACGATTTCACGCTGTCGCCCGTCCACGCCCACGTCAACCTGGTCGGGTTCACGACCCTTTTTCTGGCCGGCCTATTCTACCGGGTCGTGCCGAGCGCGTCCGGCTGGCTGGCCGGTCTGCATTTCACCCTCGCCCTGCCCGGAGCGGTGGCGCTGTCGGTCGGTATCGCCGGCAGCGTGACCGGCCAGGACTGGGGCGTGGCCGTTGCCATCGCCGGTTCGCTGCTGACGATCGGCGCGATGCTGGTCTTCGCCATCGCCGTGTTCCGGGCGACCGGTTCGAGCCGCGCCCAGACTCTGGACGCGATCGAGCCGGGCTATGCCGGCCGCTGAACGCATCACGGTCGTCGCCCCGGTCTGACGCCGGCCGGGGCGGTGCTCGTCGGATGCCCTGGACCGCCCGATGCGCGGTGAGAGCCTCCGGCGGCGGGCGATGCGGCCCTCGGCGCTGGCCATGCGGCACCCGTTGCGGCCATGCGGCCCCGTGGGAACGGGCCGGCCCGTCGCGAACATTCAGAGAACAAATGCTTCCGGTCCGGTTTCGCCCGTGCGACAATCATGGGCGATTCGTGATAGACCGCGCCGACGACATCATCGACCGAAAGCCCGAATGGCCAAGCCGCAGGATCTTTTCGCCAAGCTGCCCGAATCCGACCGGCCCGAAGCCAGCAGGCCCGTACCGGCGCCCCCGCCGCCCAAGCCCGTGCGGTCGGTGCCCGCCCGCGGCACCATGCCGGGCGAGGCGGATTACAACGCCTCGCATATCGAGGTTCTCGAAGGGCTGGAGCCGGTCCGGCGCCGTCCCGGCATGTATATCGGCGGCACGGACGAGAAGGCGCTGCATCACCTCTTCGCCGAGGTGATCGACAATTCGATGGACGAGGCCGTCGCCGGCCATGCCAGCTTCATCGAGGTGCGGCTGGAGGCCGACGGCACGCTGTCGGTGGCCGACAATGGCCGCGGCATCCCGGTCGACCCGCATCCGAAATACCCGGGCAAGTCGGCGCTCGAAGTCATCATGACCATGCTGCATTCCGGCGGCAAGTTCGACGGCAAGGCCTACGAGACCTCCGGCGGCCTGCACGGCGTCGGCGTCTCGGTGGTCAATGCGCTGTCCGAATGGCTGGAAGTGGAGATCGCCAAGAACCGGCGGCTCTACCGGCAGCGCTTCTCGCGCGGGCATCCGACGACCGCGCTGGAGGAACTGGGCGAGGTCATGAACCGGCGCGGCACCACGGTGCGGTTCCGGCCGGACCCGCAGATCTTCGGCGAGGGTGCGCGCTTCGATCCGGCCCGGCTGTTCCGCATGGCCCGGTCGAAGGCCTATCTGTTCGGCGGGGTGGAAATCCGCTGGTCCTGCGCGGCCGAACTGGTCCAGGGCCAGGACACGCCCGACAAGGCGGTGTTCCATTTCCCCGGCGGCCTCAAGGACTTCCTGGCCGAGCGGCTGAAGGACGAGCGGCTGGTCACCGACGACGTCTTCGCCGGCAAGACCGCCAAGACCTCCGGTCACGGCGCGGTCGAATGGGCGGTCGCCTGGTTCGCCGGCGACGGCTTCGTCTCTTCCTACTGCAACACCGTACCGACGCCGGAGGGCGGCACCCACGAGCAGGGCCTGCGCGTCGCCCTGCTGCGGGGCTTGCGCGCCTATGCGGATCTGGTCGGCAACAAGCGCGCCGCCATCCTGACCACCGACGACGTGATGACCACCGCCGGCGCGATGCTGTCGGTCTTCATCCGCGAGCCGGAATTCGTCGGCCAGACCAAGGACAAGCTGGCCACCGCCGAAGCGACCCGGATCGTCGATACGGCGATCAAGGATGCCTTCGACCATTGGCTCGGCGGCTCCAAGGTGCAGGCCGACCGGCTCCTGGAATGGTCGATCGAGCGCGCCGACGAGCGGCTGCGCCGGCGCCATGAAAAGGAGGTTCTGCGCAAGACCCCGATCCGCAAGCTGCGCCTGCCCGGCAAGCTGGCCGATTGCTCGGACACGGCCGCGCAGGGCTCGGAACTGTTCATCGTCGAAGGCGATTCGGCCGGCGGTTCGGCCAAGCAGGCGCGCGACCGGCGCAGCCAGGCAGTGCTGCCGCTGCGCGGCAAGATCCTCAACGTCGCCAACGCCACGCGCGACAAGCTCGGCGCCAACCAGCAACTGGCCGATCTGGTCCAGGCGCTCGGCTGCGGCGTCGGCAAGGCCTGGCGGCAGGAGGACCTGCGCTACGACAAGATCATCGTGATGACCGATGCCGATGTCGACGGCGCCCACATCGCCTCGCTGCTGATCACCTTCTTCTATCGCGAGATGCCGGACCTGATCCGCAAGGGTCATCTGTTCCTGGCCGTGCCGCCGCTCTACCGGCTGACGCACGGCTCCAAGACCATCTATGCCCGCGACGACGCCCACAAGGACGAGCTTCTGGCGACGGTCTACCGCAACAAGAAGCCGGAGGTCGGCCGCTTCAAGGGTCTCGGCGAGATGATGCCGTTCCAGTTGAAGGAAACCACCATGGACCCGAAGTCCCGCACGCTGCTGCGCGTGCAGGTGATCGAGGGCCAGGAGGATGCGACCCGGGATTCGGTCGAACGGCTGATGGGCAACAAGCCGGAGGCCCGCTTCGCCTTCATCACCGAGCGCGCCGCCTTCGCCAACGACATCGACCTCGACATCTGACGACCGGTCGCCCGGAAGCCGGGCCGACCGGGGCCGGGCGGACGGGGTTTCGAGAGGCGCGGATGCAGGATGTCCTGAGCCGCGCGGCTCGCATGGCGGCCAGCGGGGGAGCCGGGCCTGCCCGGCGGCATCAGAGCGAGAGGAGGTGGTTGTCCCACATCCAGCGGCCTGCATCGCTGCCGCCGAGCCGGGCGAGATCCCCGGCCGACGCCCGGGCGAGGCGCAGGCCGGAGGCGCCGCCGGAGAGCATGAACAGGCCCCGATCGGGAGCCGCCGCCAGCCCGCAGGCGTCGGTCAGGCGGCTCATGCCGAGGAAGCGCCGTCCCGGCACGTCCCAGTAGCCGACCGCCCCGCCCTTCGGGCTCGCCGCCGCCAGGATGCTGCCGGAGGCGTCGAAGGCGACCGAGCCGATATAGTTCTCGAACAGCATGTTGGCGTCTTCGGGCACCGGCAGCAGGTCCAGCCGCCCGGTCCGCGTCAGCACGCCGACCAGTTCGGGCGCCGCCTCGGCGTCGCCGGCAAATTGGCAGCCGAAGCCGACGGTGCCGTCCGGGGCGACCGCGATGTGGCGCAGACTGGACAGCCGGAAAGCCTCCGGCAGCTCAAAGGCGTCGGCCAGACTGCCGTCGCGCCGCAGCAATGCCAGGTTGGGGCGCATGGCGTCGAGATTGAGAATGTCGCGGCCGGTCTCCGGATGGGTGCGGATGCCGCCATTGGCGACCGCCACCAGATCACCGCCCGGCATCAGCGCCATGTCGTGCGGACCGACGCCGCGGCTCGGCACCTCGCCGAGGCGACGGAAGCCGTCGGCCGCATCGTAGAGACCGACCAGGCCGTCGCCGCCCCGCGTGTCGTTCTCGGTCGCCATCATCATCCGGCCGTCGGGCGAGAACACGCCGTGGCCGTAGAAGTGGCGTTCCGGCGCGGCCAGGATGGTGGTCAGCACGCGGCCGGTGGCGCGTTCGATCACCGCCGCCCAGGTTCCGGGACGGCGCGCGAAGGCGACGACGACGCGGCCGTCCGGCGAGACAGCAACGTCATGGCCGCGCGCCGGCAGGTCGGAGGCGATGAGTTGGCGCCCGTCGGGATCGAACAGGGCGAGCCGACCGCCGCCGCTGGCATCGAACTGGCAGCCGGCGAAGAGCGGCGGCGCTCCGACCGCTGCGGCACCGCGCGGCAACAGGCTCGCTCCGACGGCAGCGCCGAGCGACAGGATGAGGCTGCGACGGTCGATCGGCATCGGCTCAGTCTCCGTCAAGCGAGGTGAACCCGACAGTCAGGCCGAGCGCTGCCGGAACCGCCTCGACGGCCGTCTCATAGGCCGAGTCGACTGCCGCGCGCAGCAGGATCACCCGCGAACGGGTCTTCGGGTCGGCGGCGAGCGGGCCGATCTCGCCGGGCTCGGTCGCGGCGATGGAGCGCGCCGAGGCGATGGTGGCGAGCACGCTGTCGGCCTCCGCCCAGTCGGGATCGACCAGGAGGCGGGTCAACGCGTCGAGGGCGTCGAGCGCCAGCACGATGGTGCGCGTGGAGCGCTGCGAGCGCGCCATCTCGGCCGAAGCCGGCTTGACCTGCTCGAGCGACTTGCCCGCCGGCTGGTCGATCTTCATTTCGATGATCGCCCGATACTCGGTCAAGAGATCGGTCAGGATGCGGGTGGTCGCCTCCCGGCCCGGCTCGCCGGAACCGGTCTCGGCCGCGATCACCTTCGGATCACGTCCCCAGCCGTCGCGCAGTTCGCCCGCCGTCGCAGCAATCGCCGTAGCGATCGCGCTGCCGACCGCGCAGCGCCGTTGCCCCGCCGGCCCCGGCGCAGTCAGCGCCTTGACGGCATCGGTCTCGAACAGTACCCGCTCCATCGCATTCAGGCCCTGCACGGCGACGCTGGTCTTGGCGAAAGCGGCAGGTTCAAGGTCGGCCGGATTGGTGCCGGCATAGAGCTGGGCGAGGCCGCGACCGATGGCATTGCGCCGCTCGGGCCAATGCACCAGCCGCTCGTATCGGTTGGCCTGCGCGGCCGGACCCGACCGCAGCACCTCGATCGCCACCCAGGCATCGGCCGTGCGGGCGAAGGCGGCCTTCAGCCCCTCGATCTCGGACGGCTTGCGCGCCGACATGCAGAAGGCCGTCCAGGCCTTGACCCCGGAATCGGCAGCCTCGGAAAAGGCCGCCGTGCGCGGCTTGGCGAATTTCTCGACCACGGAGGCGAAGATCGCATCGAAGTCCGGCGTTCCCCGCGGCTCGGCCCGGCTCGGTGCTGCGGCGACGACAGCCGCCGACAGGGTGGCGATCGCAAACAGGGCGCGAGAGACGGGTCGCATGGGGCCTCACAAGCTTCGGAGAAAAGCGATCAGCCGGTCGCGGTCGGCGGGCGGCAAGGCCCGGAAGCGCGCGCGCGCGCCCGCCCCCTCCCCGCCATGCCAGGCGACAGCCTCGGCGATCGAGCGCGCCCGGCCATCATGAAGCAATCCGCGCGCTTCCGCCGCCCCGAGCCCGATCAGGGGTGCCGTGCGCCAGTCGCGCGGCCGCGCGGCGCCGTCGCCGACACCGTCATCGAGACCGGGTCCCATGTCGTGCAACAGGAGGTCGGTCAGCGCGGGGGCGTCCGGCGACGGCAGGTCGGCGCGATGGCAGGCGGCACAGCCGGTGGCGGCGAACAGAGCCGCGCCGCGTCCGTCCGCGGGGGCCGGCGGGACGGTCACTGAGATCAGATAGGCGGCCAGCCGGGCGACGATCGCGTCGTCCATCTCGACGCCGCCTTCCGAAGCCTTCGACCCGTGTGGCGCCAGTCGGCAGGCCGTCTCGGACGCGGTGCAGTCACCCCAAGGCTCCGGATGCCGCCGGGTCGAAAGCCCCATGTCGATCGAGAAGGCATCGGCGACCTGATCGGCCATGGTCGGCGCCGTCGCCTTCCAGCCGAAGCGGCCGAGGCGCCCGTCGGCCGTCCGATGCGGGCGACCGGCGACGCCCTGCCCGGCCCGCGACTGCTCTTCGGCGAAGCCCAGAATGGCCGCATCGGTCAGGGCCGCAAGACGGCCAAGCCCGGCCAGAGCCGGCGCGGCGCGGATCGATCCGGCACGGGCGCCTCCGTCCGGCCAGACCAAGCGCGGCCGCAGACTGTCCGGCCGGCCGGCCGACCCGTCGGCGCGCGTGTCCACCCACTCGATCCGTGGCCGTGGCTCAGGCTCGACGCCGGCGACGGCGGCGAGCTGAATCTGCCGACCGAGGGCGGGATCGGCCCGGCCGTCCGCATCGCCGAGCCGAACCGCCAGACCGCGGTCGAGCGCGTCCGGATGGCGCGCCGCGACGCGGCCAAGCCCCTCATGGCAGGCGAGGCAGGAGCGGGCGTTGAAAAGCGGACCGAGTCCGTCGGCCGCCTTGGTCGAGGATTGGCCCGGCACCCAGGCACGCCGGAACAGGCGCTCGCCGATCGCCGCATCGAGTGCCGTCTCCGCGCCGGCGGATACGGAATGACCTGACCCTGCACCCGCGGCGGCGGTCGCGGTGTCGCCGGCGAGCGCGAGTCCGGTCGTCAGCGCCGCACCGGCCGCCAGCGCTTGGCAGGCCATTGCAAGTCCGATCATGGCCCTCCGCACGCGGCGCATCACACGACCCTCAGATAGCCCATCATGCCGGTCTCCAGATGCTCCAGGATATGGCAATGGAACATCCAGTCGCCGGCCGTCGCCACGAAGGCGATCTCGACCCGCTCCTTGGGCGACAGCAGCACGGTGTCGGCCGCATAGGCCGGCATGCGCGCCCGTTCGGACGAGGAAACCACGCGAAACACATGGCCGTGCAGGTGGATCGGATGCGGATGCGGGGTCGCGTTGACGAGTTCGAAGCGGTAGGTGCGGCCGGCGGTCAGCACGCCAAGCGGCGGCGGCAGACGACGATCGGCGGCATTCGGCCAGGACAGTTTGTTGATCGACCAATAGGTGCGTTCCGAGACGCAGAGCGAATCCATCAGAAGCCGCTGCGCCGGATCAGAGCCGGCCGCGTCGGCGAAGCTCGCGACGGAGTCGGACGCCGCCATGAAGGTCCAGCTCAGCGCCTCGGCATGGGCAAGATCGGGCTCGGGAAAGACCGGCCGGTAGAGAATATCGGCGTCGAGCGCGCCGCGTCGGCGCGGCTTGCCGGCCGCCGCAAGCGCCGCGACCGTCCAGGGCTCGGCAGACTGATAGTCGATGATCTTCGCGACCGCACCCGGCCTCGGCGTCCGGACCAGGAGATCGAGGCGCATGGCGGGCCCCATCCGCCACGTCTCCTGGCCCGAACGGTCGAGCGGGATCGGGCGGACGGCATGGCCATCCACGGCCACGATCGCCGCCGTCGCCCCCTCGATGCCAATTTCCATGACGCGGCTTGAATCGAGGTTCAGCAGGCGCACCCGCAGATCGGCCGCGGCCGGCACCTCGGCCGAGAAGGCGCGTCGGCCGTTGGTCGAGCGCCTGGTGCCGAACGTGCCGCCCCGGCTGGCCCCCTGCGGGGTCGAGAATTCGAGCCAGCGACCGTCGGGTCCGAGCCGCCAATCCTTGACGGCCAGGATCAGCTCGCCGTCCGGCTTCACCCGCTCGTCGCCCTCCACCACCATGATGCCGGCGAGGCCGCGCCCGACCTGGCCGCTCTCGTTGCAGTGGGGATGAAAGAAGAAGGTACCCGGATCGGGCGGCGTGAAGTCGTAGGTGAAGCGTTCGCCCGGCTGGATCGGCGGCTGGGTCAGATACTGCACGCCGTCCATGGCGTTCGGGATGCGCAGGCCGTGCCAGTGGACCGAGACATGCTCGGTCAGCCGGTTGTGGACCTCGGCCCGGACCCGGTCGCCGCGGTTGATCCGCACGACCGGAAAGGGCTTGTCGGCATAGCTCCAGACGCGGACGGGCGTTTCGTCGGGACCGAACAGAGCCATCTCCCGTTCGGCCGCCTCGAAGGCGATCTCGTGCAGCCGGCCGGAGCCCGGTTCCGGGGCGGCGCGCCACGGCGCCGCCGCGGCGGCGCGCGCAGCGAGAAGGTCGCCGCCCCCGAGGCTCCCCGTCACCATCCCGGCGCCGGCAACCGCCAAGGCGCCGCGGGCGAAGGTTCTGCGAGAGAGGAGGCGGGCAACCATCGGACGGTCCTCTACTTCTTGGCGACCGATCCCGGATCGGACAGGCTCTTGGAATCGTTCAGCTTGAGGTCGATGCCGAGATCGGCGACGACCGCCTCGAGCGCATGGGTCTGGGCAACCAGGCCGTCGACCGCATCCAGGATCAACTTGTTGCCCTCGTCATTGCCGCTGGCCAGCATCTGATCGTAGGCCATGCCGCCGGTCTCGGCCTTGGTGCGGATCGCATCGAGGCGTTCGAGCGTGGTCTTCATCGCGGCATCGAGACGGGCAGCCTTCTCGGGCGACTTGGCGGCCGCGAAGGCGGCGAAGCCCGGCCCTTCGACGACCGAGCCGTCGCGACGCGCATAGCGTCCGGTATAGATCGACATCATGCCGACCTGGTCGTGATAGTGCGAGTTGTGCGTGTTGTCGGAGAAGCAATCGTGCTCTTCTTCCGGGTCGTGCAGCAGAACGCCGAGCTTCATCCGCTCGCCGGCCAACTCGCCGTAGGAGAGCGAGCCGATGCCGGTGACCAGGGCACCGAGGCCGCCGGCCTTGCGGGCGGCAAGCGCCTTGCGGGCCGCGCCATTCGGCTTCCAGGCCGCCGCCATCTCGGCGAGATCGTCGACGAGCAGGTCGGTCACGGTCGACAGATAGGCGCGGCGGCGGTCGCAATGATCATGCGTGCAGCCCTTCAGCGCATAGTCGCTCGCCGGGCGGTTGCCGGCGCCCGGCCCCGTGCCATTGAGATCCTGGCCCCAGAGCAGGAATTCGACCGCGTGCCAGCCGGTCGCGACGTTGGCTTCGACGCCGCCGGCCTCCTGCAACTTCTCCGACAGCAGCTTCTTGGTGATCTTGCGCACGTCGACCTTGGTCTTGCCGATGCGCACCGAGGTCGAGCCGACCACATTGGCGCGGAACAGCGGGTTCTCGTCCGAGCTCTCGCCGTAGACGGAGGTATCGACATAGTCGATCAGCCCCTCGTCGAGCGGCCAGGCATTCACCTTGCCTTCCCAGTCGTCGACGATCTTGTTGCCGAAGCGGAAGGTTTCGGTGTGCTGGTACCAGGGGCGGGCATCCTTCCAGGCCTGCCGGGCAGCCGCGAGCTTGGCCTCGGTCGGGTCGGCCAGGAAGGCATCGACGGCCGCCTTGACGGACTTGCCGGCCAGGAACGCATCCTCGAATGCGGCCTGTCCGATCTGTGCATAGGTGCCGATCACGGCTTCGGCCTCGGGTGCGGGGCCGGCCAGGGCCGGAGCCGACGCCGAACCGGCGACCAGAAATGCGGCAAGCGCAAGCGATGGAATGCGGACCATGGACGGGACCCCCTCTCGATCTGGTGACGCCTTCCGTGCAACGGCCGTGCCGAATGCCGAACGGCGATCCAATTCCCCTCAAAGACACCAGTTCACGGCGCTTGTTGGCTGACTGTCAGGCTATGCAGACGATGGACGAGCGTGTAGTGAAACCGACATCGGGCGTATAGACCCAGCACTTGTCGCCTTCAATACAAAATACTCCTGACCGGCGACTATAGAAATATTCCAAGAAGGCCAACACTGACTTTGAGAATTTGAAGATTTCCAAACTGATGCGATCGCTGTCGACGACAGCCGATCGGCGCGTCGCGTCATCGTGCTGCCGCAAGGCAATGTTGCCCTGCGTTTCCGGGGTGTCGACCATCGAGGGAAACGGGATGATTGCGAAGAGAACGACGCTGGCCTTCGGACTGGTCCTGGCAGGCCTCATGCCGGTTCGGGCAGAGCCGGGCAGCGCGGAGGAAGCGACCCGGCTGACGCAGCTCTTCGAGAGCTATGTCGGCGCCAATGCGGCCGACGCCCCGCCGAAAGTGGCCGTCACCGCCGAAGCGGACGGCTACCGCGTCACCGTCAATCTGGAACAGATCGCCGCCCCGCTCGCCGTTCACGGCCTGAAGGTCGAACCCGCGCCGTTCAGCCTGCGAATCGCGCGCACGCCGGACGGGCTGTGGCGCCTGTTCGATGCGACCTTCCCGACCTTCGATGCGACCTTTGCGGACAGTCGGTCACGCTGGTCCTTCACCAAACCGGGCGGGGAAAGCCTGTTCGATCCGGCTCTGGGCGTGGCGACCCGCTCGACCGTCACCATCGGAAGGATCGATTCCGAAAGCCAGGACAAGGATGGTCAGTCGCGCGCCAGCTACAGCGACTATGAGGCGGTGTCGACCGCGGTGCCGGCCGGCCCGGATGCGGTCACGATGCAGGGCCGCGACCGTTTCCGCGACCTCAGCCAGACCATGCGGTTCGCATGGCCGGCGGAACTCGGCGGCGGCTCGACTATCGAACTCGGCGTCACCGTTGCCAGCCAGCGCAGCGAGGCGACGATCGAAGCCCTGAAGGTCAAGCCTCTGCTCGGCCTCTGGCGCCTGCTGGTCGCCACGGGCGTTTCGCCCGACGCGCTCGCCGCCGCCAAGAACGACCTGCGCAAGGCCGTGACCGACAGCCTGCCGGTCTTCCAGCGCATCGGCGGCAACAGCCAGTTCGACGGCATCGCCATCCAGTTCCCCAGTGGTTCGGCTTCGATGTCGAAGCTCCAGTTCGGCATCGACCTCAACGGCCTGGTCAAGCCGGCCGGCGGCGGCATGACGCTGCAGGCGACCGACCTGATGGTCAAATCGGACCTGATCCCGACCTGGGTCGAGCCGCTGATCCCCGGCATGATCGACATCGGCTTCAACACCGGTGGTTTTGACTTCGACGGCGCCGCCCGCGCGCTGATCGATCTGGTCGATCCCGCGACGGCCGGCGACGATCCCGATCTGATCCCCTCGATCCTGGCCGAGAAGATCATGCCGGATGGCCGCTTCATGGTGACGCTGACGCCCGGGCGTCTGCGCTCCAGCCTCTACGAGGTGGCCTGGGACGGGGGCCTCGAAGTCGCCTCCGAGCGCATCGACGGCACCATCACGGTGCGCGCGATCGGGCTCGACAAGACGATCGCCGCCCTCGGCGCGGCCAAGGGCGACAAGATCGCCGCCGGTGCCCTGGTCGGCCTCTACGGCGCGCAGGCGCTGGCCGCCGCCGACACCGACGGCGCGCTGAAATGGGTCGTCCGGTTCAAGCCGGACGGGTCCATCCTGGTCAACGACAATGTCGTCCAGAAGCCGACCGAGGAGGCCGTGCCGGAGGAGAAGGACGACGATGCGGATGGGGACGGAGACGGCCAGGACGGCAAGGCCGGCAAGCCGTGACCGGATCGACATCCGATGCGGCCTGCCGGCCGGGTTCCCGCTCGGCAGGTCGCGACCGAGAGCCGGCGGGACGACCGGCCGGCCGGCCACGAGGCTGTGATGACCGGAACGTGGACTGCCTGAGCTTTCGACTCCCCGTTGCAGCCGGTCGCGACTAGTCTCTTGGTGTCCCGATCGGAGAACCGTCCGTGCCGAGAATGCCGTCCTGCCGAACCCTTGCCGTCGTGCCGCTGGTCGCCGGCCTGATCCTCGCCGCCCCGCCGCTGGCCGGCCGGGCCCGCGCGGAGACCGCCACCGCCGAGGAGGCGGCGCGGCTGACCGCGCTTGCCAACCAGGCGATGCCGCCGCCGGCGCCCGGCGAGGCGCCGGATACGACCATCGAGCCGGCGGGCGACCACTACCGGGTGACGGTCAGAACGCAGCGCCTGCTGAAGCCGCTCGAAATTCTCGGCCTGAAGCCCGACCTCGGCACCATGACCTGGAAGCAGGTCCGGCAGGCCGACGGCACGTGGCGCGCCTACGACGTGGAGCGCCCGCCGGCCACGGTCTCGGCCTTCGGGATCTCGAGCCAAACGCGGCTCGAGGGCGCTGTGGACGGCATGCGTTTTACCGCCGACATGCAGCGCATGATCCACAGTACCTTCACGGCTACCCGGGCGACGGTCGCGCAGAAGCGTTCGCTTGTCGAATCCACCGAGACGTCGCGGGATATCCGGTTCGAACAGACGAGCGACGTGGCCGCCGACGGCAGCCTGACCTACCGCTTCTCCAGCGACCGCAGCGATATCGAGGGCAAAGCCGCGGTCACGCCCGGTGCCGCCCCCTCGACGGACGCGGTCGACTATCGGGCGGACCGGGAGCTGACCGACGTGACGGTCGAGGGCCTGGCGTCCGGGCCGTTGCTGGCGCTGTGGTCCTACCTCGTCGCCCACCCGACCCGGGCCGACCTGGCCGCCCCGGACTCCGCCCTGCTCGACCGGCTCGAAGCCGCCTTGCCGGTCTTCCGCCGCATGAGCGTGGTCTCGTCGATGGACGGCTTCGAACTGAAGGCCCCGGACCTGACCATCGGCGCGGAGACGGGCACCGTCCGTGTCGCCGCGACGGGTCCGGTCGCCGGCGCGGAGGCGGAGTTCGGTCTCGACCTGTCCGGCCTCACGGTCAAAGGTCCGATCCCGCTCGCCGGGCTGATCCCGCAGAGCCTGAGCCTCGGGCTCAAGGTCGCCGGGCTCGATCTCGACTTCGCCGCCCGCTATGCGATCCAGTCGCTCGACGTGGCCAACGACCCACCGCTCGGCCCCGATGCCCTGGCGGCGATTCGCGCGTCCCTCGCGGAGGCCAATGTCACCATCACGCTGCCGCCGGGCCATGTCCGCGGTCCCGGCTACGACGTGGCGTGGGAGGGCACGCTCACGGTCGAGCACGGCGTCCCGGTCGGCAAGGCGACGGTCACCGCCGAGGGGCTCGACCGGATCCTCGCCGGGCTCTCCGCCCCCGGCGCCCCGCCCGGCACCGCCATGGTGCTGACCGGGCTTTATGCCGCGCAGGCGCTCGCCGACAAGGATCCGGACGGTCGCAGCCGCTGGGTGATCGAGCGGAAACGCGAGCACCGCATCCTGGTCAACGGCCGCGTGCCGGGCTTCTGGCGCCGCTGACCGGGCCGGCCGCTTCCGTCCAAATCCGCACTACCCTTCGCAGACGCGGTCCTATAGGGTGCGCCGCGAAAGGCAGCAGAGGAATTCCGACATGGCGCACGCCGTCGTCCCGCATTTCGCCAACGATGCCGGCCATGCCCGCATCCGCATCGGCGTCCGTGAATTCATGTGCGTCGGCGCGCGACCGCCCTTCGATCATCCGCATGTCTTCATCGACATGGGCGACGACGACGAGCATGTCTGCCCCTACTGCTCCACGCTCTATGTCTACGACCACAGCCTGAAGGCGACCGAGACCGAGCCGGCCGGCTGCCTGTTCGTGGACAAGGCCGCCGCCTGATCGGCCCTTCCGGACGCCCGCCATGACCGCTCAGCGCCGTCTGATCGTCGTCGGCGCCGGCATCGGCGGCCTGACGGCCGCCCTCGCGCTGGCCCGGCGCGGCCATCAGGTCACCGTGCTGGAACGCAGCGCGGTCCTGGCCGAGGTTGGCGCGGGCCTGCAGATCTCCCCGAATGCCTCGCGCATCCTGGTCGAACTCGGCCTTAAGCCCCGGCTCGAGGCGCGCGCCGTGACGCCCGACAGCCTGCGGATCCATTCGACCCGCGCCGGCGGCGAGATCGCCAGGATGCCGCTCGGCCCCCCGATCGCGGCCCGCTTCGGCGCCCCCTACTGGGTGATTCATCGCGCCGACCTGCAAACCGCACTGGCCGCAGAGGTCGCCGCCCTGCCGTCGGTCTCCATCCGCCTCGGCATCGCGGTCAAGCGCATCGAGGCCGAGCCCGGCCGGGTCGTGGTCGCGATCGAGCAGGACGGCCGGCCGGACACCATCGAGGCCGACGGCGTGGTCGGCGCCGACGGCGTCTGGTCGATGATCCGCACCGGCACGCTCGGCGCGCCGCCGGCCCGCTACACCGGCCGAATGGCCCTGCGCGCCACCATCCCGATCGACGAGACCCCGCCGGACTACCGCAATGCCGTCGGCCTGTGGATGGCGCCGCGTGCCCACCTGGTGCACTACCCGATCGCGGGCGGACGGCTGCTCAACCTCGTCGCCGTCACGGAGGCCGCCTGGGAGGACGACAACTGGTCGGTGCCGGTCGAGCGCGACGAAGTCGTGCGCCGCTTCGATCCGGTCTCCGGTACCCGCTGGCCCGAGGCCGCCCGTGCCCTGATCCTCGCACCGCAGCACTGGACCGGCTGGGCGCTGGCCGGCATCCGCCCGGATTTCGACTGGACGTCCGGTCCGGTCACCCTGCTCGGCGACGCTGCCCACGCGACCCTTCCCTTCGCCGCCCAGGGCGCCTGCATGGCGATCGAGGATGCCGCCGTGCTCGCCCGCAGTCTCGATCGGCACGCCGAAGTGGCCGATGCCTTCGCGGCCTACGAGAAGGCACGCAAGCGGCGGACGACCGCGATCTGGGATCAGGCCGTCTCGAACGGCCGCATCTACCATATGGGCGATGCGCTCGCCCTCTTCAGGGATGCAGGCATCGCTCTGGCCGGCCGCCGCCTGATCGACCGGCAGGCCTGGATCTACGGCTGGAAGCCGGACTAAGCGCCGATCGGACCGGCAAGGCTGCCTTCCCCGACCGGATCGTCGCCGGCCCCCTTGAGCCGGGGCGGGCCATGCGCTACGGGAAGCCATCTGCCGAACATTCGAGGTCCCGATGGCCGCTCCCGACGGCGCCGCACAGCCCGCTTCCGAAGGCCGGGACGACGAGATCGTCACCGCCGCCGTGCTGATCATCGGCGACGAGATCCTGAGCGGCCGGACCAAGGACAAGAATATCGGCTTCATCGCCGACTATCTGACCGCGATCGGGATCGACCTGCGCGAGGCGCGCATCGTGCCGGACATTGAGGCCGAGATCGTTGACGCCGTGCGCGCGCTCAGCCGCCGCTACACCTATGTCTTCACATGCGGCGGCATCGGCCCGACCCATGACGACATTACCGCCGACGCGATCGCGGCCGCCTTCGAGGTCGAGATCGGCCACGACCCGCGCGCGGTGGCCATCCTGGAGGCCTATTTCGCCGAGCGCGGCATCGAGTCCAACGAGGCCCGCCTGCGCATGGCGCGCATCCCGGCCGGCGCCGATCTGATCGAGAACCGCGTCTCGCGCGCGCCGGGCTTCCGGATCGGCAACGTCCATGTCATGGCCGGCGTGCCGTCGATCATGCAGGCCATGATGGACGCCGTCGCACCGACCCTGAAGACCGGCCGCAAGATGCTGTCCGAGACCGTGCCGACCACCCTGCCGGAGGGCACCGTCGCCGGCGCGCTCGGCCGCATCCAGGCCGCCCATCCCGACACGATCATCGGCAGCTACCCCTATTTCGACGGCACCCGCCACGCCACCAACCTGGTGATCCGCGCGCGCGATGCCGCATTGCTCGCCACGGTCGCCGACGAGGTGCGCGCCATGGTCGCCGCCCTGGCGCCGGCCACCTGACGATCCCTTCGCCCGACCGCCCTTCCGAGGACCTTCGATGTCGCAGCCCCAGCCCAAGGCGTTCCCGGTCTCCTGGGACCAGTTCCATCGTGATGCCCGTGCCCTCGCCTGGAGACTGTCCGGCCAGGGCCAGTGGCAGGCGATCGTGGCGATCACGCGCGGCGGGCTGGTGCCGGCCGCGATTGTCGCGCGCGAACTCGACATCCGCCTGATCGAAACGGTCGGCGTCGCCTCCTACCACGACTACAAGAACCAGTCGGAACTGCGCGTCCTGAAGGATGTGTCGCCGAGCCTGATCGCGCTCGCCGGCGGCGACGGCGCCGGCATCCTGATCGTCGACGACCTGGTCGACACCGGCAAGACCGCCCGGGTGGTGCGCGAGATGATGCCGAAGGCGCATTTCGCCACCGTCTATGCCAAGCCGATGGGCCGCCCTCTGGTCGACACCTTCGTGACCGAGGTTTCGCAGGATACCTGGATCTATTTCCCCTGGGACATGGGCCTCAGCTTCCAGCCGCCGATCGCCGGCGCCGCCGCGGGCTGACCGCCCGGTTCCACGACAGGGCCGTGCGCCGCGCGGCCGCAACGAGGAGTACCCGACATGGCACGTCACGACGAACTCGGCTTCGAAACCGAACAGGAAATGGAAGCCTGGGAGGCGGAGCAGGACGAGCACGCCGAGGAGATCAAGAACATCGTTCTCGACTATGTCGAGGAGAACGAGGTTCCCGACCAGACGGCCGTCTTCACGCTACTCCAGATTGCCGTCTCGCTGCAGATGTCGTCCTACATGATGGAGACGGAGAAGCCGTCGGTGGCCGGCCTGAAGCTGGAACTCGACCGCTTCGGCGGCGACATCGCCGACCTGATCCGCGATTCCAAGAAGGGCGCCGCCGAGTTCATCGAGAGCTATCGCAGCGTCATGGGCGAGGGCGAACAGGGCTGACGCCGACGCGTTGAACCGGACGGCCCGCGGCACCCTGCCCGGGCCCCCGGCGTCGGCCGCCGGCCGGAAAGGCCCGCGCCGGCCGCCATTCGACCGCGGCCCGACCCCCTCGGGTGCCGGGCCACGTCTCGAGCCGACGCAACGGCCCGTCGCCGGACGGATTCCGGACGGGCCGTCAGCGGATCTGTTCGCGGACCAGGTTCGAGACCACCTCGTCGAAGCCGTCCTTCGCGCCGCCGCCCTTCTTGCGTTCGGCTTCCAGATGCGCGTCGCGCTGCCGGACCAGGTCCTGCAGCTGCGCCTGCAGCCGTTCGCGCTCGGCGACCTTCGCCTCGACGACCTTGCGCCGCTCCGATGCGGCGACCGCCTGCAGGTCGGCCGGAAGATCCTCCGTCTTCACTGTCTCGATCTCGACGCGCTTCGCCTGCAGGTCGGCGACCAGATCGCCCTCCCCGGTGACCACCTTGCGGTCGGCGGACTTGACGCCGCGCGAGGAGTAGCTGGCCATGTCGGACGCCGCCGAGGGCGCCGCAGCCCGGTTCAGCTCGAGCTTGCCCTTGACCTCGGACTGACGCGCAGGTGCGCCGTAGGGGACCACCGTGGCGTTCAACTGGATCTGGATCTTGTAGATCTGCTGGTCGTAGGGCGTCTCGATCACCGCCACGCCGCCCGATTGCGGAATCGGAATATAGCGGCCGTGGCCGAGCTGCGCGATGGTCCGCCAGACGATCGCCGTGTCCCGCGCATTGCCGGCCTGGACAGCGTTGACCAGGATATGCTCGCGCTCGGCGATCTTGAGCGTGTCGGTGAAGGGAATGTCCTGCGCATAGTCCATGTGCGGGGGCGCATCGCCGACCAGGAACACGATCCGGCGGCTCTCGCCCGTCTGGCTCCACCCCATCTTGGTGACGGCGACATGGAGCGCCTCGTTGACCGATTCCGGCCAGTCGCCGCCGCCGCCGGCCTGGAATTGGATCAATTGGCCGTAGACGGAGTGGATGTCGTTCGACAGCTCGGTTTTCGTGGTGACATAGACATCGCCGCGGTCGCGATAGCCGACGAGGCCGATGCGCAGGTCGGCATTCGGGTTGGTCTTGCGGATCTCGTCCGCGATCGCCCAGATCTTCTTCTTCGCCCCCTCGATCAACCCCGACATGGACCCGGTCGTATCGAGCACGAAGACGACCTCGATCCGCGACGGCCCGCTGAGCACCAGCCCGGGCGGCTCCTGGCCCGGCACCGTCTCGGCGATCCCCGTCGCCCCGGCACGGCCCGACGCAAGTGCGGCCACGAGCGCGCCGGCCAGGCCGGTCGCCATGATGAACCTGTTCATGCGATCTCTCCCTCTGGCCCCTCCCGGAGCCGTCGAATGGACCCCCGACCAACCCGACACGGTCGAGCCTGAGCCCCGATCGCGAGTTCCGTTCGGCCGCATGACGTCGGAATTCCGGCGGATGCCGCGCGGATTGTGGCGGCGGAGCGCCCGCCGGCGGGTCGCGGGGTCGTTTCGCGCGGCCATCGGATGGGGACCGCCGCCGCACCCAGGGGGCGTGGATCCCCTCCCCGCTGGTGGGTCCTCGGATCTCTCCCCGGCCCGGCTGCAGGCCGAGGCCCGGCATCGTTCGTGGGTCGCGCCGCCGGCCGCTTCAGATCGCCTGCACCAAGCGCGACGGCGGCATGCAGCGCCAGCCGCCGGCAACCTTAAAGGCACCATGCTCGCGCTGCCATTCAGCCATCACGAATTGCCCGACCTGCATGCAGCGGAACGGCGTCTGCACGTCGTCGCTCAGGGGCATGACGATCTCCCGGCAATCGCCGGCGAGAATCGCACAGGCTGTGAACACCATGATCATCATCGTCACTCCGGTTCGGGGGACGACGACCGGTGGCGCGCAATCGAAAGAGGGGTGCGGCGCCTCCTGGCCCATGTCGTCCAACTTGACCCGAAGTCTGCCTCCGCGGCCCTGAACCGGCCCTGAGCAGCCCGTTCAACCGGCCCGAACGACATCCCGCAGCCGCATCCGCCGTCCCGCTTGCCATCCGCCCCCGGGACGGCTACCCAAGACCGTCCTGCGGACGTGGCGAAACCGGTAGACGCACGAGACTTAAAATCTTGCGCCGCAAGGCGTGCGGGTTCGACTCCCGCCGTCCGCACCACGAACCTTGGCGTCCCGCCGCGCGGGTGAAAGACGACACGGCGGCCAGCATGCTGGCGGAGGGTTTCAGCGGCGATCGGGGCGTGACCGGCCAGATGGGCCTTCAACCCGGTGGCGTCGGCCTCGGCGGTGTGGTCCAGTTGCGGCCTGATTTCGACGAGGGACTGCGATGATTTCCGGCATCTTCGGCCTGTCCGCCTTGCTGGGCGGGCTGGCCGTCTGGGTCTTGCAGGGATGGATCGCCGGGTTGATGGCGTTTCTCGGGCTGCAGTTCGGGGTGCCGGTGCTGGCGGCTTTGCTCTACTGGAAGCCGGATCCCGATCCGGCGGTCGCCAATGCGCGCTTTGCGGCGCGGCTCGGGCAGGTTCGGACGGTCGCCTTCTGGAGCACCATCGGCCTCTCGATTGTGGCGGCGCTCGCTTTCGGCTAAAGCAAGCTCCGATCAGAGCAGCCCGCTCTGACCGGAAAAAGCTTGCGCAGACAAAAACATGCAGAGGATCATCCGATCCCTTCGGATCGGATGATCCTCAAAGCGGGACCGCGGCGGAGGCGACAGGGTGGCGGCGCGGATGGAGGGCGGCACGGCGAAGGGCAGCGCGGATTCGCTCAACCAGCGCATCCGTGCAGACATCGAGGCGAAGATCCTGACCGGCGAATGGGGCCCGGGCCACCGGATTCCGTTCGAGCACGAACTGATGGCCGAATATGGCTGCGCGCGCATGACGGTCAGCAAGGTGCTGTCCGCACTCGCCGAGGCCGGACTGATCGAACGGCGGCGGCGGGCCGGCTCCTTCGTCCGTCGACCGAGCGCACAATCGGCGGTGCTGCAGATCCCCGACATCAAGGCCGAGGTCACCGCCCGCGGCGAGATCTATGCCTATCGATGCGTTGCCGAGAAGCGCCGGCGCGCCACCCGCGAGGATCGCGCGGCGATCCCGGTCCCGGCCGGCACCGAACTCTTGCTGCTGACCTGCCTGCATCTGGCCGACGGCACGCCCTATGCCTGCGAGGAACGGATCATCGCACTCGACAACGTGCCGGATGCGCGTGCCGTCGATTTCTCTGTCGAACCGCCGGGTACTTGGCTGCTGCATCATGTCGCCTGGCACGAGGCGGAGCATCACATCTCGGCGGCGGGCGCCGACCAGCGTATCGCCGACCTGCTCGACCTGCCCGTCGGCACCGCCTGCCTCGTGCTGGAACGCACCACCTGGCGATCGGGCGCGGCCCTGACCGCCGTCCGCGTCTGGTATCCGGGCGACCGGCAGCGGCTCGTCGCGAGGTTCACGCCGGCAGGTCCCGGGCGGTAGCGCCGGATCGTCCGAAGACGGCGGCGACGGCAAAGGCGGCCCGCGCACGGAGGCCGCTCAAGGCCGGCGTCGGTATCGCCCGCGACGGCTGCGCATCGGCACCGCGCATGTGGCGCCGAGGGCGAGGCCAAGCGCACGGGGCTCGGCACGGTGTCCGGCCGAAAACGCGGCTTCAGGCGCCGAACAGCACGGCATGCATGATGCGGCCTGGCATCAGCGTGAACAGGCCGGCAATGACCAGCGCGCCCACGAACAGTCCCCGCATGGTCTTGCGGTGCCGCCCGATCGCGCCGTGCCGCGCCGCGTGGATCGCCACCACCAGCATCAACAGCACCCAGACGGACAGGATATGGATCGGGCTCCAGGCGCCCCAGAGCCGGATCTCATGGATGAAGAAGGACGATAGCGCGACCACCGCCATCCCGATCACCCACAGCCAGCCAAGCCCGCGATGCAGCGGCGTGCCCTTCGGCGCTGCGAATTGCGCGAGCCCGACCACGAAGGCCAGCAGCGCCAGGACGGCATGGATCTGGATGGCCGGCGATGCGGCAAGCAGCGGTGCGAAGGACGGATTCATCGTGCAGGCTCCGAATGTCGGTACCGTCCAGTACCAACATTCCGGAAGCCTCGCAAGTGCCCCAACGGAATTTCCGTCCGCTCCGACGGCGACCTGCCTGGGCGCCGTCGGAGCGGAGAGCCGTCAGAACGGGATTTCGTCGTCCATGTCGTTGGCGACGGGCTGCGGCCGGCTGCCACCGCCGCCGCCACGCGGCCCGGAGGAACCGCCGCCGAAGCCGCCCGAGGCCTGGCCGCGCTCGAAGCTGCGCCCGCCGCCACCGCCACCGCCGCTGCGCGCCGGCGGCGCGCCGAAATCGTCGCCGCCCCCGCCGAAATCCTCCCCGCCCTGCCCGCCGGCAGGCCGGTCGAGCAGCACCATGGTGGAGTTGAAATTCTGCAGCACGACCTCGGTCGAATAGCGCTTCTGGCCCTGCTGGTCCTCCCAGGAGCGCGTCTGCAGTTGGCCTTCCAGATAAACCTTGGAGCCCTTGCGCAGATATTGCTCGGCTGTCTTGGCCAGCGGCTCGCTGAAGATCACCACCCGGTGCCATTCCGTCTTGTCGCGGCGCTCGCCGGACTGCCGGTCGCGCCAGGACTCCGAGGTCGCCACGCTCAAATTCACGATCGGCCGGCCGTCCTGCGTCCGCCGCACCTCGGGATCGGCACCCAAATTGCCGACCAGGATCACCTTGTTGACGCTTCCGGCCATCTCGATCTCCAAACACTTTCGCCGGCCCCACCGGTGCCGGCTGCCTCCCTCGGCCCAGACCGGCCCCGCACGCCGCATCCACGGCGCCGTATCCGACCAGACCCGAAACGCCACTGGGGCGGCGCTCCTTCCATAACGTCCCGAACGCCGCTTCCGCACCGTCCCGTTCGTCGGAACCCGATATGCAGCTTCGGCAGTGTCCCGTCCGCCCGGCCCCGTGGGCGCGTCACCTTACGCCGCCGCCGGCGCCCGGGCGACCGCACGGTCCCGTCCGACCGAGCGCCGCGCCAGCTTATCCACCGTTGTCGGCCTTGTCCGCCGCTCCGCCTCGCCTACCCCCGCCCGGCGGACCGCCCCCGTTTGCTCCGATCGATCCGGCAAGGCTTGCAATTGTTCCTGTTCCGTTCTAAGCGTCTCCCGCGCCATTCGCAAGTCCCCCCGGCTCGAATCGGTGATTGTGACCGCCGGTTCCCGCCGATAGGGTGGCGCGGCGTGCGGTCCGGGACCGGGCGGGCCGATCACGGACGGACGGCCCGATATGGACCGCGCGATATGGATCGCCGTGTCCGCTTGCGCGGCATGACGGGCACTGCCGGACGGGTTTTTGCGTCCGGATCGGTTGCAAGCCCGATCCTGTCGCGCGCGGCCCCGGTCTTGCACGGCGTGCGGGCGCGTCACGCAACGCCTGACGTGCACGGCCCGTTGCGCATAGCCTTCCGTGCATGGCGGACATCCGCCGTCGCGCGCGAACCGTAGACGATCGGCGTCGCGAGGCGTCGTCCCATCCCGCCGTGCGTCCGATCCGGACCGGAAACGATCGATGACCGAGAACCGCCGCCCCGCCGCCAACCCGACCAAGATGCTCTCGATCCGGGGGGCGCGCGAGCACAATCTGAAGAATGTCGACCTGGACCTGCCGCGCGACTCGCTGATCGTGATGACCGGCCTCAGCGGTTCGGGCAAGTCGTCGCTCGCCTTCGATACCATCTATGCCGAGGGCCAGCGCCGCTATGTGGAAAGCCTGTCGGCCTATGCGCGCCAGTTTCTGGAGATGATGCAGAAGCCGGATGTCGACCAGATCGACGGTTTGTCGCCAGCCATATCGATCGAGCAGAAGACGACCTCGCGCAACCCGCGCTCGACGGTTGGCACGGTCACCGAAATCTACGATTACATGCGGCTTCTGTTCGCGCGCGTCGGCATTCCCTATTCGCCGGCGACCGGTCTGCCGATCGAAAGCCAGACGGTCAGCCAGATGGTCGACCGCACCCTGGCCCTGCCGGAGGGAACGCGCCTCTTCCTGCTCGCGCCGATGATCCGCGGCCGCAAGGGCGAATACCGCAAGGAACTGCTGGATCTGCAGAAGAAGGGCTTCCAGCGCGTCAAGATCGACGGCACCTTCCACGAGATTGCGGAAGCGCCGGCACTCGACAAGAAGCTCAAGCACGACCTCGACGTGGTCGTCGACCGCATCGTCGTCCGCCCCGACATGGCGACGCGGCTCGCCGACAGTTTCGAGACGGCGCTGAAGCTCGCCGACGGCATCGCGGTCGCGGAATTCGCCGACGAGAAGGACCCGAACGGCGAGCCGCGCCGGCTGATCTTCTCGGAGAAGTTCGCCTGCCCGGTGTCCGGCTTCACCATTTCGGAGATCGAGCCGCGGCTGTTCTCGTTCAACAACCCGTTCGGTGCCTGCCCGACCTGTTCGGGGCTCGGGTCGGAGCAGAAGATCGATCCGGCGCTGATCGTGCCGGACGAATCCGAAACCCTGCGCAAGGGCGCCATCGCGCCCTGGGCGCGCTCGACCTCTCCCTTCACGACCCAGACGCTGGAAGCGCTCGCCCGGCACTACGGTTTCAAGCTCGATGTCGCCTGGCGAGACCTGCCGGAGCGCGCCCGCAGCGCGATCCTCTACGGCACGGGCAGCGAGGAGGTGCTGTTCTCCTATGACGACGGGCTGCGCAGCTACAACACCACCAAGACCTTCGAGGGCGTGATCCCGAACCTGGAGCGGCGCTGGCGGGAGACCGAATCGGACTGGTCGCGCGAGGAGATCGAGCGCTTCTTCGCGGCCACGCCCTGCCGGGCCTGCAACGGCTATCGGCTGAAGCCGGAGGCGCTGGCGGTCAAGATCGCCGGCCGGCATATCGGCGAGGTCTCCGACATGTCGATCCGCGGCGCCGGCCAGTGGTTCGAATGCCTGCCGGCGGACCTGAGCGACAAGCAGAACGAGATCGCCGGCCGCATCCTCAAGGAAATCCGCGAGCGGCTGAAGTTCCTCAACGATGTCGGGCTCGACTACCTGACCCTGGCACGCAATTCCGGCACCCTGTCGGGCGGCGAGAGCCAGCGCATCCGCCTCGCCTCGCAGATCGGTTCCGGCCTGACCGGCGTGCTCTACGTGCTCGACGAACCCTCGATCGGCCTGCACCAGCGCGACAATGCGCGCCTCCTCGACACGCTGAAGCACCTTCGCGACATCGGCAACACGGTGATCGTGGTCGAGCATGACGAGGACGCGATCCTGGCCGCCGACTATGTCGTCGATGTCGGGCCGGGCGCCGGCATCCATGGCGGCAAGATCATCGCCGAGGGCACGCCGGCGGAGATTCTGGCCGATCCGGCCTCGCTGACCGGACAATACCTGTCCGGGACCCGCGAGATCCCGCTACCGGTCAAACGTCGCAAGATCGACAAGGTCCGTCGCCTGCGCGTGGTCGGAGCGCGCGGGAACAATCTGAAATCCGTCAGCGCCGACATTCCGCTCGGCACGCTGACCTGCGTCACCGGCGTTTCCGGTGGCGGCAAGTCGACCCTGCTGATCGATACCCTGTTCCGGGCCGTCGCGCGCAAGCTCAACGGCTCCAAGGAGAATCCCGCCCCGCACGACCGTGTCGAGGGGCTGGAGTTCCTCGACAAGGTGATCGACATCGACCAGTCGCCGATCGGGCGGACGCCGCGCTCCAATCCGGCGACCTATACGGGCGCCTTCACGCCAATCCGCGAGTGGTTTGCCGGCCTGCCGGAAGCCAAGGCGCGCGGCTACGGGCCCGGCCGCTTCTCCTTCAATGTCAAGGGCGGCCGCTGCGAGGCCTGCCAGGGCGATGGCGTCATCAAGATCGAGATGCACTTCCTGCCGGACGTCTACGTGACCTGCGATGTCTGCAAGGGCAAGCGCTACAATCGCGAGACGCTGGACGTGCAGTTCAAGAGCAAGTCGATCGCCGACGTGCTCGACATGACGGTCGACGAGGCCGTCGGCTTCTTCCAGGCCGTGCCGGCGATCCGCGAGAAATTGGAGACGCTGTCGCGCGTCGGCCTCGGCTATATCCATGTCGGCCAGCAGGCGACCACGCTGTCGGGCGGCGAGGCGCAGCGCGTCAAGTTGTCCAAGGAACTGTCGCGCCGCTCGACCGGCAAGACGCTCTACATCCTCGACGAGCCGACCACCGGCCTGCATTTCCACGATGTCGCCAAGCTCCTGGAAGTGCTGCACGAACTGGTCGACCAGGGCAATACGGTGGCGGTCATCGAGCACAATCTGGAGGTGATCAAGACGGCCGACTGGATCCTCGACCTCGGCCCGGAGGGCGGCGACGGTGGCGGCGAGATCGTCGCCGTGGGCCGCCCCGAGGATGTCGTCAAGGAACCGCGCAGCCATACCGGTCGATTCCTTGCCGAACTTCTGGAACGGCGGCCGCGCCGGCGGCCGGCGGCTGCGGAATGACACCCAGGCGGAAGCGGGCGGCTCGGGCAATGCAGACCCGATCGGCCTCTCGCTTTCGCCCTTGTGTCCGCCGGGGATCGGCGCGGCCGCTCGCTACCAGGCATTCCTCTGGGTCATGCTGCGATGCGAATTGTGCATTGCAGCACATCCGACCGATCCAAGGATGAGGAAGACCGGCGAATTCGCCTCAGGGCAGCAGCCTTTCGTGCTGCATTGCACAACACGCATGTCGGACATGCGGTCCGCCCTCTGGCTTGGGACAGGGGTCATGTCCTATCTTCCGGCCATGGACGACGCCGTGAGGCCTGACCCGCTCTTCAAGCTTTCCTGATGTTTAGGACAGTTCTTTGGAGATGACGACCGGTCGGCCGCGCAGGCAGCACCGGCACCGAGCTGTTTCCTCCCAGACTCGCTCGCCCCGGTCCCCTGCGTGAGCGTCGCCACTTCGGACGGCCTGTCCTCCCCTGGCCGTCCTACCGACGGGGCTTCTCCTCCCACCCCGATCGGACAATCGAACGCCCGCCGGTTCTCCTCCCACCGGCGGGCGTTTCGATTCACTGGGTTGCGTTTCCAATTCCGCGTTTCGCTACAGCAGGATGAACCGGTGCCCGCATGTTGGCGCGGCACCGCCGTGCATTGCGAGCGGCCCTGGCCCTTCCGATCCGCCTGGCCCTTCCGATCCAACAGGCAATCCCTGCCGGCCCGGCCGGATCGCGGCAATAGAGAGCCCGGCCATCAATGCGGGGGACGCGGGATCGCCGCCCGTGACCGTCGCTCAGTGCTTCGAATCCCACTCCGACTTCAGCATGATGTCGTTCGGGTCGCCGGAATCGCGCATCCAGGAATCGACCACCCATTCCTCGCCGCCGATCTCGCGATAGACCGCGGTGGCATGGGCGTAGATGAAGCCGCCACGGGAGTCCGGACGCACCACCGTGTGGTAGCGCAGAAGACCGTGCTGCTGAGCGTAGATCAGGATGGTGGTGGAGTTGGTCGCCTCGTCCAGGCAATCGGTCTGGCCGGGCTGGTTGGCCTGATCGGGCTCGGAGCCGCGGATGTCGGGCGGGCCGCCGAGTTGCGGCGCGGCCCGCTGTTCCCAGTATTGGACGAGATGATCGATCGCGTCGCGCTCCTCGGCGGCGGAACCGCGGCGGGTGGCGAAGATGTTGGCGATCGCCTTCTCGTCGGCATCGCTCAGCGCGATGATGGTGCGCAGCCGGCATTCGAAGCCGTGGCAATAGACCAGCCGATTGCCGCGCGGCATGCCGACATTGCCGCGTTCGACGAACCAGTTGACCAGGTCACGCGACGGCTCGAAGGGAATCGGAGCCGGGATCGGCGTCAGTGCGGCAGTGGCGCCGGCGGCGGACCTTTTCGCCTTGGCCGCGGCCTTGGGCTTGGCTGCCGACGGCAGGGCGCCGGTCACGTCGCCGCTGGTGGCAGGCCGGACCTTTATCGAAGCTGGGGCGCCGGCATCCGCCGCACCGTCCGTGCCGGCTGCGACTGCAGCCGCCGGCGTGGCGAGCGCCAGGGCGGCGAGGAGCAGAAGGGTGTTGGATCGACCCATGCGTTGCACCTCCGGGTGAGAGTCGGCGCACCATATAGCGGAATCGGCAGACCGCGAAGGCTCGGCGCGCCGCAAGCCACAACCTGTTGCCGGCTCGACACCGCATCGTGATCCGGCTGTCGCTTTGACCGGGCCCGGCCGGAATGCTACCGGGTCGTCCCATGACCCAGTCTCCTCCCGTCCATATCGTCGGCGGCGGCCTCGCCGGCTCCGAAGCCGCCTGGCAGATCGCAAGCGCCGGCGTGCCCGTCATTCTGCACGAGATGCGGCCCGTGCGCGCCACGGAGGCGCACCAGACCGACGGCCTGGCCGAACTGGTCTGCTCCAACTCCTTCCGCTCGGACGATCGAGAGACCAATGCGGTCGGCCTGCTGCACGAGGAGATGCGCCGCGCCGGCTCGCTGATCATGGCGTCGGGCGATGCCCATCAGGTGCCGGCCGGCGGCGCGCTGGCGGTCGACCGCGACGGCTTCTCGGCCGCCGTCACCGCGGCGCTGGCGGCGCATCCCTTGGTGACGATCCGGCGCGAGGAGGTCGACGGCCTGCCGCCGGAATCCTGGGGATCGACCATCCTGGCGACCGGCCCCCTCACCGCCCCCGGCCTGGCGGCGGCGATCGGCGGGCTGACCGGCGAACAGGAACTGGCCTTCTTCGACGCGATCGCGCCGATCGTCCATTTCGATTCGATCGACATGGGCATCGCCTGGAGGCAGTCGCGCTACGACAAGGCCGGCCCGGGCGGCACCGGCGCCGACTACATCAATTGCCCGATGAACCGCGACGAGTACGAGGCCTTCATCGACGCGCTGCTCTCAGGCGACAAGACCTCCTTCAAGGACTGGGAGAAGACGCCCTATTTCGACGGCTGCCTGCCGATCGAGGTGATGGCCGAGCGTGGCCGAGAGACCTTGCGTTTCGGCCCGATGAAGCCGGTCGGCCTGACCGATCCGCGCCATCCGGACGTGAAGCCGCACGCCATCGTGCAGTTGCGCCAGGACAATGCCTTCGGCACGCTGTGGAACATGGTCGGCTTCCAGACCAAGCTGAAGCACGGCGAGCAGGCGCGGGTGTTCCGCATGATCCCGGGGCTCGGCCAGGCCGAATTCGCCCGGCTCGGCGGGCTGCACCGCAACACCTATCTGAACTCGCCGAAGCTGCTCGACGCCACCCTGCGCCTGAAGATGCGCCCGCAGTTGCGCTTCGCCGGCCAGATCACCGGCTGCGAAGGCTATGTCGAGTCCGCCGCCGTCGGGCTCCTCGCCGGCCGCTTCGCCGCGGCGGAGGCCCTCGGTCGCCCCCCCGCCCCGCCCCCGGTCACGACCGCGCTCGGCGCCCTGCTCGGCCATATCACCGGCGGGCATATCGCCGTCGAGGGTGAGGAGGCCGGCGCGCCGCGCTCGTTCCAGCCGATGAACGTCAATTTCGGCCTGTTCCCGCCGATCGTGGCGCCGACCACCAAGGACGGCAAACGCCTGCGCGGCAACGAGAAGACCATCGAGAAGAAGCGCGCGATGAGCCGCCGGGCGCTGGCCGATCTCGACGTTTGGCTGAACGAGACGTCGCTCGCGGCGGCCGAATAGCCGCCCTGCCCCATCTCGGCCGCGGGCCTCACGCCCGCACGCGCCGCACGAATTCCGGCCCGCGTCTTCAGCGCGCCAAGGCACGCCGGCAGACGCCGGGCCATCCCCAGCGCCGCCCTGCGGCGGCCCGGCACCCGCGCGGATGCCGGGTGCCGGGTGTCGGTTGCCGGGCGCTGCAGTGTGGCGGATCGATCAGGGGATCAGCACGACCGCGCCGGTGGTCTTGCGGCCTTCAAGGTCGCGATGGGCGTCGGCGGCCTTCTCCAGCGGATAGCGGGCCGAGATCTCGATCGGCACCGTCCCGTCGGCCACCCGGGCGACGAGGTCGCCGGCGGTCGCCTCCAGGTCGGCGCGCTTGGCGATGTAGGTGAAGAGCGTCGGCCGGGTCGCGAAGAGCGAGCCCTTCTGCGACAGGATCTGCGTCGAGAAGGGCGGCACCGGACCCGAGGCGTTGCCGAAGGTGACCCACATGCCGAGCGGCTTCAGGCAGTCGAGCGAGGCCGGGAAGGTGTCCTTGCCGATCGAATCATAGACCACGTCGACGCCGGCGCCGCCGGTCAGGTCCTTGACCCGGGCGACGAAATCCTCCGAGCGGTAGTCGATGACGTGATCGTAGCCGCGCGACTTGGCGAGCGCGCACTTGTCCGGGCCGCCGGCGGTACCGATGATGGTCGCCCCGAGCGCCTTGGCCCAGGCGCCGGCGATCAGGCCGACGCCGCCGGCCGCGGCGTGGAACAGGATGGTGGTGCCCGGCCCGACCTTGAAGGTGCGGTTGAGCAGATACTGCACCGTCATGCCCTTCAGCATCATCGCCGCGCCGGTCTCGAAGGAGATCGCCTCGGGCAGGATGATCAGCCGGTCGGCCGGCACGATGCGCTCGGCCGCGTAGGAGCCGGGCGAGGCCACATAGGCGACCCGGTCGCCGGGCTTGACCAGCGTGACGCCCGGGCCGACCGCCTCGACCACCCCGGCGCCTTCGCTGCCCGGAATGAACGGCAGGCCGGTCGGCGACGGATAGAGGCCGGAGCGGAAGTAGCAGTCGATGAAGTTGACGCCGATCGCCGCATGGCGGACACGCGCCTCACCGGCGCCGGGCGCCGGCAGATCGACATCCGCCAGCACCATCACGTCCGGACCGCCGGTTTCCCGGACCTGGATCGCCTTGACCATCGCTTCCCCTCCACATCGTCGCCCGCTTCGGGGCTCGTTCGGAAAGTCTGAACCATTGTCCGGACCGGCCGCTTCGGCAAGGGCCGCCGGACGCCGAATTCGGGATCGAGCCATGCGGCGGTGGCGAAGGTCTCCGGCCGCCCGCACGGGCGCGGCCGCCCCGAAGCCGTCAGACCTTCATGCCGAGCCGGCGCGCCTTTTCCATGCGCGGCGGGGGGTCGATGAAGCCGCCCGGCTCGTTGACCCGGCGCTCGATGAGCCGCTGCACCACCTCGGCGATGGCGACCTTGCGGCCGGCCTTGTTGTAGAAGCTGCCCTTGACCTGGGTGGTGGTGGCGAGCGCGCGGATGAACTGCAGCCGCAATTCCTCGTCGGGCGCCTCGGCCTCGGTCCAGAACTGGTCGAGCGAGCCCTGGAAGGTCAGGCCCGGAATGTCGAACACCGCGACGCCGAGCACGATCAGCGGGCAGCCGGCGCGGATCGCATAGAGACCGACCGTGGAATTGACCACCACGGTGCCGCGCGCGGTCTCGACCAGCCGGTTGAGATTGCCGCCGTCGATCAGGCGTACGCGCGGGCGGACATTGTGGCGCCGGGCGGCCGCCATGACGACCTTGTTCCAGCGCTCGATGCCGTTGTCGAGCGGATGGACCTTGAACACCAGCACGGTATTGGGCGGCGCGGAGCGGGCGAAGGAGGCGACGGTCTGGTCGATCGCCTCGTGCAGCCGCTTGTAGGGGCTGTTGTCGCGGATCTGGTAGTCGCTCTGCAATTGCAGCGCGAAGATGTAGAAGGGCCGCGGCCCGAGGATGACTTCGCGCATGACGCGCTTGGCATATTTGCGCTGCCAGCGTTCGCGGATCAGCCGCAGCAGGGTGCTGAGATAATCCTTGAGCGGGTTATAGTACTTGTCCGCGAAGTAGCGCGGAAAGAAGATCCAGGAGAAGAACAGCGCGACGAGATTGTAGATGACCTCGGCGGTCGCTTCCTGGGTGAAGGTGTAGGGATACTTGATCACCAGATCCGGGTCGGGTGCGGCAGCCGCGATGGCGCGGATCGTTTCCGGATCGTTCGGGAAATGCGAGTAGGTCGACATGCCGTTGCGCTCGACCGTGATCCAGTCGGGGCGCAGATAGCCGAATTCGACCGCAGTCACGTAGAGGCCCCGCGCCTTGGCGATCTCCTGGGCGACGACGTGATAGGGCAGCCGGTCGGCATAATAGAGGATGTCGGTGACGCCCTCGCGCTCGATCAGCTGTTCGAGCCAGCCGCGCCAGTTCTTGAAGCTGCCGCGATAATTGTAGGCGCCGGATTTCAGCCAGTAGAGCCAGTCGCCGGCCGAGAGATTGACACGGACCGTCTTCTGCCCGGCCGCTTCGAGCCCGTTCGCCAGTTCGTACCAGAACCGCGAGGGTGGCCCTTGCAGGAACAGAAAGACGCGGCGTTCGGACATCGACCGGCTGCACTCCGCCCTGGAACCGATCCGACACCGCGCCCGGATCGGTCGGGCGAGCCTGTATAGCGACCCCGTCCGGGCCGGTCAATTTGGCCGGTTTGCCGGGTTTCCGAGCCTGACGGAACGGTCATCGGGGCCGGCCGAAATGGCCGATCCAGTGGCGCCAATAGGCTTCCGCGACCACGCTCGCCCGGACGAGCCGCCGATTGCGCACCGCCGACGGCACCGCGATCCGCCCGGCCCGCACATCCTCGATGCGGGCGACCACGTCCTCGACCTCGCAGGGCAGCCGCGAGACCGGGTCGACATAGGCCGGGTAGAGGATCAGCACGGCGGCGACGAGTTCGTCGAGCGACAGGCGCCGGCCGCGCCGGGCGACGGGCGCACGGTCGTCGGTCAGCCCCCAGCCGGCATAGAAGGGAATGCCCCAGGTCACGACCGGTTTCGCCCGGATCAGCGCCTCGAAGCCGGCGAGCGAGGTCAGCACATGGACCTCGTCGGCCGCCTCGATGGCGGCGATGGCGTCGCCCTCGCGCAAGGCGAGATCGGCGCGGGCGCGAATCGCGCGCTCCGGCAGCCAGCCGGCCCGGCTGCGGGTGACGAGGTCGGGATGCTCCTTGTAGACCACGAAGGCATCCGGCCGGGCCTGCCGCACGGCGTCGAGCAGGGCAAGATTGCCGGTCACCGCGGCGGTGCCGAACCGGATCGCCGCATCGTCCGGCACCTGACCGATGACCAGCACGACCGGCCGCCCGCGGGCCTGACCGGCGAGATCGAGCTTCGGCGCCGGCAGGTTGTACTTGGTCACCCGGGTGGCGACCAGCCGCTCGCGCAAGGCGCCCGCCCGCGCGACCAGATCGGGCGCGAAATCCGTCTCCAGGCACAGCCGTTCCAGCCGCGAGGGCCGGTGCGCGTCGTAATAGAGGCCGAGATCGTCGAGGGCGAGCGAGGCCGGGATGGTCTGCTGCGTGCCGAGGCCGACCGAGCGGACGAAGCCGTCCTCGATGCGCGAGACCGGCACGCCGGCCGCGGCGGCCTCTGTCTCGAGCGCCCGCCCCCCGCGTGCGCCCCAGGCGACCAGCCGCGCGCCCTTGCGCGCCGCGATTGGGACTGCCCAGCGCCGGGTCTCGAAAACAACCTCGTTCGACCAGCCGGCGAGGAAGGTCGTCGCCGTGCGCGCCTTCTGGGCCGAGAAGCCGAAGCCGACGACCGTCTCCCGTCGCGCCGCATAGCGCGCGCGGATCGCGGCCATCAGAGCGATGCCCTCGTCCGGCGCGACCTGCTGGAGCGTGAACGGGTTCACGTAGCGGACGCCGGGTCGCGCGACGGGATCCGGGGTCGCCGCGGGAAAGCAAACCGTCCCGTCCGATGTCAGTTCCCCGGCGAGCAGGGCAAGCGGCGCAATGCCGAGACGCAATGGGGCGACGGGATCGGCGACCTCGCGCAGGACGCGGACCGGCAATCGCCAGCGGCGGGCATAGTCGCGGGCGCGATCGAGATGCGGCCCCTGCTCCACCGTCACGACCGCATCGAGCCGCCCCGCATCGGCATCGGTCGGGCATTTCACCACGGCACGAGCCCCGGCCAGCGCGGCAATCCACGGCGCCTCCGCCCAATGCTCGGGCAGGAACAGGCCGGCCCGATCCAGATCCGGCCCGGGCGGTGGATCGCACAGAGGGGTCATGGCGTTCCGGTGCCGCCGGCGCGTTCGCGGGCGGTCTCGGCATCCGGCTCGATCTCGGCCGCGAAGCCGCCCATGAAGAAATCGGCCACCCGCGCCGGGACCAGATTGGCGAACCAGATCGGCACGACCAGCGGCCACGGGAAGGCGATCAGCGCCTTGCGGCGCGCGATGCCGCGGCGGATCAGCCCGGCTGCCTTGTCGGCCGAAATCTCGAACGGCTTCGGGCCGATATGGCGGCTCGACATGGGCGAGGTGACGAAGCCCGGGCAGACCACGGTCACCTCGACGCTGCCCTTTAGCCATTGCCGCAGGGCATCGCCGTAGAAGCGCACCGCGGCCTTGCTGGCCGAGTAGGAGGGCAGGTCCGGATGGGCGTAGAGCCCGGCCAGCGAGGACACCAGCACGATATGGCCGCGCCGGCGCGCGCGCATCCGCTCGACCACCGCCGAAGCCGTCGCGATGGCGCCCTTCAGATTGACGTCCACCAGCCGGAAGGCGCTCTCGGTCACCTCCGCACTGCGCCCGGCCTGCAGACCGGTGACGACGCCGGCATTGGAGACGAGGAGATCGATCGGATGGGCGTCGTCGAAGGCTTGCAGCCAGACGGTCAGCGCGGCCGTCTCGCGCACGTCGAACAGCCCCTCGACGACTTCCGCACCGGCGGCCCGGGCGGCGGCGACCGTGTCGGCAAGCCGGGCGGCATCGCGGCCGGTCAGGCCGAGCACCCGGCCGGGCGCCGCATAGGCCCGTGCCAGCGCCGCCCCGATGCCCGACGAGGCACCGGTGATGACGATGGAGCGGGGATCGGCGGAAGCACTCATGCGGTCCTCGCGCGTTCGGATTTCAATCGCTCGACCCGCTCGGGCAGATCCGGGAGACCGGCCTCGATGCGCTCGACCGAGCCGGCGACGGCGGCGGCCAGTCCGGCCTCGGTATAGTAGTCGCCGCGGATCTGCGTCTCGTGGACGAGCGCGCGCACGAAGGCGCGGGCAAGCTCCGGATCGGGCGGCGCGGCCTCCTGCCAGAAGCGGTCAAGCCCGTCCTGGAAGGTCAGGCCGGGGATGTCGAACACCGCCCCGCCGAGCGCGATGGTCGGCGCGCCGGCCTGGATCGCCGCGATGCCGACGGTCGAATTGACCGTCACCACCCCGCGCGCACCGACGATCAGCCGGTCGAGATCGCCGCCGTCGATATAGTCGACCCGGTCGCCGACACCGGACGCTGCTGCCGCCTCGGCGACGAGCCGCGCCCAGGGCGTGCGCCAGTTGTCGAGCGGATGGGCCTTGATCACCAGGCGGTCGCCGGCCGGTGCCCGGACCGCGAAGGAGGCGACCACCTCGCGCATGGCCGCCGGCATGTCGGCAAAACGCGAATGGGCGCGAATCTGGAAGTCGCCGGAGAGCTGCAGCGGCAGCACCCACCAGGGCGCGGGGCCGGCGGTGACGCGCTCAACCGTCGCCCGCGCGGCCGCGGCCGGCTTGGCCTGGCGCAGGAGCTTCCAGCCCCAGAGCAGGTATTCGACCACCGGATGGTCGATCGCGTAGCGCCGGTAGCGCGGGTAGAACGGCGTTCCGGCCACTTCCGAAAGGTGATAGGCGAGATCGTTCACGGCGAACTTGAGGAACGGCGTGCGGAAGCGGACCGTGAAATCCGGCTCCGGCGCGGTTTCGGCCAGGGCCCGGACCAGCGCCGCCTCGCGCGGGAAATGCGACAGGGCCGACAGGCCGTCGCGCTCCAGCGTGATCCAGTCCGGCCGGAAATAGCCCATCTCGAACACCAGCACGCGAATGCCGCGCGCGCGCGCCTCGATGGCGGCCAGACGATGGTATTCGCGGCTCTCGCCATGGACGATCAGGTCGGTGATGCCGTGCCGGTCGAAGGCTGACCCGATATGCGCCTGCCAGCGGTCAAGCCCGCCGCGATAGGCCTCGGCCGGGCGGCGCCAGAACAGCGCGTCGCCGGCATGGAGCAGGATCTTGTGGGTCGCATGCCCGCGCGCCTGCAGCGCTGCGGCAAGCCTTGCCTGGAACGGCGAGCAGGGACCGAGAAGGAAGAGAAAGCGCCGCCGCCCCTGCCCGCCGGCAGCGACGGGTCCCGGGCGGGACAGATCGGCGACGGCGCGTTCGGTCGACATGGCGCGGACCATAGGGCGGCGGCGGCGCCTTGTGAAGCGCCGCCGGGTCGGGCCGGTCAGTTCTTGTTGAGCACCTGGATATCGCGCGCCACACCCGTGCCGCCGCGCACGACCGCGGTCGTCTTGCCGACGATGTCGAGGAACTTCGCGAACTCGACCGCGGGCGCGGTCGCCACGTAGACGATGTCCTTGTCGCGCAGCCACATCTGCCGGGCCAGGAACAGGCCCTTCGGCTCGAGCAGGTTCAACCGGTAGACCACGGGAATCTTGCCGGGCCCCTTGGGCTGCCAGTCCGGCCGGATCGCCTTGACCAGATGCGGCTCCTCGAAGCGGAACACGAAGATGCCGCTGGCGTCGGCCGCCAAGGTGTTGAGGCCGCCGCCCCGCGCCACGGCTTCCGCGAGCGTGACCGTCTTGGTCTCGAACTTGATCTCGCTCGGGCGCGCCACCGAACCGAGGATGGTATAGGTCTGCGGCGCGAAGGTGAGCAGGATCTCGTCGTCCGGCACGAGATAGACGTTGTTGTTCGGGACGAGGACCAGGTCCTCGAGCAGGATCGAGGCCGATTCCGCTTTTCTCTTCAGCGTGACCGTCGTCTCGTAGGTGGTGAAGCGCGAGCCGCCGGCCAGCGCGACCATGTCGAGCAGCCTGGTGCCGCCGACATTGAGCGGATACTTGCCGGGTTTCGCCACATCGCCGACCACCACGGCCGCATTGGCCTGGTTTCCGGTAACGCCGAGCATCACCTGCGGCTGGATCGCCTTGTCGGCCAGCGCATCCTGGATCGCCTGGCGCAATGCCTCGCTCGACCGCCCCGCCGCGCGCATCCGGCCGACATAGGGCACGAAGATATTGCCGGTCTCGTCGATCTGGACCTGGAACTGTGTGCCGCGGGTCTGGGTATTGGCGAACAGCCCATTGTCGCCGGCTTCAAGAATGCGGATGTCGAGCGTATCGCCGATGCCGAGTGGCTGGCCGCGCGGACCGGAGCGGATCGCGAAGCGGTCCGCAAAGGTGTGCGGCCGCCACGGACCGACCGTACGGACGACCGGCTCGTCCAGTTGCACGATCAGATAGCTGTCGATGGGGAGCGAGGTCTCCACCTTTTCGCTGGAGATGGCCATCGCCGATGGCCCGTCCGACGGCAGGCTCGAACAGCCGGCAAGCCAAAGCGCGAGGACCGCGCTGCAGCCGATACGCAACTTCGCTACTGATTTCATTGCCCCGTCTCCGCGGCACCCGCCGCTGATTCTCGGCCGCCTGCTCCAAGCCGATGAAGCCGAGAGGCAGCAGTCCAACGCAACCACAGAAACATTCCGTGACCCTATGACAGACCCGGGTCGATTTCCGACTCGGATCGACCCCACGGCCAGGCCTTCGGTCGACGCTTCTCCCCTACTGCATGTGATCGCGAATGGACCCGAGCACCAGCGAGCAGACCGCCCACATCGCGAACAGGGCCAGGAAGCTCAGGAAGCTGTAGCGCGCCCGTTCCGGATACTCGGAATCCTGCGCCGGCCGCGGCGAGACGACGATGGCGAGGTAGCGCTGGTTGCGCTCGGCATCCATGCGCGCCCGCTCCAGCGACGACAGGCTTTGCGTATAGGTCTGGGTCGCGAAGTCGCGCTCGGTCACCAGTTCCTCGTAGCGCGCGAGCTGCGAGGAGATCGCCGCACCGGAGCGGTTCTTCAGCGCAATCTTGATCTTCTCGTCGTCGATCTGCTTCTCAAGCGCATCGACGCGGCTCTGCTGAACCCGGACGCGCGGCGCCGACGGCGACATCGTCTGGGTCAACTGGTTCAGTTCCGCCTTCAGCCGGGTCAGTTCGCCTTCGAGCTGGTTGATCGTCGTCGAGAAGCCCTGCGCCCCGGCATTCGGGTCGACCTGCCCCTCCTCGCTGCGAAACTTGGCGATGCCGGCCCGCGCCAGCCGAAGGCGAGCCTCCGCGCGGGCGACCTCCGCCTCGGCATCGCGCACGACGTTGCGCCGCGCCCGCTCCGAAATGCGGTTCACCACCGATTCGGTCAGCGCCATCACATGGTCGCCCATGGTCTTCGCATCGGCAGAGCTGAAGGCCCGCACTTTTACCGAGATGATGCCGGTGTACATGTCGAAGGCGACGAAGGTCATTCCCTTGACATACTCGGTCATCTTCTCGATCGAGATCTCGGGCTTCATCCGATACCACCAGTCGGCGGACGGCTGAGAATAGATCTTGTGAAGATCGAGCTGCTTGGACAGATCCTCGACGAATTCCCGCGAGCTGAGATACTCGACCACCACATAGGAATCGGAGATGTCGTTGACGGTCGCGCTGCCGAGCATGGTCGGGGCCGCGGCGGCCGCCGAGGTCGAGCTCTGCATATTGCGCACGGTGAAGCGCATCTCGGTCGCGTACTGGTCGATCGCCCAGACATAGAGATAGACCGTCACCAGCACGGCTGGGATCAGCACCGCGACGGCGAAGGTCCAGAAGGTCAGGTTGAAAGCCGATTTCTTCTTCTTGCCGGCCTGCTTGGCAGCAACCGACTTCTTGATCTCACCCAGTCGGGAGACCAGCCGCGATTTCGACACTTCCGGCACCGGCAGGGCACCAGGATAGTTGTCCTCCTCGGGCCGAAGCTCCTGTTCCTTCTTCTTCTTGTCCTTCTTGCGGAACTCGACCAGTCGACCGGGCGCCTCTTCGCCCGCGGGCGGCGGAGGTGCATCGAATGGCGCGGGCGGAGGCGGAGCCGAGCGCCGCCGCGTCTCCTCGATCGCGTCGATATCTTGAACGGGCTCGCCCAAGTCCAGCCCTTCGCGATTGGCACGGCGACGCCGCGCTTCCTGCCGGCGGGCTTCCATATCGTCGGGCGGGTTAATCAGATCGACCACCTAGGCACGCTCCTTGGCGAACAGCAGACACTTGAACTCCGCGATCCCTTCTTCCAAGTCGTCGAAGAAGAAGAGCTCGCCGTCCACCAGGATGGCTGCCATATCGCAATAGGCCCGAATCGTCGCGAAGCTGTGCGACACCATGATCAGGCCCGATCTTTCGCGCCTTTCGGCAAAGGCCAACTGACACTTCTCGCGAAACCGGTCGTCGCCGACGGCTGTGACTTCGTCGATCAGATAGCAGTCGAAGTCCATCGCCATGCACAGACCGAATGCGAGCTTCTGTTTCATGCCGCTCGAATAGGTCTGGACAGGCATTTCGAAATAATGACCGAGTTCGGAAAACTCCAGAACGTACTCGCAAACCCGGTCCGGATCCTCATGATAGATCCGCGCGACGAAAACGGCGTTCTCGCGGGCAGTCATGCTCTTCTCGAAGCCGCCGGCAAAACCGAGCGGCCAGGACACCTTGCCCCAGCGGCGGATGCGTCCACGGGTCGGCTTTTCGGTTCCGGCGATAAGGCGCAGCAAGGTCGACTTGCCGGCGCCGTTGCCGCCCATCAGACCGATGGCGCGCCGGCCGGGAATGTCGAAATTGCCGCGGCGCATGATGACCTTGGAGCGATTCCCCGCTCCGTAGGTCTTCACGACGTCGTCGAACGTGATGATCGGCCCGGATCTCGGCCGCACTGCGACATTCATCGGCTGGACCCACCCCCGCTGCGCCGGGCGAACTTAGCCCGCCCGCAACAACCCGTAAATGCTTCAGCTGCCCAACGCCGGTTCCGGCCGTCCGCTTTCGCGCGAAAGCCCCGGCACCCATTCCCGGGCCGCTGCGGCTGCGATTCGCGCTCCAGAAGCCCGATGACCGTCACCCGCAAGGCAGCGCAAGGACTGCGCGGATCCTCGGCCTCGAAACGATAACCACCGGTTAACGCAGCTGCCCGAACCAACGCTTCCGCTTGCGCCGCACCATGACGCGGGACCTTGCCCGAAATGTGTTCGACCGCGGCCACTCTGATTTCAAAACGTAAACAGGCCGCGCATCAGGCCGGTTTGTGATGCGCATGCCAGTGCCAGGCGATGTCGATGCGGCGCGGACACCAGACCGCGTCGTGGCTCTGCACATAGTCCAGGAACCGCGCCAGGGCCGCGGCGCGCCCGGGGCGTCCGACCAGGCGGCAATGCAGCCCGACCGACATCATCCTCGGCGCCGTCTCGCCCTCGGAATAGAGAAGATCGAAGCTATCCTTCAGGTAGGTGAAGAACTGGTCGCCCGAGTTGAAGCCCTGCGGGGTGGCGAAGCGCATGTCGTTCGCGTCGAGGGTATAGGGAATGACGAGATGAGGGCCCCGGCCACCGTCGACCCAATAGGGCAGATCGTCGGCATAGGAGTCAGAATCGTAGAGGAAGCCCCCCTCCTCCATCACCAGCTTCTGGGTGTGGATCGACGAGCGCCCGGTATACCAGCCAAGCGGACGCGATCCGGTGACTTCGGTGTGAATCCGGATCGCCTCGAGCATGTGGGCGCGCTCTTCCGCCTCCGTGAAGTCCTTGTAGTCGATCCACTTCAGCCCATGCGACGCAATCTCCCAATCGGCTTCGCGCATCGCCGCAACCACATCGGGATTGCGCATCAATGCATGCGCCACGCCGTAGACGGTGACCGGGATCCCGCGCGCCGTGAACAGGCGCCATAACCGCCAGAAGCCTGCACGGGAGCCGTACTCGTAGATCGATTCCATATTCATGTGCCGCTTGCCGGGCCAGGCCGCGGCGCCGACGATTTCGGACAGAAAGGCTTCCGAGGCTGGATCGCCATGGATCACGGCATTCTCGCCGCCCTCCTCGTAGTTGATCACGAACTGCACGGCGACGCGCGCGCCGCCGGGCCATTTCGGATCCGGGGGCGTGCGGCCGTAACCGATCATGTCGCGCGGATAGGCGGGTGCGATCATATTGAATATCTCCGATGGCGCCCGAAGCTGGACCGAAGCCGCCGGGATTTCAAGATCTTGCCGCACCGCCGCCGGGGCGGCGCGCGGCCGGCGCGCGGGCCGGCGCGAACCGGCCGAGGAGCGCAGGAACGCCGCCGCGCGGACGCGAACCGGCCTCCGGGTCACGCCCGAGCGCCATGATCGCAGTGCCCATGGTGACGCTGCACATGGTCACCAGGAAGCCGAACACCAACAGCAGAACGGCGATCCAGGGCTCGTCCGAGTTCAGGATCAATGTGCGCAGATGCGCCACGTCGGTTGCCAGCACCGCCGCGGCCAGGACCAGCGCGATCACCGCTCCGGCCAGCCAATTCCAGGCGAGAAGGGACAGCAGCGGGTCCGGCCGGCTGCGCCGCATTTCGGGCCGTTGAGACATTTCGGACATCGAACCCTCCGCCATCCAGGAACCCGCGCCGGTTACGCGCGTTGACTTCGTAGCGGGAATCTAACCGCACCGTCGCATGCGGTCGAGACGGGAAAGTCCGAGCCCCGATCAGGTTCCTTATGGTCATGACGCAAGTTGTGTCCATAATGATCGGGGGGTGATTCGCGACGGGAGGTCTGGATGACCAGGGCCCAGCGTCACATGGCCACGACGAAACGGCGTGATGTCGAAGCAACCGGCAACGAGATCGACGGCAGAATTGCCGCGATGCGGTTGATCCTGAAAATGGCGCGTCCGGGCAGTCATGCCGAAGCCCTGCGGGCACTTCGCGAAGCCTTTCCGGATGCCTCGCTGGCCGAACGCGTCCAGGCGCTCGACCCCTGATACCGCCCCGAAAGGCTCGGGATGTGACCGGTGCTCACCGATGCTCCGATCCGGCGCGGGCCCAGCGTCACCCGGTCACTACAAGCCGCATGATGCCGTGTATGAATTTGTTTTTGCAAAGCTTTCCCGGTCGCAGCGGACACCCCCGAACCGTCATCGCTCTGCCGGCCATCGCCCGCCGGGTCTTTCTCTCGCGCGCTCCGGCCAATCTCTCGATCGTGTTCCCGGACGGCCTGCTTGAGCCGGATCGGCCGCGCGTCGTGCCGGCGGCGCCTGCAAGGCATCGCCGACGTCCCGACGCGCATATTCGCATGGGCTCAGCCGGACGCCCGAATTTCGGGCCGCGCCGCTTCGGCCACCCGACCGCCGGGCTTCACAGCAGCCATGCTTCGAGCGCGGCGCGGCAGGTTTCGCGATAGCGCACGGTGCAGGCGAGGACTGCCTCGCGGTCGCGGGCGACGGCCTCGACGAGTTCCGGCTCCACCGCGTCGAGATCGCGGGCGGCATGCGGGACCCCCGTCTCGATCGCATAGGCCTCCGCCTTCTTGCGGTCGCAGACCGGAAGGACGGGCGCGCCCGCCAGGCCGGCCAGGATCAGCCCATGCAGCCGATTGGTGACGACGACCCGGGCCATCTTGAACTCGGCCACCAGATCCTGCCAGGTCATCGGCGCTATCCATTCGATGCCGTGATGCGCGGCGATCTCCGCATAGATCGCCCCGTCCTCGCGCTCGCATGTCGTCACGAGGCAGATCGGCCGCCCTTCGAACCGCCGGACGGCCGCGTCCAGCGTAGACTTCAGCTTCGATGGCGTTCCCGTCGCGGCGATCAGAATGCGCTCCGGATCGCGGCCGGCCCTGGGGGTGACGGACGCCGCCATCGGCGCCAGCCAGTGCACGCAATCCGGGACAAGGCGGGCTTCGATATCGAGCGAACGGATCACCTCCAGGGAGATCACATCGCGCGCGGTCAAGGGCAGGTCGAGACCACCCAAGCCGCTCCGCAGCAGGGCGGGCGTCAGGAAAGCCGGGGTTGCCGGGTTGATCGAAAAAGGAAAGGTGCGGATCGGTTTTACGAACCGCTTCAGCGCCGTCACCGTGGCCAGCATGTCGAGACCGACAAAGCCGTTCCACTGATCTCCGTTCTCGCAGTAGATCGCCTGGGCCCCGGATACATGCGGAATGATCCGCAGCGCCCGGAATTGCATCAGGCGATAATAGAGAGCGCGCGCAAGCGCCGGAAAGCCTCTCCGCACCAGCCAGCGCCAGAGGGGCGGCCGTTGCTCGCGGATCGGCATGTCGACCAGGTCGAACGACCGGCCCAGTGCCGCGGCAAATGCCGCCATTCGCGCTTCGTCCCTCGGAAGGTAGCGGGCCGGAATGACAAGCAAGCTACAATCCGGATGGCGAATGGACAGCATTTCAAGCATAGAATGCAGAATTGCAAAATCGCCAATATTCCCCTTCAAATTGACAAAAAGTATGGCGACCTTACATTGCGGCATGACACTCACACGTGACGTTCATGAAATCGATTTTAACTTCCAGGATCCTCATTTTTTGGACTCTCTACACTTGTTTACATTCCTTGGCAAGGCACAATAAAAGAGTCTTTGTTTTCTCAGACCCCAAGCAATTTGCCTAAAATGAGCCCTGGCGCATTCATTCAACAGCCTATCTTTGGCATCGGCATGGCAAATGCATGAGAAAATGCTTCGTAGTATCTCGTATGAATTCTGTCCCGTTGTCGAAATCCTGTCGCCGCATTGGGGCGCCAACCGACGGAAGTGACGCGGACCGAGAGCCGGAACCCGAAAACGAGAGAAAGGCCCCTCGCCACAACGGCGCGGAGTCAGATCATCCGGCGCAGCGCAGGACAGTGCGCTCAGCGGCAATTCTTGTGAAATTTCAATAGCGAATCAGGCACAGATGATGCTTCGAATCGCATGTCCGGCAGCAGCACGTTGCGACGGCCCGGATCCGTGGAGCCGGATCGGACACCGCTCACACGGAGCGCAACAGTCGTTGCAGCATCGGGGGGCACGGCAGCGTGGCCGCCGCGGGGTGACTGCGGCGCGATCGCTTCGCAGGGGCGAAAGCGTCAGCCGAGAATGACGGTCGCCAGATAGGCCGCCTCGGCATCCCAATCGTGACGACCCTTCGCCTGGGTCGGATTGGCGAAATAGTGCCGGTTGGTTCCGTCGTTCTGGTCGGTCAGTTTGAAGCCGTAATAGGAGACGCCGCCGGCCGCGAGAGGACCGCGAATCTTGCGCAGCCAGTGCAGGATCAAAAGCCCGGCACTCGGCACGCGGTCGAGGGCCTTGACGAGTTCGACGAAGATCCGGGTCGGCACGAAGGCCGCACGACCGCCCGCACGTTCCGTCTCCAGGACATCCCAGGCCTGTGCGCCGTGGTAGCGCCGGTCGGCTCCGGAGAAGAGGACGAATTCGAAGCCGCCCGGCGGGCGCCGCCAGACATCGATATGGCCGCCGCTACGCGCCCAGATGGTGGTCTTCCGGCCGTAGTCGACCGTGAAGCGGTCGTCCTCGGAGAAATTGTTGAAGCGGATGACGATATCGTGCGCGTCGATCTCGGCACCGGCCCCGCGGCCGATCTGAACCGGCGAATTGCCGACCACCGCGATCGTCTTCGAGCGGTCCGAAAGCAGTTGCTGCAATTCGAGCATCCGCCGGTCGCCAATCGGCATCAGCCTGGCGCATTCCGCGATCACGGGAACGGCGGCGTAACCGAGTTCGTGCAAGGCCGCGAGACACGCCGTCGAGCCGTATTGGACGACCATCGGCCAACCCCGCCCGCGGACCGAACCGAGAGCCCGATAGGCACCGATCCAATCGCCGCGCTCCGCATAGACATTGGCCAGGATACAGCGGGTCCGATCCCGGAGCTTCTCGCCGAACCAGCCGAAGCTTCCGGCGATCTCGCGCACCCGGTCGACCACTTCGTTGGTCGGCCCTTCGGTATCGAACAGCATCTTGGCATGCGCGATCCGGTCCGAATGGCTGGACTGCTCGAGCTTGAATGCCTCGATCTGCGCCCGGACGCTCATCGGCGACGAAGACTGGCTGTCCTTGAAGTGGGCGTTCATGTCGAACCCGGCACGGCTCTGGTTATACTCACTGATATTTTACAGTGTGATCCGGCTCTGGACCGCACTGCACGGCGGAACCCTTACGCCCTGACACCTGTCTGGGTCATGACGCCGCGGCTCCCGATCACGACACCGTGACGCCCTGGCTTCGAAACGTAAAGCCTCCTTCGCCAATCGCTACTCGAATTTCAGCTGCGAAGCCATGAGAAGTGGGTCGGAGAGGTTTCCGACCTTCCGAAATCGATATTGAACGGCGCTCAGACGCCCTCGGCAGGAGATACCGGAGCAGTGCCGTCCGGAGCCACATCGCCAGTCGGCGCTTGTGCGGCCGCCTCGCGATCTCTTTTTTCATGCCGGCGATACCAGTTCCAGCCGACGGGAATGAAGGCGAGATAGACGATTGCCAAGAGGGCCAGCACTGGGAACGGATAGGTCGCCAGCACAGCAACGAACAATACGAACAGCACCGACAGCGGGATGATCCGCTCGCGCGGCACGCGCGTGCCCATCTTCTTGCCCGAGAAGGTCGGAATGGTCGACACCGCCATGAAGGCGATGAACAGCACGTAGATCGACAGCACCACCGCGACGGCGCGATTGTGCGGGATCGTGATGAAATCGTTCAGATAGAGCGGCAACAGGACCGTGATGGCGCCGGCCGGGGCCGGCATGCCGGTGAAGAAATTGGCGTGCCAATCCGGCTTCGGCTTGTCGACCATGACGTTGAAGCGCGCCAGCCGCAGCGCCATCGCGATCGCGAAGGCGATCACGGCCAGCCAGCCGAGCGAGCGGACCTCGCTCAGCATCCAGATATAGAGCAGCAGCCCCGGCACCACGCCGAAATTGACGAAGTCGGCGAGGCTGTCGAGCTCGGCGCCAAATTTCGAGGTGCCCTTGACCCAGCGCGCGACCCGGCCGTCGACGGCATCGAGCAGGGCGGCGACCACCACCGCGCCGACGGCCCATTCCCACCGTGCCTCCAGCGCCATGCGGATCGCGGTCAGCCCGGAGACCAGCGCCAGGAGCGTGACCAGGTTGGGCAGGACGATGCGGAACGGCACCGCGCGCAGGCGCGCGAAGCGGCGGCCGGTCTTGGTCGATTCGTGCACCACGGGCGGAAACAGGTCGTCCAAGGTCGCCTCCAGAAGCTCGGCGGACGGGCGTGGCCGGATCAGCTGACCCGAACCACCTCATGGCCGCTGCCCGGCCGCGACAGATCAGCGAGCACGGTCTCACCGGCGATCGTAGTCTGTCCGATCGCCACCAGCGGCACCGTCCCTGCCGGCATGTAGACATCGAGCCGCGAGCCGAAGCGGATCATGCCGAAGCGGTCGCCGGGCGCAATGGTTTCGCCTTCCTTCGCCCAGGAGACGATCCGCCGCGCCACCAGGCCGGCGATCTGGACGACGCCGATGGTTACGCCGGCACCAGGCCGGTCGTCGGTCGCGATGACCAGGCCGTTGCGCTCGTTGTGCTCGCTCGCCTTGTCGAGTTCCGCATTGAGGAACTTGCCCGGCTTGTAGGCGATGCGCGTGATCCGGCCGCCGACGGGAGCGCGGTTCACATGGCAGTTGAACACGTTCATGAAGATCGAGACGCGGATCCAGCCCTCATGGCCGAGATCGAGCTCGGGCGGCGGCACGGCCGGACCGATCTGCGACACGCGCCCGTCGGCCGGTGCGATCACCAGCCCCGGCGCGACGGGGGTCACGCGCGGCGGATCGCGGAAGAAAGCGACGACCCAGATCGTCAGGCCGAACAGGATCCAGGCGAGCGGCGACCAGATGAAACTGGCGACCAGGGTCAGCCCCGCCGCGATGGCGACGAAGGGATAGCCCTCCCGGTTGACCTTCGGAATGGCGGCGGCGATCGACTTGACGACGGAATTCATCGGGGACGGGTCCCTCCATGCCGGAGCGGGCAACGAATAGACGGCCGCGCGGAACGAGCCCACACGCCCCGTCAGCGTCTGGCGCAGAAATACGCCGACGGAGCGGCAGACTTGGCACGGATTGGCGGCGTTGGAAAGTCAGGTCACACGCGGCCGGGGCGACCTCCGAGGGGCCGGGTCCGCTCTGATCCGCGAGGCCACCAACGGGAGGATGCCGTCCGGTCTGACGGCCGGCATTCCCGTCCGGCGTCGGATCAGGCCGGCAGTTCCATGGCAATCCCCTCCTGGGCAAGCGCACGGCGCACCGCCGGGCGTTCCAGGACCTTGGCGGCATGCGCCGTCCAGGCCGGATAGGGCGAGCGGTCGAAGCCCTCGAAGCGGTAGAGGAAGACATAGAAGGTGAAGAGATAGGGATCGGCCAGCGTATAGCCGCCCGGCACAGCCCAGTCGCGCCCGTCGCCCAGGATGCGGTCGATCAGGGCGCAATGCTCCTTGACGGTGCGCATGCCCTTCTCCTGCATCTGCGGATGCAGGGCCGGATCGTCCAGGAAGCGCCCCGGCCGGCGGACCGACGCGTAGGCGGCGGCGTGGAAGGAGGCGGCGAGCCAGTTCATCCACTCGATCATGCGCGCCTCGCGCGCCGGGTCGGCCGGCACCAGCCCAACCTCCGGGTTGGTGCGCGCCAGATAGATCATGATCGCATTGCATTCGGTCAGAAGATCCGGTCCGCCGGCGATCGAGCCCGGCACGCCGGTCAGCGCCGGCACGCGACCCTTCGGATTGCGGGCGAACCAATCCGGCTTGACCGTGTCGACGCCCGCCCTGACCAGTTCCAGGCCGAACGGCTTGCCGATCTCCTCGAGCACGATATGCGGCGCGAGCGAACAGGCGGCGGGCGAATAGAACAGCGTGTGCATGGGGCGGAACCATCCAGAATGAGCCGGGACGACAGGCCGGGGAGCGGCCGCGGCGAAGCCTGACGACGATCGGAAAAAGATCAAGTGCGGCGCGCGCAATGCGGGGCGGCGCCTGCGGCAGGGTCGAAGACGACGTGAACAGCAGCGTCGAAGACCCCGGGGATCAGCTGAGACGAGGACTGGCGCACAGGCCGAAGATCGGGTGCAGGACTCCCTCGGACCGGGCCGGCGATGCCCGGCCGTTCCGGCGCGGACCCGGCCTCAGAGCCCGCGGCGGGCTCGGTCGAACCAGTCGAGACCCTGCTGCACGGCAGCGACCGAGGCAAGATAGAGGCTCGTGGCAAGCAGGCTCCAGGCGACCACGGCCGGCGGCGCCAGGCTCTCGGCGAGCGTGATGCCGGCGAGGACGAACCACACGACCGTGACGGCCAGCGTCAGCGGACGCCAGCGTTCGACGCGGACGGGATGCACGAAGGCGACCGGCAGGAAGGTCAGCACGGCGAGGAGAAGCGTCACGCCGACGATCACCTCGGTCGGCGGCCGGAAGACGAAGAACAGGAACACGACGCCGTTCCAGACGGCCGGAAAGCCGCGGAAGGCGTTGTTCTTCATCTTCATGCGCGTGTCGGCGAAATAGAGCGCGCTGGTGAAGACGATCACGCCGGCCAGGGCGAGCGCGATCGGCGCCGAAGTGAAGCCGCCGGTCGCCAGCGCGAAGGCGGGCAGGAACACATAGGTGACGTAGTCGACCACGAAATCGAGGGCCGCGCCCGAGATGGTCGGCAGGTTGCGCTCGACATGGAAGCGCCGCGCGATCGGCCCGTCGACGCCGTCGACGAACAGGGCGATGCCGAGCCAGGCGAAGAAGGCCTGCCAGTCGAGCTTGTAGGCCGAGACGGCAGCGAGCATCGCCAGCACGATGCCGGACGCCGTGAAGGCGTGAATCGCGAGCGCGATGAGGACGTTCTGGCGCTTGGCCACGGCGGCAGCAATGTTCAAGAGGAGCCTCCCGCCGCCGCAATCGACGTTGCGATCGGCTCGGGCGCCGCGAAAATCATGGCCGCTTCGGCCGCATTCGCACGCCTGGTCACCAATCCGTCCTCGGCACGTTTATCGTTACAGAACTGCCATCATACCGGATCGGCCCCGGGTTAGCCAGTGACCTGACAGGCGGCAAACCGCCGATGCGCTATTCGGCTGCCGCATCGGTCCGGCGCGTCTTCACCGCGAGGCCGAGCGTGTCGCTCTCCTCGGTCGCGCGCAGGCGCTCGCGCGCCTCGTCGACGGCGCGCTGGCGCTCCCACATCGAGGCGTAGAGGCCGCCAAGGTCGAGCAGGTCCTGATGCCGGCCGCGCTCGACGATCACGCCGTGCTCGAGCACGATGATCTCGTCGGCATTGACCACGGTCGACAGCCGGTGGGCGATCACCAGCGTGGTCCGGTTGAGCGAGACCTGGTCGAGCGCGGTCTGGATCTCGCGCTCGGTGTGGGTGTCGAGCGCGCTGGTCGCCTCGTCGAGCATCAGGATCGGCGGCGCCTTGAGGATGGTGCGGGCGATGGCGACGCGCTGCTTCTCGCCACCGGAGAGCTTCAGGCCGCGCTCGCCGACCTCGGTGTCGAAGCCCTTCGGCAGGCGCTCGATGAAGCCGGAAATCTGGGCCATGCGGGCCGCCTCGCGCACCTCCGCCTCGCTGGCGCTCGGCCGGCCGTAGCGGATGTTGTAGGCGATGGTGTCGTTGAACAGCACGGTGTCCTGCGGAACCATACCGATGCGCTGGCGCAGGCTCGCCTGGGTCACGTCGCGGATGTCCTGCCCGTCGATCGTGATGCGTCCGGCGCCGACATCGTAGAAGCGGAACAGGAGCCGCGAGATGGTCGACTTGCCGGCCCCCGACGGGCCGACGATGGCGATGGTCCGGCCGGCCGGCACCTCGAAGGAGATGCCGCGCAGGATGGCGCGGTCCGGGTCGTAGGAGAAATGCACGTCCTCGAAACGGATCACGCCGGCCTTCACGTCGAGGGCGGGCGCGCCCGGCTTGTCGACGACCTCGGCCGGCACGTCGAGCACCTTGAACATCGCCTCCATGTCGGCGAGGCCCTGGCTGATCTCGCGATAGAGCGTGCCGATGAAGTTAAGCGGCATGGAAAGCTGCGTCATCAGCGCGTTGATCATGACGAAATCGCCGATGGTCTGCGTGCCGGCCAGCACCGCATTGGCCGACATCACCATGGTGACCACCATGCCGACGGTGAAGATCACCGCCTGCCCGAAGTTCAGCCAGGCGAGCGACGTATAGGTGCGGGTCGCGGCATTCTCGTATTTGGCGGTGGCGCGGTCGTAGCGCTCCGCTTCCATCGGCTCGTTGTTGAAATACTTGACCGTCTCGAAATTGAGCAGGCTGTCGACCGCCTTCGACATGGAATCGGTATCGGCGTCGTTCATGTCGCGCCGGATGCGGATGCGCCAGTCGGAGGCCTTGACCGAGAACCAGACATAGAGCCAGACCGTCACGGCCATGACGGCGACATAGGTCCAGTCGAACTGCCAGGCGATCACGCCGGCCATCAGGGCGAATTCGAGGATGGTCGGGATGCCGGCCAGGATCGTCATGCGGACGATCGTCTCGATGCCGTTGGCGCCGCGCTCGATGATCCGCGACAGGCCGCCGGTGCGCCGCTGCAGGTGGAAGCGCAGCGACAGTTCATGCAGGTGGCGGAAGGTGCGGTTGGCGAGCTGGCGCACCGCATGCTGGCCGACCGAGGCGAACAGCGCGTCGCGCAGCTGGTTGAAGCCGTTGAAGACGATCCGGATCACCCCGTAGGCGATGACCAGCAGCACCGGCGCGGCGAGGAACTGCACCGGGGTGGGCGTGGTCGCCCCGGGCGCGAGCGCATCCGTGGCCCATTTGTAGGCATAGGGCAGCAGGACGGTCAGCACCTTGCCGACCAGCAGGAAGGCCATCGCGATGACGACGCGCAGCTTCAGGTCGCCGCGATCATGCGGCCAGATATGCGGCCACAGTGCCTTGAGCGACTGGAAGGTGCGGCCGCTGTCCGCCGAAATCTTCGGCGCGGACGCCGTTTGGTGCGGTGTCATCGTGGAGGTCCAAATCCTGGGGCGGGGACGCGGTATGCGCGCCGGCCGTATATAGACGTTGCAAACCGTCGCCATAAGGGGCGGAGAGGGAAAACTGTGCCGCCATGGACACGCCCCGACGGAGGTGTCGGCCCGGGCGCCTGATCCGGCGGCATGGCTTCTGCTTGGAAAAGCCCCGATGCCACGGGCCGAGCCGCCCGCGGCGAGGAGCCGGCATGTCACAGATCGACCGGGGCGCGGGCGGCCGCCCGCGGGATCGGGCATGCTTGACGGGACCGTGGCCTGCCGCCACAGAAACAGAATGAGCGAGATTCGATCCATTTGCGTTTTCTGCGGTTCCGCGCTCGGGGCCGACCCGGCCTTCGAGGCCGCCGCCCGCACGCTCGGCGAAACCATGGCGCGCGAGCAGATCCGCCTCGTCTATGGCGGCGGCTCGATCGGCCTGATGGGCACCGTCGCCCGCGCGGTGCTCGACGGCGGCGGTACGGTGCTTGGCGTCATCCCGCAGTTCCTGGTCGACCGCGAGGTGATGCTGCCGGAGGTGAGCGAACTGGTCGTCACGCAGGACATGCACCAGCGCAAGCGCATCATGTTCGAGCAGTGCGACGCCTTCGTCACCCTGCCCGGCGGCATCGGCACGCTGGAGGAGGTCGTCGAGCAGATGACCTGGGTCCAGCTCGGCCAGCATGCCAAGCCGATCGTGCTCGCCGACATCGGCGGCTTCTGGCACCCGCTCGCCGAACTGCTCGAGCACATGCGCCGCTCCGGCTTCATCCGACCCGGTCTCGAGGTCAGCTATTCGGTGGTCGGCCGGATCGAGGACGTGATCCCGACCGCGCGCGCCGTGCAGGCGCAAACCCGAATCGCCGTCGGCGCCGGCCTGCCGCTCGACCGGCTCTGAGGCCGGCCATGGCCGTCATGGCGGCGCGGGCGGGCGGATCGATCGACGGGGGCCGGCCGTGAAGGTCGATTGCCTCGTCGTCGGCGCCGGCTTCGCCGGGGCGGTCTGCGCGGAGCGTCTGGCCGCCTCCGGCCGCAGCGTGCTGGTGATCGACAGGCGCAACCATATCGGCGGCAACGCCCATGACCGTCCCGACGCTCACGGCATTCTGGTCCATCCCTACGGCCCGCACATCTTCCATACCAATGCCGAGCGCATCTTCGCCTATCTGAGCCGCTTCACCGACTGGCGCTTCTACGAGCACCGGGTGCTGGCTTCGGTCGACGGCAGGCTGCTGCCGATCCCGATCAACCGGACGACCATCAACGGGCTCTACGGCTGGGCCCTGGACGAGGCCGGCATCCGCGCCCATCTCGACGCCGTCCGGGTGCCGATCGACCCGATCCGGACCAGCGAGGACGCCGTGCTGGCGAGCGTCGGCACCGATCTCTGCGACCGCTTCTTCCGCGGCTACACCCGCAAGCAATGGGGCCTCGACCTGGCCGATCTCTCGGCGAGCGTCGCCGCCCGCATCCCGACGCGCACCGGCGACGACGACCGCTATTTCACCGACCGGTTCCAGTTCATGCCGGCCGCCGGCTACACGCGCCTGTTCGAGGCGATGCTGGCGAGCCCGCGGATCACGGTCCGGCTGGCGACGGACTTCTTCCAGGTTCGCGACGCGATCGCGTGGGATCACCTGATCTTCACCGGTCCGCTCGACGGCTTCTACGGCCACCGCTACGGCCGCCTGCCCTACCGTTCGCTGCGCTTCGAGCACGAGCATCTGGCCGGCATCGAGACCTTCCAGCCGGTCGGCCAAGTCAACTACCCCAACGACCACGCCTTCACGCGCATCACCGAATTCAAGCACCTGACCGGCCAGCAGGCCGCCGGCACCTCGATCATGCGCGAATACCCTTGCGCCGACGGCGAGCCCTTCTATCCCGTCCCGCGCCCGGAGAACGAGGCCCTGGCCCAGCGCTACAGAAAGCTGGCCGCGGCAGAGACGCGCGTCTCCTTCGTCGGCCGGCTCGCCGAATACCGCTACTACAACATGGATCAGGTCGTCGGCGCGGCGCTCAAGACGGTCGCGGATCTCGGCGCCTGAAGCCGAGGCGGCGGCTCCTCAAGGGTCGATCCTGACCGACAGCGCCGCGAGCCTCGGCACCGCCTCAACGGCAAGGCGGAAATAGTCCGGATCGCGCTCGATGCCGATGCTGTCGTAGCCGACCGCCTCGCAGGCGGCGAGCGTCGAGCCCGCGCCCATGAAGGGATCGAGCACCGTGCCGCGCCCGAGCGGCAGCACGGCGCGCGCGATCTGGCGCATGAAGGCCTGCGGCTTCAGCGAGGGATGCGGGGCGATCCGCTTTTCCGCCGCCGGCGTCGGATGCGAGCGGATCAGGTCGCCGAAGGGCCGGTCGGGCGACGGGCGCCGGAAGCCGCCGGTGCCCCAGCGGCGCAACGTGTCCTGGACGCGACCGTCGAGCGGCACCCGCAGCACCACCCAGGGCTCCCATTGCGAGCGCGGCATCACCGAGACGCCGTCGAATTCCTCATGGGCGTTCTTCGGCCGGTCGCCGCCGCGCATGGTCATGACCTGTCGGGCGATATAGCCGCGCAGTTCGAGCCCGGCCCCGGTCATTGCCGTGGCGACGATATGGGCGAGCAGCGGATTGGCGGCGACCATCACATGCGCGCCGGGCACGCAGACCCGCGCGACCTGCCGCCCGAATTCCCGAAAGAAGGCCTCCAGCGCCTGCCGGTCCTGATCCGTCAGCACCGTGAAGCGCGGCAGCGGCGCCCGGCGATGGCCGTCGAAGCTCGGCGGAATGCGCCAGACCCCGCCCGTCCCGGCCCTGAGCTTGGCGGTCTCCTTGGCCGTATACTCGACCAGCCCATAGGGCGGATCGGTCACCACCGCCTCGATCGACCGCTCCGGCTGCGCGGCCAGCCAGTCGAAGCAATCGGCCCGGATCAAGCGGGCACGGCCGAGGCGGATATCGTCATCACTTCCAACCAATTCGGTCATTTGCGGTCGGTCAGTCGCACTGTCGATGGCCAAGTGATCTAACTTTGATGGCGGGAGAACCGTGTTTTGTTTCCCCTCACCCGAGGGATGCTTTGTCATTGAAGGCAGCACCCTACTAGAGGACCATGCCGACTGCGCGTAATGGAAAATTCAATTCATGCCGTCATTCTCAAAAGGAATTCCACCTTGCCTGGCACATCTAATGCATAAATAGATTCAATCATCAATTGTTTACTGCTATTAATTCGAAGTCCTCGTGATCTTAAAAAGAGTCTCTCCGGTATTAAACGTAATAATTTCTCTTACCCTATCTCCAGATTGATTATAATAATATAACTGAAGTGACTTCCCGTCACGATGCGACTCCATTTCTATGTCTCCATCTTCAGTTACTCGACTAATTCTGCGCAGAATTTTTCCCTTTGATACATCCATCAGAACAACCTGATTCCCGTCAAAAAAGGCCATATATTTCGCGTCATCTGTGTGGGATAGGCTTAAAATGTTGCTCGAACCAGTATCGATACGGGTTACCTTTGTCGCGTCGGAGATCTTATAGAAAGTGACATACCGATCTCCCCTTCGGTACAAAGCTATAAACTCGCCAGAGTGAGAGTATGAACCGTAGGCTCCTGGACCACTAAAATCAACTGAACCCGCCCCGTGCACCCAATCGCAGCTGAAGGTAACACCCAAAACAACAAGCAACAAAGCTTTGATTTTCTTAATCATCTGATCAACTTCCCCATCATCCTCAAATATTTATCGAGCGGGCTGCAGACATTTGACACAACACGGAATTTAACTTTCAATTTTGAAATTATAGTACTCGCGAAATTGGAGAAAAGTCAATCGGCTGCTTCGTCCTAATCTCCAGATTGACCCGGTCCGATCGATCGCGCCGCATCAGGGTTGCGTCGCAAGTCGCGATCACCGGCCCGGCACGGCCCATTCCGTCATACCGTCGTCCTCGCCTATACGTTAACATTTCAATGCGCAGGCGCCGCCGCATATCGCCAGGGGCCTGATCCGCAAGGCTCCGGGGGGCTGTGGCCATGCTTGAATTCCTGAATGCCGCGATCCATTCGACCGACAAGGACGGCCTGTTTCCGCTCGCCACGCTGGCCGGGATCGTGGCCCTGTTCGCCGCCGTCGTACTGACCGGCTTCGTCGCCCGCGAGAAGGGCTTCGGGGCGATCCGGCTGTTCTTTCTGTTCGTGTTCGGCACCGTCTCGATCGGGGCGCTGCTGCTGATGTTTTGGCTGAACGCACAGGAGGCCTATGGCTGGGTCAACACCCGCTATGTCGCCGACTGGGCCGGCGAGGACGAGGGCTGGACCGGCGGCAAGGCGCCGACCGCCAAGTGCGATGCCGGCAATGTCGGCCAGATCGCGGTCTGCTGGTCGAACCGCCGGGGTGGCTATCCGGCCGACGCGCAGTTCCAGGGCACCGGCACGCCGGGCGCATGGTGCACCTACAAGAAGGTCGAGGCCAGGCTCGGCAACGCCGTCGGCACCAATCCGGGCGTCGTCCATGTCTGCGCGCGCCTGACCCGCGTGACCAAGTAGTCCCGCACGGCGGCGCCCCGGCATCGCGTCGCCCGGCACCGCCACGGTACCGGGCAGCCGGATCGCCATACCTGGGTCCTGCCGCGCCGGTGGCCGACCGAGGGCCGCGGGTGGATGGCCACAGCGGCGTGCCGGGGGCGGCAACCCAAGGCTGGCTGACCGAGGGTGAGCCACCGCCCGCCCGCGCCGCGCACATGCAGGCTATGCGGTGCCGGCTGCTTGACCCAGCCGCCGCGGCGCCACAGCTATCCGGCTCGTGGGTGCGGACGGCGCCAGTCCCGCCGATCGCCGCCGCCCGTGCCTTCCTGCCTTCAGCCCAGTCCCGGTCCGACCGGTTCCGCGCGCCCGCCCGGCCTGGGCGGATCGGCGGGTCCGGCCTGCAGGGGCGGCCATCCCCGGGACCCGTTCCATGCCGTTCTTCCTCGCGCTCGGCGCCGCCGCCTTCATGTCGACCGTGGTCATGCGCATGACCGACCCGGTGGTCGGGCCGCTTTCCCATGATTTCGCCGTCGAGCCGACGCGGATCGCCCTGTTCGCGACCGCCTTCGCCCTGCCCTATGCGCTGTTCCAACTGGTCTTCGGGCCGCTCGGCGACCGTTTCGGCAAGACCCGGGTGATCCGGCTCGCCGTGCTGGCGCTGGCCGCGATGATCGCGGCGTCGGCACTCGCCCCCGACTATCCGACCATGCTGACACTGCGCTTCCTGTCGGGGATGTTCGGCGGCGCGGTCATTCCGCTCGGTCTCGCCACCATCGGCGACCGCTTCGCCCTGCCCGACCGCCAGGTCATGCTGTCGCGCTTCATGGTGGCGACCTTCTCGGGCCAGATCGCCGGCTCCTTCATCACCGGCATCCTGGCCGAGGTGATGCCGTGGCGGCTGATCTATGGCGGCTACGCGCTCTTGGCCCTCGGCATCGGGCTCGGCCTCTTCACGATCCGGGCCGGCGCCGACGCCTCGTCCGAACCGCTGACGCTCGGCGGCACGCTTCGTCGCTATGCCGGCATCCTGACCGGCGACAAGGCGCGCGCGCTCTTGCCGATCGTCTTCGTCGAGGGCGGATTGTTCTTCGGCTTCCTGGCCTTCGCGCCGGCCTACCTGTCGGAGATGCGCCACCTGTCGCCCGGCGACATCGGCTTCGTCATCGCCTCCTATGCGGTCGGCGGCATGGCGCTGACGCTGGTGGTCAAGCCGATCCTGCGGCTGATCGGCACCTACGGCATGATCGCCGCCGGCGGCCTGATCGGCGGCCTCGCCGTCGAGGCGATGGCCCTGCCGCTTCCCGTTGCCGGCCACATGCTCGCCTCCGCCGGGGTCGGCTTCGCCTTCACGTTGATCCACAACAACCTGCAGACCCGCGCCACCGAGATGGCGCCGGAAGCCCGTGGCTCCTCGGTCGCGGTCTTCGCCTGCTGCCTGTTCTTCGGCAACGGCACCGGCCCGATCCTGATGAAAAGCGCCGTCGACCTCGGCGGCTACGTCGCAGCCTTCCGCGGCCTCGGGCTGATCATAGTCGTATTCGGCATCGTCGCTGCGCTGACGCTCCGTCATCGCGAACAGCGCCTGCCGCAATATTGATCAATCCAGCACTGCCCGGGACATCAACGCCGAGAAAAAATCTGCCGGATGACTGGCGCTTTGTTTGCCGGAATCACACCGATGAGCCTGCATACATGACTTTCGAACATTTCCAATCGTTCGAAGGATTGATTTTCATCAACGACCGCCCGCTCGGCGAATGATGATCTCGCCCACCAGCGGGCCACCCGGGGTTGCTGCGCCGAAGCGGGCCGGCTCTTGGGTGGTCTGACTCTGTGCATTCGGTCGATGAGGTCATCATGGCTCAGATGATGCGTGCTGCCGTGGTCGAGGCTTTCCGCAAGCCTCTGGTCATTCGCGAGGTTCCCGTCCCCACGCCCGGGCCGGGTCAGATCCTGGTCAAGGTGGCGGCCTCGGGGGTCTGCCATACCGACCTTCACGCCGCCGACGGCGACTGGCCGGTGAAGCCCAACCCACCTTTCATCCCCGGCCATGAGGGCGTCGGGATCGTCGCCGCGCTCGGCGCCGGCGTCACGGCCGTCAGGGAAGGCGATCGGGTCGGCGTGCCGTGGCTGCACACCGCCTGCGGCGCCTGCCCCTATTGCTACACCGGCTGGGAGACGCTGTGCGGCCAGCAGCAGAATACCGGCTACTCGGTCAACGGCGGGTTCGCCGAATATGCGCTCGCCGATCCGAAATATGTCGGGCATCTGCCGGACGGCCTCGAATTCGGTGCGGCCGCTCCGGTGCTTTGCGCCGGCGTCACGGTCTACAAGGGTCTCAAGGAGACCGAGGTGCGGCCCGGCGAATGGGTTGCGGTCTCCGGCATCGGCGGCCTCGGCCACATGGCCGTGCAATATGCCAAGGCGATGGGCTTGCATTGCGTCGCTGTCGATGTCGCCGACGACAAACTTGACCTCGCCCGTTCTGTCGGAGCCGACCTTGCCGTCAATGCCCGGACCGAGGATCCCGCCGCGGTCGTGCAGAAGGCGGTCGGCGGCGTCCATGGCGTTCTGGTCACCGCCGTGTCCCCGGCCGCCATCGAACAGGCCTTCCACATGCTGCGTCCGAAGGGCACCATGGCGCTGGTCGGCCTGCCGCCGGGACCGTTCGCCCTGCCGATCTTCGATACGGTGCTGAAGCGCATCACCGTGCGCGGCTCGATCGTCGGCACCCGCGCCGACCTCGCCGAGGCGCTCGCCTTCGCCGGCGAGGGCAAGGTGAAGAGCCACTATGCCTGGGGGCGGCTCGAGGACATCAACGGCATCTTCGACCGCATGCGCCAGGGGACGATCGAAGGCCGTATCGTGCTCGATTTTCGCGATTGACGGCCATAGGCCGGCGGGCACCGGCCCGCCGGCGGCACCTCATGCGACCAGGGCCGCGCCGCTCTTGACCAGCTTGTAGACGATCGAATCCATCAGGGCCTGGAACGAGGCGTCGATGATGTTTTCGGACACGCCGATGGTGAACCAGCGGTTCTCGTCGCCGTCCTTGGATTCGATCAGCACGCGGGTGGTCGCGCCGGTGCCGCCGTTGAGGATGCGGACCTTGAAGTCGACCAGTTCGAGATCGGCGATGAAGGGCTGGTAGCCGCCGAGATCCTTGCGCAGGGCGCCGTCGAGCGCGTTGACCGGGCCGTTGCCCTCCGCCGCCGAGAAGACGACATGGTCGCCGACCCGGACCTTGACGGTCGCCTCCGACACCGTGACCAGTTCGCCGAGCGCATTGTGGCGGCGCTCGACCATGACGCGGAAGCTCTGCACATCGAAATAGTTCGGCACGCCGCCGAGGTGCCGGCGGGCGAGCAGTTCGAGCGAGGCGTCGGCGGCCTCGTAGGCGAAGCCGCGCGCCTCGCGTTCCTTGACTTCGGCGAGAAGCCGGTCGACGCGCGGATCGTCGCGGTCGGCCGCGATGCCGAAACGGGCCAGTTCGGCCATCAGGTTGGACTTGCCGGCCTGGTCGGAGACCAGCACCCGGCGCCGGTTGCCGACGGCCTCCGGCTCGACATGCTCGTAGGTGCGCGGGTCCTTCATCAGGGCCGAGGCATGGATGCCGGCCTTGGTGGCGAAGGCCGAGGCGCCGACATAGGGCGCGTGGCGGTTCGGCGCGCGGTTCAGCACCTCGTCGAAGGCGCGCGACAGCGTGGTCAGCTCGCGCAGCTTGGCATCCGGCACGCCGATCTCGAAGCGGTCGGCATAGTCGGGCTTCAGCTTCAGGGTGCCGATCAGCGTGATCAGATTGGCGTTGCCGCAGCGCTCGCCGATGCCGTTGAGGGTGCCCTGGATCTGGCGTACGCCGGCGCGCACGGCCGCGAGCGAATTGGCGACCGCCTGGCCGGTATCGTCATGGGCATGGATGCCGAGCCGGTCGCCCGGCACATGCGCGGTCAGTTCGCCGACGATCCGCTCGATCTCGTGCGGCAGGGTGCCGCCATTGGTGTCGCACAGCACGACCCAGCGGGCACCGGCCTCCGAGGCCGCCACCGCGCAGGCGCGCGCATAGTCGGGATTGGCCTTGTAGCCGTCGAAGAAGTGCTCGCAATCGACCAGCACCTCCCGGCCGCGCGCCACGGCCGCCTCGACCGAGCGGCGGATGCCGTCGAGATTCTCCTCCAGCGTCGTGCCGAGCGCCACATGCACGTGGTAGTCCCAGGACTTGGCGACATAGCAGATGGCGTCGGCCGAGGCGGCCAGAAGCGCCGCGATGCCCGGATCGTTGGAGACCGAGACGCCCGGCCGCTTGGTCATGCCGAAGGCCGTGAAGGCCGCGCGGCGGGTGCGCTTCTGCGCGAAGAAGGCATCGTCGAGCGGATTGGCGCCCGGATAGCCGCCCTCGACATAGTCGATGCCGAACTCGTCCAGCATGCGCGCGACGAGGCACTTGTCCTCGAGCGAGAAGTCGATGCCGCTGGTCTGCGCCCCATCGCGCAGCGTCGTATCAAAGAGATGGACGCGGGACTTCATGTCGGATCTCAGATCTCGTCGGTCGGCGGCCGGGCGGCCGGCCAGATTGCGGTGTCGTGGTCGGGATGCTGATACGAGACGAGGCCGTCCTGGAACGGCGCATCGCGCGGATCGGCGCCGGTGCGCTCCTCCGACAGGCCGGCCAGGGCGGCGAAGAAGGAGACACGGCTTTCCACGGCCAGTTGCACGGTCGGCGGCACGTCCTCGGGGCGGTCGAGCGCGCCGAGCGCCACGTCGACCACCGTCGAGTCGTCGGCCTGGTAGGTCAGCGGCGTGCCGCAAGTGGCACAGAAGCCGCGCCGGACCTTGTTGGAGGAGCGGAATTCGGCCGGAGCGCCGCGCGTCCAAACCAGTCCGGGCGCGCCAACCAGCGGTCCGAAATAGCCGCCGAAGGCCTTCTGGCACATCCGGCAATGGCAGATCGAGGCCCGCCCGAGCGCCGGCGCGGCAAACCGCACCGCGCCGCACTGGCACCCGCCGGTGACGGGAGATGGGAGAGTCATGGGGCGGCTCCGGGCTGGAGGTCGGGACCGATCAGCCGACCGAACTCGGACAGGACGGCGGCCGCGCGCGCGACGACCGCGCGAACCCGTTCCGCACGGCAACGGCCTCCGGCGGCCGTGCGGCAGGATCCCCACGCCGCACCGCCCGCTCGCGTTCCGCTGCCGGCTCGAGACGTTCCGCCTCGCTCATCGCCTGACCTCCCATTCCGTCCGGAACGCGCCGGTCTTCGGGTCCTTGGAGTCCTTCAGGATGACGCCGAGCGCGGCGAGTTCGTCGCGCAGGCGGTCGGATTCGGCGAAGTTCTTGGCGTTGCGCGCGGCGAGGCGTGCGGCGACGAGCGCCTCGACCGCCGCCTGGTCGACGCCGGCGGCCTCCTTCTTGCGCGCCGCCCAGGCTTCCGCGCTTTCGCCCAGGAAGCCGAGGAAGCGCAGCGAGCCGACGAAGCGGGCGAGATCGGCCTCCGAGCCCGAGCGCTGCGCGGCATTGCGCAGGCCGTGCAGTTCGGCGATCGCCTTCGGGGTGTTGAGATCGTCGGCGAGCGCCTCGAGCACGGCGTGGTCGGGGGACGACGCGGTCAGATCGCGGGCGAACCAATACCAGTCGTCGAGCGTGCGGGCGCTCTCCTCCAGGCTCTTCAGGGTCCAGTCGATCGGCTGGCGATAGTGCGTCTTGAGCATGGTCAGGCGCAGCACCTCGCCCGGCCAGTCGGCCAGCAGCTCCCGGATGGTGACGAAGTTGCCGAGCGATTTCGACATCTTCTCGCCTTCGGCCTGCAGGAAGCCGTTATGCATCCAGACACTGGCCATCACCGGCTGGTGGAAGGCGCAGCGCGACTGGGCGATCTCGTTCTCGTGGTGCGGGAAGACCAGGTCGATGCCGCCGCCGTGGATGTCGAAGGTCTCGCCGAGATGCTTCCAGGCCATGGCCGAGCATTCGATGTGCCAGCCCGGCCGGCCGTAGCCCCAGGGCGAGTTCCAGCCCGGCTCGTTCGGGCTGGACGGCTTCCAGAGCACGAAATCCATCGGATCGCGCTTGTAGCTCTCGACCTCGACGCGGGCCCCCGCCTGCATCTCGTCGAGCGGGCGCTGCGACAGGCGGCCGTAGTCGGCCATCGACGGCACGCTGAACAGCACATGGCCTTCGGACAGATAGGCGTTGCCGGACGCGAGCAGCCGCTCGTTGATGGCGATCATCTCGGCGATATGCTCGGTGGCGCGCGGCTCCACGGTCGGCGGCAGGCAGCCGAGCGCACCGACATCCTCGCGGAAGCCCTGGTAGGTCTCCTCGGTCAGGCGGCGGATGCCGGCGACCGGCTCCATCTCGGGGAAGCGCTCGGCGGCGCGCGCGTTGATCTTGTCTTCCACGTCCGTGATGTTGCGGACATAGGTGACGCGCGCCGAGGTCCGGTAGATTTCCTGCAGCAGCCGGAACAGCACGTCGAAGACGATCAGCGGGCGCGCGTTGCCGATATGGGCGCGGTCGTAGACGGTCGGACCGCAGACATACATGCGCACGTGCGAGGGATCGAGCGGGCGGAAATCCGCCTTGTCGCGCGTCAGCGTGTTGTAGAACCGCGGAACCATGCAGAAACCTCCCATGCCGGCTGGCCGGGGTTTCATCTGGTCTTCAGGGCGAGCAGACGGAACCGGGCCAGCGCGAGCGCTAGCCGCAAATGATGTTGGCGATCTTGCTGATCGCGTCGATGCCGTGACCGGTCGTCATGATGCTGGTGTGATGGATTTGTCCGGTGCCGTCAAGGGCCGGCCGCGGCCCGAAACGCCGGCCGGCAGCGGGGCCGCGCCGCGACGGCGGCCTGGCCACGCTGCGCCGCAGCCGGTCGTCACTTGATCCAGTCACCGCAGCGCGGCGGCGCGTCGCTGCCCCAGGGCATGACCGGGACCGAACTGGTCGAGTTCTTCGGGCTGCCCTCGACGATCTTGTCCGTATAGACCATGTAGACCAGCACGTTGCGCTTGGCGTCGCAGCCACGCACGATCTGCATCTTCTTGAAGATCAGCGAGCGTCGGGCCCGAAACACTTCCGCGCCCTGCTCGGTCTTGGCCTTGAAGCGGATCGGGCCGATCTGCCGGCAGGCGAGCGAGATGTCGGAGACCTCCTCGGCGACGCCGAACATGCCTTCCAGACCGCCCTTCTCGGGTACCGTATAGTGGCAGGCGACGCCCTCCACGTCGGGATCGTCGATGCCGTAGACGGCCAGCTTGTGGTCAGGTGTGAGCAGCTTCCAGACCGTCGACTTCTTGAAGATCAGGTCCGGCTCCTCGGCCCGCGCGGCGCCGATGGACACCAGGGCCAGCAGGGTTGCGACGAGGACGGCAGGACGAAAGGTCATGATCGGGCTCCGTGGCCGGTGGCCTGACCGCGCCGACACCAGCCCCGCGGCCCGGTGAAGACGGGTTGCCGCCGGCTCCATGGTCCGGATATGGGGTATCCGGGCCGCCAAATCGAGAGGTCGCGGTTCAGGCCGCGCGGCTTTGCGATGCTGCCGGTGGCAACATGGCCATCTCGACCCGGTCGCGCCCGCCCTGCTTGGCCCGGTAGAGCGCGGCATCGGCGCCCGCCAGCCAGCTCTCGATGGTCTCGAAGCGATTGTCCCAGGTGGCGATGCCGAAGCTCGCCGTGACGGGGGAGGCGTCGCAGCCGTCGATCTCGATCTCGGCCAGGCGCTCGCGCAGGCGATCGGCCAGAATGCAGGCCCCCTCCATGTGGGTCTCCGGCAGGATGACCGCGAATTCCTCGCCGCCGACCCGGGCGACCTCGTCGACACCGGTGCGCACCGCTCCGACCAGCGCGCCGGCCACCTGACGCAGGACGTCATCGCCGACGGCATGGCCGTAGGCGTCGTTGATCCTCTTGAAGTGATCGACATCGAGCGTGATCAACGACAGCGGGTGGCCGTAGCGGACGCTGCGCGCGACCTCGCGCTGCAGAATCTCCATGAAGGCGCGCCGGTTGATCGCTCCGGTCAGATCGTCGACGCTCGCGAGACGACGCAATTCGCCTTCGAGGGCGATGCGCTGTGCCATCTCCTCGTCCAGCGCGCTGCGCGCGGCGCGCATCTCCTCCGCCAGTGCGGCCAGTTCGGCCTTCTGCGCCTCGAGGGCGCGATTGGCGAGGACGAGTTCGGTCTTCTGCTGTTCGAGCGCGTTGTAGGCGCTGCGCAATTCGCCGAGGTCGGAGAAGGTCAGCGTGACGCCGCCCTCGAAGCGGGATATCGCGATCTCGAAGGTTCCACGCCGCCCGCCGATGATGCAATCCGCCTCGAGCCGGGACGCCGCACCGGTCGACAGGACCAGGTTGCAGAAGTCCATCAGTTCGAGCTCGTCGAGATTGACCAGAATGCTGCTCAACTTGATCCCGTAAGGCCGGTCGTCATCCCAGCCGAACAGATTGACCGCCGCCCGATTGCCGAGAATGAGGGAGAGATCGACCATGGCGCCGTCCGGCGATCGATCGGGCGTCCCGGCCACCATGGCAGAGGGTCCCGAATGCAGGATCGCCTCCAGGAGGTCGAGGCGCATCACAAGCGGCATCGATTGTGCCAGAAGAACCGGGCCGCGGTCGTCATGCACCGGAAGGATCAGGCGCTCCCAGGTGTAGACCGAGTGGCTGCGGACGGCGGTACAGATCGCCAAGGCCGGCGCCATCCGCTCCGCCACCATTCTGTAGGCGCCCGGTACGCTGTCGGGAACATCGCGGCCGAGGCTGTCGAGGCGCCGACCGGTCAGATCGGTCCGGATCGCGCGGACAAGGTCGCGGCCAAAATAGACGTAGCGGAACTCTCCGTCCACCAGCCGCTCCAGGACGGCGGCCATCTCGGGGACCGTGAAGTGGTTCTGGTTGAAATGAGACAGGGTCGGGACCGCGCCGCACCGTTGCCAAGCCGCGCGCCATCGCTCGAGAAGCTGCCTGTTCTCCGGCGTCCTTAGATGCCGTTCCAGGTCATCGCAATGAATTTCGTCGTGCATAGGACCACCTTGTCCACTGCCGTAGCATGCTGCGGAAAACCCCCGTAAGGATCGTTAACGGGACCGGCAGACCGGCCTTTCCATTGCCCGATTGGTTAAGCAGGGGTGTTGCGGTGCCAAGAGAGCAGGAACCGACGGCGCCGACCGCAGGGCCAGGCGCTGCCCGCGGACTGGCGCTGGCGTTGATCGATGCCGGCGAGGCGATCGCCTTCACCCTGGCCCGCATCGCCGTCGAGCGCGGCGGCATCGGCTTTGCCGAGCGCCGGGTGCTGGCGGCCCTTGTCGGGCGCGGCGAGGCTACGGCCCGCACGGTTGCCGCGGACGAGGGCCTGCACAAGACGATGGTGTCCCGCGCCGTTGCGGCCCTGATCGGAAAGGGTCTCGTCGAACGGCGCCCCAACCGGGCCGACCTGCGCGAGGCCTTCCTCACCGCGACCGAGAAGGGCCGACAGGCGGATCGCCTGATCGGCGAAGCCGAGAAGCGCCTCGAGGCCCTGCTGGCCGCGGGGCTCGATCCGGCCGAGCGGATCGGGTTCGAGCGGACGCTCGCGGGGATCGCCGCGGCGGTGGCCCCGGTGGCCGCGGCCGACCCGGTCGGCGACGGGGCCCGGCGGCGTTGAGGGCCGGGTGCGCACCGCACGCGCCGGACATGGCGATAGCCGCCTCCGCGCGCCATGGCATTGCCGCGCGCGAAGCGGTAGAATATCGGGTCGTCGGCGGCCGAGCAGCGAGGCCGATCCCCTCGACAGGCGACTTTCGGGCGGGGGCGTTCAAAGGGTCGTGCGGAGACGATCGTCGATGAGGTCACCTTTCGTTTCAGCCCTGTTCGCCGGATTTCTTTTTGCGCTCGGCGCCTCGGCACAAGCGCAGGGGGATGTCTGTGCCGGCCTCGCCGCGCAACTCGCCCGGCTCGACAAGTCGGGGGCGACCGTCGATCCGCTGTCGGACGCGATCATGCGCCAGCGCGATTCGCTCCAGCGCGGCGTCGCCGACTATCAGCGCCGCTGCCAGGGCGGCTTCTTCACGCCGGCCGCGCCGCAGTGTCCCGCGATCCAGGCGAAGCTTGCCGAGATGCAGCGCAACCTCGAGCAACTCGAAGCCCGCGCGCGCGGCGCCCGCCCCACCAGCGCCGGAGTGCCGCCTGCCGGGGAGGATCGTGCCCGCATCCTGACCGCCATGCGCCAGGCCGGCTGCGGCGCCGGGCGATCCGCGACGGCCGGCGGCCCGATTCCGCCGGGCACCATCGCGGCCGGACCCGGCCGCGCAGCCCAGAATGGATCGGCCCCGATCGTCGCCGGTCCCGGCGAACGCTACTTCACGCTGAATGGGCCGAGCGGCCCGCAAACCTATCGCGAGGATGCCAGCGGCCGGGTCACGCGCGTCGACAGCGTGCCGCGGGCGCGGGTTGCCGCCGTCCCGCCGTCGCGCCCGGGCGGCGGCTTCTTCAGTTCGATCTTCGGCGAGCGCCCGCCGGGCGTGGCCGATCCGGACGATCCCTATGCGCGCGGACCGGAGCCGATCGACGGCGAGGGCCTGCCGCTCGACGACGGCGGTGCCTACCGCACCCTCTGCGTCCGCATGTGCGACGGCTACTATTTCCCGATTTCCTACTCGACCAGCCGCTCGCGCTTCAGCCTCGACGGCGACATCTGCCGGGCGCGCTGCCCGGGTGCGGAGACCCGCCTGTTCGTCCACAAGACCGGCCTGGACAGCGAGGCGGCGGTCTCCGCCGACGACGGCGAGACGCCCTATACGCGCATCCCCAATGCGCTGCGCTACCGCTCCGAAGTCGTTTCCGGCTGCGGCTGCGGCCGGCCGGATCCGGCGATGCTGCCGGTCAACGCCAGTTCGGACGAGGGCGCCAATTCCGGCTCCAACACCGTCCGTGTCGGCGACGTGCGTGACGATCTGCCGATCCCGCGCGCCAAGCCGCGCTTCGACGAGGATCCCGATACCCGCCTGAACACGATCGCCAGCTTCATCCCGGCGCCGATCGCGACGATCCGGCCGCCGACCGCGGGCGGCCCGGGTGGCGAAGGCAACGCGCCGCGCAGCGTCAGGGTAGTCGGGCCGAAGTTCTTCGCCAACCGATAAGCGGCAGGAGCTTCTTGAGCTCCGGGCCGTGGTCGACCCCGGTCAGGGCTTGGCGCAGCGGCAGGAACAGGTCGCGGCCCTTGCGGCCGGTCGCGGTCTGGAGCGTCTTGGTCCAGGTGCCCCAGGTGGTCTCGTCCCAGGGCTCCGCCGGCAGCATCGCCCGCGCCTCGGCCAGGAACGCCCTGTCGGCCGCCATCGGTGCGGTCCCGGCTTCTCCCTGCGACGGAGGTTCCGCCTGCGGACCCTCCATGACGATCCGCCACCACTGCGCCGCCTCGGGCACGGTCACGAGGTTCGGCCGGACCGCCTCCCAGAAGGCGCGCGGATCGATCCCGCTGGCGCCCGGAATGCCGAGCGCGGCGAGGCGGTCCGCGACCGCCTCGAAAGCGAGGCCGTGAACCAGACGAGCGTTCAGCATGTCGAGTTCGTGGGGATCGAATTTCGCCGTCGACATCGAGACCCGCGCCAGATCGACGTGGCCGGCCAGTTCGGCGAGCGACCGGTAGGCGTGGATGTCCTCAGCCGAACCGATCAGCACGGACAGCGAAGCGACCGCCATCGGCTCGTAGCCGGCCGCGCGCAACGAGCCGATCGAGAGCGAGCCGAGCCGCTTGGAGAGCGCCTCGCCGGACACGGTCGAGATCAGGTTGTAGTGCCCGAAAGTCGGGACCGGGCCGCCGAGCGCCTCGAAGATCTCAATCTGGACGCCCGTATTGGTGACGTGGTCCTCGCCGCGGATGACATGGCTGATGCCCAGCGCGATATCGTCGACCACCGAGGGCAGCGTGTAGAGATAGCTGCCGTCCTCGCGGATCAGCACCGGATCCGACAGCGAGGCCGTATCGACGATCTGTTCGCCGCGGACCAGATCGGTCCAGCCGACCGGCCGGCCGTCGAGCCGGAAGCGCCAATGCGGGCGGCGGCCCTCCGCGGCAAACGCGGCATGCTCGGCGTCGGTCAGCTTGAGCGCGGCGCGGTCGTAGATCGGCGGCAGGCCGCGCGCCAGCTGGCGGCGGCGGCGCCGTTCCAGTTCGTCCGGCGTCTCGTAGCAGGCATAGAGCCGGCCTGCCGCCTTCAGGCGTTCGGCCGACTGATCGTAGAGGTCGGTGCGGTCCGACTGGCTGAGCATGATGTCCGGCCGGATGCCGAGCCAGCCGAGATCGTCGGCGATCGCGACCTTCAGGTCCTCGCGCGAGCGTTCGCGGTCGGTGTCGTCGAAGCGCAGCACGAAGCGGCCGCCCAGGCGCAGCGCGAACAGGGCATTGAACAGGGCCGCGCGGGCATTGCCGATATGAATGCGGCCGGTCGGAGACGGCGCGAAGCGAACGGTGACGGTCACGGATGGGATGCCTTGGAGGATATTCGCCGCCGGCGATCCTGCGGGATCAGCAGGCCGGCGAACGGGCGAACAGACAGAGGATGGCCACGATCAGGATCACGATCGCAATGTTGTTGAGGCCGGCGAGACGGCTGCGCGGCACCTCGCATTTCGCGCCGTAGTGACCGGTCCGATAGAGGTTCAGCGGGACCATCATCACCGAATGGTTGGCCCCGGCTTCGCGGACGAGCCGGTGGCCGCCCATGCCGACGACCACGAACAGGAAGCCGGCGAGCAGGAACAGGGCGGCGATCAGCAGGATCGAGGTGGTGCAGGACGAAAGGCCGAACATGGGAATCTCCGGGCGCGGCGCGGCGAGTGCCCGGACGTTAGCACCCTTGCTGCCGAAGGACGACGGCGCCCGCACATTTCGCACATGCGCGACCGTCGCCGGCGAGCCGAAATGCGCAGGCCCCAAAGGCTTCGGGCGCTCCCCGCATTTCGGATGGCGTCGGCCCGATCCGACCCGGCCAGGCTGCGACCCTCAAAAATCGCCTGCATCGCCGCGCGGCAGCCGCGCCTTGACGCTGCGGCCGAAGGCGACCGGCAGGCCGGGATCGCGGAAGCCGTTGGTGATCGGGTAGCGCCGGTCGCGGCCGAAATTCTTGCGCGTGATCTTGACGCCCGGCGCCGCCTGCCGGCGCTTGTATTCGGCCACCCGCAGCAGGCTCTCGACCCGGCGCACGGTGTCGAGGTCATAGCCGGCGGCGGCGATCTGGGCGATCGGCGTCTCGTTTTCGACCAGCGCCTCCAGGATCGCGTCGAGCACCGGATAGGGCGGCAGCGAATCCTCGTCCTTCTGGTTCTCGCGCAGTTCCGCCGACGGCGCCTTGTCGATGATGTTGACCGGGATCACCGTGCCGCCCGGGCCGAGCGCGCCGGCCGGAACTTGCGCGTTGCGCCAGCGGGCGAGCGCGAAGACCTGCATCTTGTACAGGTCCTTGATCGGGTTGAAGCCGCCATTCATGTCGCCGTATAGGGTCGCGTAGCCGACCGACATCTCGGACTTGTTGCCGGTGGTCAGCACCATGGCGCCGAACTTGTTGGAGACCGCCATCAGGATCGTGCCGCGGGTGCGCGACTGCAAATTCTCTTCCGTGATCCCGCTGTTGGTTCCGGCAAAGAGCGGCGACAGCAGTTCGAGGAAGCCTTCAACCGCGGGGGCGATCGGCACCGTGTCGTAGCGCACGCCGAGTGCCTCGGCGCAGGCGGCCGCATCGCTCAGGCTTTCGCCGGAGGTGTAGCGATAGGGCATCATGATGCAGTGGACGCGCTGCGGCCCGAGCGCATCGACCGCAAGGGCGGCAACGACAGCGGAATCGATGCCGCCCGAGAGACCGAGCACGACGCCCGGAAACCGGTTCTTGTCGACATAGTCGCGCAGACCCAGCATGCAGGCGGCCCAGTCGGCCTCAGCCCCCTCGGCCAGGCGCGCCATCGGCCCCTCGGTGCAGCGCCAGCCCTCCCCGTCCCGCTCGTAGACGACCAGCGCCACGGCCTCCTCGAAGGCCGGCATCTGGAAGGCAAGGCTGCGATCGGCATTGAGCGCGAAGGAGGCGCCGTCGAAGACCAGTTCGTCCTGGCCGCCGAGTTGGTTGGCGTAGATCAGCGGCAGCCCGGTCTCGACCACGCGCGCGACGGCCACCTGGATGCGCTCGTCCGTCTTGTCGCGCCAATAGGGCGAGCCGTTCGGTACGATCAGGATCTCGGCGCCGGTCTCGGCCAGGCACTCCGTGACCTCGTCGGTCCAGATGTCCTCGCAGATCGGCACGCCGATCCGGACACCCTTGACCGTGACCGGCCCGGGCAGCGGCCCCGCCGCAAAGACCCGCTTCTCGTCGAAGGGTCCGTAATTGGGCAGGTCGACCTTGTAGCGCACCGCATCGATGCGCCCGCCCGACAAGAGCGCCACCGCATTGTGCAGCCGTTCGCCGTCACGCCAAGGCGAGCCGATCAGGACCGATGGCCCGCCGTCCGCGGTGTCGCCGGCCAGATCCTCGACCGCACGCATGCAGGCGGCCTGGAAGGCCGGCTTCAGCACCAAATCCTCCGGCGGATAGCCCGCAATGAAGAGTTCGGTGAACACGACCAGATCGGCCCCGAGCGCGACCGCCTCGGCACGGCCCCGGCGCGCCTTGACGAGGTTGCCGGCGATATCGCCGACGGTCGGGTTGAGCTGCGCGATGGCGATCTTCAGGCGGTCGGTCATGGCCTCGGATTTATCGCGCCGGCGCGGGAGCGGCAAGAGCGCGGCGCGGCGATCCGTTAAGGCAAAAATGCGGATCTTCACACTGCGCCCGACGGTTGCGCTATCGGTTGGGGCCTCAGACCGACCGGAACGCCTCGATGACCGCAGCCCTGACCATCGCCCGCGAACCGCGCGTCGATTTCGCCGCGACCGCCCGCATGGCCTCGGCAGCCTTCGGCCGCAGTTTCTCGCCCGCGGCGCTGGAATGGCTCTACCGGGACGCCTTCTCGCAGGGTGCGATCGTCATCGGGGTCTCGACGGCCGAGCGCAAGGTCGGCCAGTTGGTGCTGCTGCGCCAGACGATCCGCCACCGCGGCGGCCTGCATCAGGGCGTGCTGGTGGTCGACCAATGCGTCGAGGCGGACCATCGCTCCGGTCCCCTGATGATCCGGATGTATCGCGAGGGCATGACGCAGTGCCGGGCCGAAGGCATCCGCTTCATGCTCGGCGTGCCCAATGCGACCGCCGCGCCGGTCGTCGAGCGCTTCGCCAAGGCGCCGCCCTGTCACCGGCTGGAGGCTCGGATCGGCCTCGGGCTCGGCTCGACGCGAGCCGTTTTCCTGTCGCAGGATCTCGACCGCCTCGGCGGCGCCGAGATTCTGGCCCTGTTCGAGAGCCGCCTCGCCGACGAACGGGGCGACGGGATTGCCTGGACGGCCGAAACTCTTCTGCGCCGCCTCGGCAAACCCCGGCACCGCTACGGCATCGAGGCGACCGACAACGTCCTCCTGCTGTCCCGCCGCGCACGGATGGGCGGGCTGCCGGTCCTGTGCATTCTGGGCCTGTTCGCCCGGCCCGGCGCCGAAACCGTGGGCAGCGAGATCCGGGGCGCGATCGCGGCCGCATGCCGACGCAGTCGGCGCCCCGCCTTCATCTATGCGGGCCTGAATCCGGCCATCGGCGCCGTTCCGGGATTCACCGTGCCGACCGCGCTCCGCCGATCGCCGCTGACGCTGCACATTCGCGACGACGGTTCCGCCGAGGCCGCCGGAAGCGCCCCGACGCGTTTCGACCGCTACGAACTGATCGATTTCGACTACGGCTGAGCCGGCCGCCGGCCATCGCGCACGGCGACGGTCCCGAACCCTAGCGGTAGAGATACTCGACGAACAACAAATCCTCGTCGGCCTCGCCCATGCGGGCGATGCGCGCGCCCATCGGCAGGGCGACCGGCAGGATGTCGGCGCGCGGATCGGGCGGCTGCACCCGGGCGACAGCCATCGGGCCGGCCACCTCAAAGAGGTTGCGCACGCGATAGCGCGCATTGTCGGCCAGATGCAGCATATGCCGTGCCGGCCGGTTGGCGAATTTCAGATCGGCCCCGGTCGCCGAGACGATCACCGCCGGATGGGCGAGGTTTTCGAGCACGTCGAAGCGGCCGGCCGGCGCGGCCGGCGCGGGCGCGCGCGCCGCACCCGCGGCATTGACGACCAGGAGTCCGCCGCGCGGTCCCTGGGGACCGAGCCAATAGGGCGTGGCGCGCCACATCGCCCGCCGCCCGTCGGCGAGGATGATCCGGCCGGCCGTCCCGGCCCGGCGCGCGAAAGCCTCGGCGACGGTCTTCATCATCTCCGCCGGCAACCGCTCCGCTACCGCCGCCGGTGCCGCCGCGCCCTCCCCGGCCGGTGCGAACATCTGCAGCGCTGCGGCATTGGCCCGGCGCAGGGTCATGGACTCGTCGAACAGAATAACGCCGCTGTCGGTAGCGGCCAGGACGCTGTCGAGCAGGGCGCTGGACTGCCGGGCCCCGTCGTCGCGTTCGCGCGGAACGGGTGATACCTCGATCATGCCGAAGATATAGAGATCGCGGTCGTCGCGGACCGCCCGGCCGCACATGCGCAGCGGAATCCGGGCACCGGCCGGGCCGCGCGCCACGATGTCGAGACGCCGGTCGCTGTTGGGATTGGCGAGGAGATCACGCACGTAGCCGAAGAAGCGCAGCCGCTCCGGCTCGTCGTAGAATTGCGCCACCTCGCCGAGCGGCGTCCACCCGTAGCTCTTGTGGACCTTCTCGACGCCCAGTCCCTTCGGCCAGTAGATGCTCTCGCGCGCGCAATCGAGCATCCAGTAGCCGACGTCCAGCGACAGCGCGATATCCCTGTAGAGCGCTTCCCTGTCGACCATGGCAAAGTCCCGTTCCACCGGGAGGCTCGGCCCAAAATACCAATTTTTTACAAATGCAGGAATCTTTATGAACGGTATGGACAAGGCGCCGTTTACGGCCGGAGCCGCCGCGCCTTGCCGCTACGTCTCCGGCCTCCGCAACGTCAACCGTTCGAAGGGCCGGAGAACGCCGTCACGCGGGCCGATTCACTCCGCTGCCGCCAGCAGGGTGCTCGGCCGCATCGACCGGTCCTTCTTCAACTCGGCGGCGATCAGGAAGGCGAGTTCCAGCGCCTGCCGGGCATTGAGACGCGGGTCGCACAGGGTGTCGTACTGGTTGCCGAGATCGGCATCCTGGATTGCCACCGCGCCGCCGGTGCATTCGGTGACGTTCTTGCCGGTCATCTCCAGATGCACGCCACCCGCATAGGTGCCCTCCGTGCGATGGATGTCGAAGAAGGCCTGGACCTCCTCCAAGATGCGGCCGAACGGACGGGTCTTGTGGCTGGACGACGACGTGATGGTGTTGCCGTGCATCGGATCGCAGGACCAGATGACGTTGCGCCCCTCCCGCTCGACGGCGCGGATCAGGGCCGGCAGGTGCTTGCCGACCTTGTCGGAGCCGAAACGCGCGATCAGCGTCAGGCGGCCCGGACGGTTCGACGGATTGAGCACGTCGATGAGTTCGAGCAGACCGTCGGGGGTCAGCGAGGGGCCGCATTTCAGGCCGATCGGGTTCTCGATGCCGCGCATATACTCGATATGCGCGTGATCCGGCTGGCGGGTGCGGTCGCCGATCCAGAGCATGTGCGCCGAGGTGTCGTACCAGCCGCCCTCGACGGAGTCCTCGCGCGTCAGCGCCTCCTCGTAGGGCAGCAGCAGCGCCTCATGGCTGGTATAAAAATGCACGCCCTGCAACTGCGGGACCGTGTCGGCGGTCAGGCCGCAGGAGGCCATGAATTCGAGTGCCTCGGTGATCCGGTCCGCCAGTTCCTGATACTGCTCGGCGACCGGGCTGTCGATCAGGAAATCGAGCATCCAACGGTTGACGCGCTCGAGCTTGGAATAGCCGCCGGTCGCGAAGCCGCGCAACAGGTTCAGCGTTGCGGCCGATTGCCGATAGACCATGCGCATCCGCGTCGGATCGGGGATCCGGCTTTCCGGCGAGAAGTCGAAGCCGTTGATGATGTCGCCGCGATAGGCTGGGAGTTCGACGTCGCCGCGCTTCTCGACATTGGACGAGCGCGGCTTGGCGAACTGGCCTGCAATCCGACCGACCTTCACGACCGGCAAGGCCGCCGAATAGGTCAGCACGACCGCCATCGACAGGAATACCTTGAAGAAGTCGCGGATGTTGTTCGCGGAATGCTCGGAGAAGCTCTCGGCGCAATCGCCGCCCTGAAGCAGAAAGGCGCGGCGTTCGCAGACGCGTGCCAGCGCCAACTCCAGCTTGCGCGCCTCGTCGGCAATGGCCAGCGGCGGCCAGGTCCTGAGATCGTCCTCGACGGCGTGCAGGATCGCCTTGTCGGGATAGTCCGGCACCTGGACGATCGGCTTTGTCCGCCAGCTATCCGGGGACCAACCCCTCGCCGCCATTTTGTCGGTCATTACAGCGCACTCCACCCCGGGCCGGCCTGAACGAGCCCCCGTCTTGATTTGGGGCACGCTTATACACGCCACGGCCCTGCGATGCTACCGCCACCCGTTTCGATCCGGCCGCAGCCGCCTCGCCGCTGCGTCAGCACCGAAGAGACTTCATATAGGCACTTGTCAATATAACGTAATAACACTGAGCCTAGTAGATTTATACGACCAAAGCCTCATCCGAGCCTATCAAGTTTCAATTCAGCGTTGACATCGCAATAAACTTTAAGGAATTTACTCTTACAAAATGAACTTAGAAGGGCGTCTCTTGTCATGACTCGTGCGCGTGGGAATACCGATTTTATTCAAGAAAATAGATATGAAAAGAAGTCGGAATCTTGCTATCGCGCCATCCGCAGCATGATTGTGGAAATGAAACTGCCGCCGGGGTCCTTCATCGACAAGTCCGTCCTGTGCCGAGAAATGAACGTATCCCGACAACCGGTCACGACTGCACTATCACAGCTAGAGCGAGAAGGGCTAGTCGAGGTCCTGCCGCAGCGGGGCAGCTACGTCACCCGGCTCAGCCGGAAGGCGATCGCCGAGAGCCTGGGCATTCGCGCCGCACTCGAAAGCTACGCCACCCGTCGGATGGCCGAGCGCGCGACCGAGGCGGACCTGGCCAAGCTCGACGCCATCGTGGCCGATCTCGACGAGGCGCTCCAGAACCGTGACGAGACGAAATACGTGGCTGCCAACCACGCATTTCATCTCGCCATCGCCGGCAGCAGCGGCTTCGGAAAGCTCGTCACGCAGGTCGATATCGGCCTGGCCATGACGGCGCGCGCCGCCCGCATGCTGCCGAGCGACATCTGGCTCAATCAGACCTTCCAGGAGCATCACCGGGAGATCGTAGCCGCGCTGCGCAAGCATGACAGCGTGATTGCCAGCGACGTCGCTGCGGCGCATATCGACACGCTCGGCGAGGCCCTGCTCCGCTATTCCGTCGAACGGCCCGAATACTTCGTCGACTGAGCGCGAAACGCCGGCCGCGGCGCCGGGCCCTGGAGCCCGCCGTCAGCACGAAGGTGCCGAGTGTAGCCGTCCGCCGACCGCCCGGGCAAGGCGGGGCCGCCTGCCCCGCCGGTCGTCAGCCATCGGACCCCGCCGGCCTTCAGATTGTGATCTGCGAGCCGAGATCGACCACGCGGCCATGCGGGATGTTGTAATATTCTGCCGGTTCGGCCTGGTTGCGGTAGAGGAAGATGAACAGACCGCGCAGCCAGGTCCACAGACCGCCCTCGTCGCCCTCGACCAGATGGGCGCGGCTGACGAAATAGCTGAGATCCTTGCGGTCGATATGGACCCCCATGGTCTCGGTCGCCTTGACGGCGGCCGGCACGTCGGGTGCCTCCATGAAGCCGAACCGGACCTGGACCAGAGCCAGTCCCTCGCCAAGCGTCTCCGCCTTGACCCGACAGGCATCCTCGATCCACGGCGTATCGGTCGTCTGGATCGACAGGAAGACGATCTGCTGGTGGCAGGCCTTGTTGTGCTTCAGATTGTGCAGGAAGGCGCGCGGCGCCAGCGTCTTGTCTTCCATCAGATAGACCGCCGTGCCGCGGACATGTTCGACGCGCGGGCTGCGCAAGGCCGACAGGGCGATCTTCAGCGGCACGCCTTCATGCCGGCGCCGGGCGGCGAGCCGGGTGCGGCCCATCCGCCAGCCGGCCATCACCAGGATCAGCAGCACGCCGAGCACCAGCGGCAGCCAGGCTCCGTGCAGCACCTTGGTGGCGCAGGACAGGAAGAAGGACACGTCGAACAGCATGAAGAAGGCGACCACCGGAATCGCCTTCCACGCCGGCCAGCCCCAGACCTTGCGCGCCACCAGGAAGGCCAGCATCGATGTCACCACCATGGTGCCGGTGACCGCGAAGCCATAGGCCTCGGCGAGCTTCTCCGATTTCTGGAATACCAGCACGACGGTGATCACCGCCATGAACAGGACCAGATTGACCGACGGTACATAGACCTGCCCGCGTTCCGCGGCCGAGGTGTGGCGCGTCTCGACACGCGGCCAGAAGCCGAGATGGGACGCCTGGTGGGTGACGGCGAAGGCGCCCGAGATCACCGCCTGGCTGGCGATCACGGTCGCCAGCGTCGCGAGCACGACCAGGAAGGGCTGCATGGCCGGCGGGACGAGATGGAAGAAGGTGTCGTGGGCGCCGTTGACCGGATCGCGCAGGGCATGCGCGCCCTGCCCGAGATAGTTGAGGATCAGCGAAGGCGCGACGACGAAAACGAACGCCTTGCGCACGGCCTGCCGGCCGACATGCCCCATGTCGGCATAGAGCGCCTCCGCGCCGGTCACCGCCAGAACCACCACGGCCAGGATGGCGAAGGCGCCCCAGCCGGCATGCAGCAGGAAGGAAAGGCCCCAACGCGGATCGAAGGCGGCCAGCACGACCGGATACTGAACGATCTGCCAGAGACCGAGGACGGCGAGGACGCCGAACCAGACCATCATGATCGGTCCGAACCAGCCGCCGACCCGCGAGGCGCCGCCGCGCTGGACGGCGAAGAGCGTGGTCAGGATCACGAGGGCGAGCGGCAGCACCAGATGGTCGAGGGCCGGCGCCGTGACCGAGAGGCCTTCGACGGCCGACAGCACCGAGATGGCCGGGGTGATGACCGCATCACCATAGAACAGCGAGGCGCCGATGATGCCGAGCACGGCGATGAAGCCGGCCATGTTGGGGGCGGACTGGTGCGCCAGCGCCATCAGGGCGAAGATGCCGCCCTCCCCGCGATTGTCGGCGCGCATGATGAAGGCCGCGTACCAGACGCCGACCACGATCAGCAGCGACCAGATGGCCAGCGACAGGAAGCCGAGCACGTCGGCCTGGATCGGCTGGATGACGCCGATCTTGAGGGCGGTATCGAGCGTGTAGATCGGGCTCGTCCCGATGTCGCCGAAGACGATGCCAAGCGCGGCCAGCAGGCCTGATTGCGTCGCGCCATGGGCGAGACCCGGTGCGGCCGCGCCGGCGGCGCCCTGGATCGGGCCGACGCCCGCACCGCCCTGCGGGAGGTCCGGGTCGACCGCGACCGTATCGATGTCGGTATGCGCCATGGGCGCTGATCTCCTAGCCCTGCCGGGACAATGCCCGAACCCGGAAATCGATCGGCCGAGGGGCCGCCGGTCGTGTCGGACCGGGACCTCCTGTCGAATTTCGCGATGTTCGGTTTTGGGTTCCGCTCGTCAGCTGCGGATCATCTGAACGCTCTCGAGCGTTCCGGCATACGCCTTCCTTTGAGGCTCGTCTCAAGCGCAGCGCTGATAGCAGGCTCGCGAGCGGAAGACAACGCCCCCCGCTTCGGCCTTTCGGACCGCGCCGCTTCGTCTCCGACCGGTCAGCCTCCTGCCGCCGGGATCCGAGCCGGGTGCCGCTCCGACGGGACCCGCATCGTCACCAGTTCTTCCGCGGCGGTCGGATGCACCGCCATGGTGGCATCGAAATCGGCCTTGGTGGCCCCCATCTTCAGCGCGATCCCGATCAGTTGCACCATCTCGCCGGCATCCGGACCGACGATGTGGCAGCCGAGCACCCGGTCGGTCTCCCCGTCCACCAGCAGCTTCATGAGCATGCGTTCCTCGCGGCCCGACAGCGTCGCCCGCATCGGCCGGAAGGTGGCGCGGTAGACGTCGTAGGCCCGGCCGGTCTCGATGACCGCATCCTCGGTCAGCCCCACCGTGCCGACCTCCGGCGTGGTGAACACCGCCGTCGGAACCAATTGGTGGTCGACCGTGACCGGCCGGCCGCCGAATACCGTGTCGGCAAAGGCATGGCCCTCGCGGATCGCGACCGGGGTCAGATTGAACCGATCGGTCACGTCGCCGACCGCATAGATCGACGGGACCGAACTGCGGCTCTGCGCGTCGACCACCACCGCGCCCTTGGCATCGAGCGCGACGCCGGCCGCCTCCAGGCCGAGACCGGCCGTGTTGGGACGGCGCCCGATCGCCATCATGACAGTGTCGGCAACGAGCCGCCCGCCCGAGCGCAGGGTCACGTCGAGACCGTCCGCGGTCTTCTCGATCCGGCTGAAGATATCGCCGCAAACGATGCGGACGCCACGCCTTTCGAGTTCGGCATGGACATGCCGGCGGACCTCGCGATCGAAGCCGCGCAAAATCTCTTCGCCGCGATAGACCAGCGTCGTCTCGGTGCCGAGCCCGGCCATCAGCGAGGCGAACTCGACTGCGATATAGCCGCCGCCGGCCACGACCAGACGCCGCGGCTGATGCTCCAGATGGAACATCTCGTTCGAGGTGACGACATGCTCGACGCCCGGGAGGCGTTCGTCGACCTCGGCCCGGCCGCCCGTCGCGACCAGAATGGTACCCGCCGTGATCCGCTCGCCAGTGGCAACCAGTTCGACCGCGTGCGGCCCTGCGACCACGGCCCGGCTTTCGAGAATGACAACGCCGGCCTTGGCGAGATTGGACCGGTAGATCCCTTCGAGCCGCGCGATCTCGCGGTCCTTGTTGGCGATCAGGGTCGCCCAGTCGAAGCGGGTCTCCCCGACGGTCCAGCCGAAGCCGGCCGCATCGGCGAACTCGTCGGCAAAGCGCGACGCATAGACCATCAGCTTCTTGGGCACGCAGCCCCGGATCACGCAGGTGCCGCCGATGCGATATTCCTCGGCGATCGCGACGCGCGCACCGTGCTGGGCCGCGATCCGGGCGGCGCGCACGCCGCCGGACCCGGCGCCGATCACGAAGAGGTCGTAGTCATGGCTCATCACGCTTGCCCCGAACCGGTCCGGCTGCCCCATCGCCCGCCGGCCCGTCGGGCAGCGGGCCGCCCGGCTCGTGCCGACGGCGCGGGAATAGATCCGCCGGGCGCCGCATAACCGGCGCCAAGCCCTCATTTACGACCGGGCGATGCGACTTTCACGCCCGGCATGGCAGGTCACCGGAATCCGATGGTCCTCCCGCCGGCCGGCGACCTGGAGAAGATCAGGTCAGAGCGCGTGACCGCGCGCCTTCATCTCCTCGCGCACCTTCGCCACCATGTCCTGGGACAGCTGCTGCTGCCACTTCACGACGAACTGGGCCGAGGCCGCCACCATGCCCTGGGTTTCGTTGGCGAGTTTCTTGCCGACCGCAGAGTTGTAGAACTTGGCGATCTCATCCAGTTCGGCCTTCGAGAATTTGGAGGCCCAGATCCGCTGGATCTCCTTGTCGAGGTCGACGCGACGGGCAGCCATGTCGATGGCGACCTTGTTGGTGACCTCTTCGATGGTCGGCATCAGCGCCGGATTGGAGCGCTGGAACAGGCCCTTGGTCTGCTGTGCGACCACCAGCAGGATATTGTCGAAGCCCTCGGAAACCCTCGACGCCTCAATGGCGGCACGGGCGGAGGCGATGTGGTCCTTGGCAAACTCCTGGGCCGCGGCGCCGCTCGAGAGCGCAACGAGAACGCCCAGAACGGCGAGAGGCTTGGCGAGGGTTCGGATCATCGATGTCACTCCGATGGATGGTCAGGGCTCGAGAAGGGAGACCCCGCCCGGTCCCGCCACGACGGCGAGACTGGCGAGGCCGATGAACAGGCCATGCTCCACGCAACCCGGAATGCCGGAAAGCGCCAGTGCGAGCGCTTCTGGCTGCGGAATCCGGCGAAAAGATGCGTCGAGAATCAGATGACCGCCGTCAGTCAGGTAGGGTCGGTCGCCGGCCATCCGCAGTCGCACCGGACCTTCGAGGCCGAGTGCCGCGGCCCGCGCCACGATGGCGCGACGCGTCGCCTCCAGGCCGAAGGGCACCACCTCGATGGGCAGCGGAAAGGCGCCGAGCTCGGCCACCACCTTGGCGCTGTCGGCAATGACGATCATGCGGGCCGAAGCCGCGGCGACGATCTTCTCGCGCAGCAGTGCCCCGCCGCCGCCCTTGACCAGCGCCAGCCGCGGCCCGATTTCGTCCGCGCCGTCGATGGTCAGGTCGAGCTCGGGCAGTTCGTCCAGCGTCGCCAAGCGGATGCCGAGCGAGGCCGCCAGTGCGGCCGTGCGCTCCGAGGTCGGCACGCCGATCACGTCGAGCCCAGCGGCCACGCGCGGCCCGAGCAGCTTGACGAACTCCTCCGCGGTCGAGCCGGTCCCCAGGCCAAGCCGCATGCCCGGACGGACATGGGTCAGCGCAACCTCGGCCGCCTTCCGCTTCAATTCCGCACTCATGCCATCCGACCGCCTGCCGATCGCCGGCCCGATGCCGGCGGCTCTCCATACTCCAGCCCGCCGCCGCGGGCCAGTGGGTCCGGGTCAGGCCCGGTGCCCACACCGTCGGTTCTCCGTGCGGATGAAGAAGCGGAGGATGCAATTCGACCAATGCCGTAGCGTCCGGGCCATAAGTCCCGCGAGTATGCCACAATCTTAGGCAGTACATTCGAATTCTCTTAACTGTTCCCTTACCATATCGGTCGACCCTGACTCGGCCTCCTTCTGCCCTGGTCCGTCTATGCTCCGACGATTCCTCGCCTTCCGGTCGCACTCCCCCGGTATGCCTGCAGCCGATCCTCCGGCGCAGGAGGATTCCGGCGCGCCGGATCGCCCGGCCGCCTCCCAGGCTGCGATCGCCGAAGTCGTCGCGCTGATCGAGGGGGATCTGAAGCGCGCGGAAAGCCGACTCGCCGGCGTCGTGCAGGCCATGCTGCAGGCCGCCGGCACCAGCGCGGAAGCCGCAACCGCGATCCGCAACGATGCCGGAAGGCTGGCCGGAGAGACCGAGACGGCGCGCAGCGACATGGTCGGACTGGCCGAGGCCATCGGGAGTTTCGCCGCGGCCAACGGCGAAGTCGGCCGGCAGGCCCAGCAATCCGACCGTCTCGTCGCCGAGGCCGAGGATGCCGGAGCCGCGGCGACCCGCAGCGTGGCCGATCTGCAGGGGGCGGTCGGACAAATCCAGTCCGTCGTGACGCTGATCGCCGATGTCGCCGGACAGACCAATCTGCTCGCCCTCAACGCCACCATCGAGGCGGCGCGCGCGGGTGCCGCCGGCCGCGGCTTCGCCGTGGTGGCAAGCGAGGTCAAGGCCCTGTCGGTCGAGACGCGCAAGGCGACCGACGAGATTTCCCGCCGTATCGCGACCTTGCACCAGACCGCCGAGACCTCGATTGCCGCAGTATCGCGGGTCATCGAAACCATCGGCCGCATTCGCCCGGCCGCAGCCGCGGTGGCCAGCGCGGTCGCCGCGCAGGAGGCGCGGGTCGCCGAGGCCAGCCGCAGCGCGACGGAGACCACCGGCTTCACCGAAGGCGTGGCAGCACGGGCGCATTCGATCCGGGCCGCGACCGATCAGGCCGTCCGCGTCGTCCAGGACGTCGAGACCGCCGGAAACGCGATCGGCCGCTCGGTCCAGGAAATGACGCGCCAGCTGGTCACGGTGCTGCGCCAGACGCCGGAGGCCGATCGCCGACGCTTCGACCGTTGGCCGGTCGAACTGGCCGGCCAGTTCCGCGGACGCCACGCCGCGACCGTGAAGACGGTCGACCTGTCGCTCGGCGGCGTGCTCGTTGCCGTGTCCGGCGAGGCGCCCCGCGTCGGCGAGCCGGTCTCGCTCGACATTGCCGGTATCGGACCGGTCGATGGGCATGTCGTGGCGAACAGTCCGCTCGGCTGCCACATCGCCTTTCGGACGCCGGTCCCGGCCGCCGTTGCGGCGTGCGTCGTCAAGGTCGCGGCCGACTTCGAGCAGGGGATCGAGCGCGCCAAGCGCGGGGCGGGCGCGATCGGCGAGACGCTGGCCGCCGCGATCCGGCGCGGCGAAATGTCGTCCGCCGACCTGTTTGATACCGACTATGCCCCGATCCCGGACAGCGACCCGCAGCAATATGCCAACCGGGCCTTGGGCAGCCTCGACAGACTGCTGCCGCCGATCCAGGAGCCGCTGCTGGCGGAGGATGCGCGCATGACCTTTGCGGCGGCCGTCGACGTGAACGGCTGGCTGCCGGTACACAATCGGGTCTATTCCCATCCGCAGCGCCGCGGCGATCCGGTCTGGAACGCGGCCAACGCCCGCAACCGCCGCATCTTCGACGATCGCGCCGGCCTCCTCGCCGCGCGCAACATGCGCCCGTTCCTGGTGCAAAGCTATCCGCGCGACCTCGGCGGCGGCAAGATCGTGATGATGAAGGAGATCGACGTGCCGATCCTGATCGACGGCCGTCATTGGGGCGGCTTCCGGACCGCCTACCGATACTGAGCCGCCCGGATCGGCGGCCGACGGCCGGACGAGCCCGATCCGATCAGAACCCGGTGATGCGCGAGCGCCCTGCGGCGATACCGGAACGGGCTGCCTGCCCGCAAGTCCGCAGAATTGACAGCAGATTTGACCGTGAACACGCCGTCCGGGCCAATCAAGTTATCAATTCGGTCATCTCATGTTATCGAAATCTCATACTTCGATGCTTTGTACTCAAGTCCTCGCATGATAGAAGCGGCGCTCGTCTCTTGTCCGAGGAGCATCGCATCACATGGGACACGCCAAGAGCCACAAATCTCCTTACGGCTCACCGGCCTTACTACTATACAATAACATCAAGGCTCTGTTCCATCGCGAATTGATGATGAGCAGCCGGGGACGACTCGGCTTTGCGGGCATCTTCATCGAACCGCTTGCCTTCATCGTCGGAATGTCGCTGCTGCGCTACGAGATGAACCCGGCACCGCCGCTCGGCAGCAGCATGATGCTGTTCTTTCTCAACGGCGTCGTGGTTTTCTACTGCTTCAACCGTACGGAAGCCGACATCTCGGCTTCGATGACCAAGAACAAGGTCATCCTCGCCTTCCCGGTGATCACCCCGTTCGATATCTATGCGACCGAATTCATCATGACCATGTTCGTCATGCTGACGATCTATCATGTCTTCCTGGTCAGCCATAACTTCTTCATTCAGAGCTTCTATCCCGACCAGGTCATATGGCCGAAAGATATCCTCCGCGTCTATTTCGCCATCCTGATGGCCGGTCTGTATGGATTCGTCCTCGGCGTCTTCAATGCTTCGCTGGAGGTCTTCTTCCCGGTCTGGGGCAAGGCCTACTCGATCGTCCGCCGTGCCCAGTACCTGTTCTCGGGTAAGATGTTCGTGGTCGACTACATGCCGCCGACCATGCGCGAGATCATCGTCTGGAATCCGCTGATGCATCCGATCGAACTGGCACGATCAGCCTTCTACAGCCAGTATGAGAGCAAGTCGGTCGACCTCGGCTACTTCTTCACCACCATGCTGTGCATCGCGGTGATCGGCTTCGCGCTCGAGCGTTTCGCCCGCAAGCGGCTGACGACCGAGTCCTGATCGTCTGCCGGCCTCTGCCCTGGCGCCGGGAAATCACGAGGAACCCGCCAATCCGATAGGAGCCGGCGGGCCTTCCGCCGCTCGGCAGCCATCGGCATAGTCGTCTCCAAGGATCGGGCACAGGATCCCGACCTGATCACTTGAGGGAGACGACCATGACCCGCAAATACGCCACCATTGCTTTCGCCGCCGCCGCCATGATGCTGGCTGCCGCCGGCATGGCTGAAGCCGGATACTACGATATCTACGGCTTCTATCATCCGACCTGCCATTGGGTCCCCGGCTATTTCGGCCCGGTCTGGATGTGCAACTGATCCGGACCGCATGCCCGCACCGCTCTCGACGGCCGCCTGATCGGCGGCCGTTGCCGTTTGCCGCCGATCAGACGCCGGCGCCGGCGCGCGATGCGAGGATCTTGGTGCGCAGGTCGCGCACGGTGGCGCCGAAGATCTGTTCCATGACGCCGGTCGACCGCACCAGCACGGTGCCGTAAGGCGACTTGACCCGATCCAGGAAGCCGCCCTCCGCGGCCGCCACCGCCAGCTTGCGGGCGGTTTCGGTGGACATGACCGTCACCAGGAAGCGCGCGAGATTCGACTGATCGAGCTGCCCGGGCCGATCGCGCCAGTTCTGCAGCAGCCGCGGTAGGGTATCGGACGTGAACATCGCGTCGAGCAGGCGCTGCTTGCGCAGACCCAGCCGCCGCATCTTCTCGGCATCCTTGGTCAGCCCGACGATATGGGCATTGTGCACGTCTGCAAGCTGTTCGATCTGCTCGACCTCTTCGATCCCCCGCGCGCGCAGCAAGAAGAAGAATTCCGCGAACTGGTACATGGATTCGATGCGCAGCGTGTCGAGCACGTCCGGATCGCGCGACAGGCTCGCCGAGGCAAGCCGCTCGGAGAGTGTGGCCCGCGACCACAGCAGGCCTTCGAGCAGATCGAGATCGGCCGCGATCGCCTGCTGATCGGCAAAGATGTCGTTGTCGCTCATCGCCTCCCCCCGGGCCACCGGATGGAACGGCGGCCGAGCGATCCGGGCCGCATCCCATCCGGCGAATGCGCCGCGAGCCTAGCGCAAGTTCTCGCCGGACGGAAACATTCCGACACGACGCGGCAATGGGAAACAAGGACTTGGGTCGCCAGCGCGGCCGTTCCGGCAATCGGCCGCGGGGTCCCGGCGGACGAGGCCGGGTGCTGGCATCGGGTCAGTTCAGCACAACATCCTCGGCAATCTCGTCATAGAAGGCAGGCTGCTGGACGTGCTTGACGCTCTGCGCCAGGTCGCGCACCTCGCGCTGCAATTGCTTGGCGATCTGGAGGTGGGTCAGCCCGGGCTTCTGAAGCAGCGGGATCAGGCGTCGCGTGAAGATCGAGTTCGGATCGCGGTCGGTCTCGGACAGCCGGTCGAGCGCAAGCTGGCCATAGCCGGCCGACATCAGGACGAAGGTCCCGCTCTGGGATTCGATCCGGCCGAGGCCACGGGTCGGCACGCCGCCGCGTGCGCCCTCGATCGTGAAGGGGTTGTCCCGGCAGGCATCGATGATCGCCACCACCTTCGCCCCGCCGGCGCGACGCGTGCGCTGGATGAGCGCATCGATCGAGACGGCCTCGTCGCGGATCAGGCCCGCGGCTCCGGCCGGGACCTTCGGCATGTCGACGGGCAGGATATAGCCGGCATTGTCGATCGAGACGCCGTGACCCGCATAGTAGATCAGGGCCACCTCGGCCTTGCCGATCGTGGCTTCGAAGTCGGCCACCAGGCGATTGATCGCGCTGCGGTCGAGATTGGTCCCCTTGCGAACGTCGTAGCCGATCGCCGTCAGCACCCGGGCAACAGCATCAGCATCCGAAACCGCCCGCTCGAGGCGATCGATATGGACGTAGTTGTTGTTGCCGATGACCAGCGCGACCCGCCGGCCGGCGCGCGGCACGACGGCGCCGGCCACCGGCGCGACGGCATTGCCGGTGGCCGGCGGCGGAGCCGCGGCCACGCCGGTCTCCGGTCGCGACGGTCCAGGCGCGGGAGCATCGGGCGCCTTGGCGACCTGGAGGTCGCCCGGCACGTCGAAGAACTTGGCCGGGGCCGAAATGACCACCGTGCGCATGCCCTGCTTGTAGAGATCCGCCAGATTGGCATCGAGCTTTGCGGCGCGGTTCCAGTCCCGCTGGCCGGCGGCCCGGTCGACGCGGCCGTTCAGATTGCCGCGATTGTTCCAGGCGCCGGCATTGGCGGGCTCGGCAGCGATCGCCCGATCGAGCAGCGCGATCGCCTCGCGGGTGCGGCCGGCATCGCCGAGGACGGTCGCCTTGTTCATCAGAGCGCCGACCAGTTGGGGATCGAGTGCCAGAGCCGCGTCGTAGTCGGCGATCTGCCGTTCGGCGCTCCGTGTCACGTCCCGATGCCAAAGACCGCGCCCGAAATAGGCGCTCGCCGTCGGATGCAGGCGGATCGAGGCGTCGAGATCGGCCTTCTGCCGGTCGCGGTCCTTGCGCGATCCGTAGGCGACGGCGCGGTTGAACAGGGCGCGGGCGCGGGTTTCGGCCGAGAGCGACGCGCTGTCCGCAATCCGCGTGCAGGCTTCGATCGCGGCGGCCGCATCGCTGCCCCGGCACCGCATCCAGTCATCCTGCGCGGCCGCCGGCGCGGCGGCCAATGCCCAGGGGGCGGCCAGGAAGGCTGCGAGAACGACGTTCCGGACTGATGGGATCATGATCGCTCGGGCCTCGACCGGGTGACGGGGCTTGGTGGCGGGGCTTGGTGGCGGGGCTTGGTGGCGGGGCTTGGTGGCGGGGCCGGACGGCGCACGCGCGCCGTCCGGCCGTCATTCACTTGGCGGCTGCTTTGGGCAGGCCGACATAGCCGGCCATCACCACGAGACCGGTCGGCTTGTGGCGCAGGGCGAAGACGAACGGTTTGTCGAAGGTGACGCGCGGCAGGCGCGGGCCGGCGGAGCGGGTGACGACCGCAGCCGTCGCCCCGGCCGCCACCGTGCCGGCCTCGTCGACCGCGACGACCGTCTTCTGCAGCATGGCGGAGAGCGACAGGCCGTCGGCGAAGCCGGCCAGGCTCTTCGGCGAGGCGAGGCCGGCGGCAAGACCGCCCTGTTTCAGGAGCGGCAGCAGATCGCGGCTGTTCTCGGCCGAGAAGCCGGGCAGCGACAGTTCGATCTCGGTTTCGGCGAGGCCCTCGCCGGCCAGCAGGGCGGGCGCCGGCGCCTTGGCGAAGGCGGTGGCGTCGGCCGGAGCATCCGTTGTGGTGACCAGCGTCATGGCATAGCGCGCATCGCGATAGGGCAGTTCGACCGCCGCGAAGCGGCCCTGCACCTTCATGGCGAACGGCTTGCCGTCGATCCGCATGGTCGGCACCTCGGCCTTCTTGCCGTCGCCACCGGTGAAGGGCATCGGCCGCGTATCGGCCGGATCGAACGGCACCGCCCAGCAGTCGCGGAAGTGGAAGGCGTTGACGGCGACCATCGCCGTGTTGGCGCCGGGCGTGTCGAGGATGGTCGGGATCAACCCTTTGGTGGCCTCGGACACGAAGCCGTTGACCGCCTTGACGCCCGCGTCGGTCGTCAGCGCGACCGTGCGGACCGGGACGCCGGCTTCGGCCAGCAGGGTCTCGCCGATGCCAGGCTTCAGGCCCAGCCCCTCGTCGACGAACAGCGCATCGGCGGAGGCGAGCGGCCCGGTGCCGGGCTTGTCGGCACCCAACCGGCGCAGCGCGCGGCGCAGTTCGGCCGCCTTGGCGGGGGTCTTCTCCCCGCCGAGAAATTTCTCGATGCCCTTGCGCATCGGCTCGTCGGCACCGAGTTCGAGCGCGGTCAGCACCGCGGTCAGACCCGTCGGCGAGACGGTCACGGTCTCGGCCGAGCCGGCCGGCGCCAGCTTGGCCAGGAGCCCGAGGGCGAGGCCGGTCTGAGAGGTGCCGACGGCCTTCTCGGCGGCGCCGATCGGCCAGGCGACGGATCCGCTCGGACCGCCTGCCGCACAGCCGGGCTCGGACCCGGCGGCTGCCGTGGCAGGCGGGGCTGCGGTGGTCGCCGGTGCCGGCGTGATGGCGGCCGGCGCCGGGGTCGCGGCAACAGATGGGGCCGGGGCTGCCGCAGGGGCTGGCGTGCCGGCCGGCGGCGGTGCTGCCGGCGCAGGCGTAGCATCGTCGGACAGGCCGGCGGAGGTGCCGGCGATCAGGAGGGCTCCGGCAAGCCACAGCGATGTGCGGTTCATGAGTCGTCTCCGTCGGGGGCCAAACGGTCGGACCTGATCCGCCGCGGCTCTGTCTTCATCTCGGGACCAGACAAGCCGCCGCACCGGCCCGGTCTGCGGGCCAGGGGCGGCGGGGCGGCGCAGCGCCCGTTCCGGGGCGCCGCGCCGGGCGGCTCACTGGACGATCTCGTATTCGAACTCGGACACCGCACGGTCGGTCGGCGCCTCGACCTTGACGGCCTGGATGCCGCGGGTGCGGACCTCACGATCGACCAGTTCGGCCAGCATCTGGTCGAGATTCGGAATGTCCGAGCCGTCGGCATAGCGGCCGAGCACATCGTCGACCTTGACGCGCTCGGGCAGGACCAGCGCGATCAGACGGTTAGGGCCGACCGGCGGGGTGACCTGGAAGCGGAAGCCCTGCTGGCGCTGCTTGGCGGAGGGAACCCCGAGAAGCCGGCCGGCGTCGATGCGGGCGATCGCCCCGTTCTCCTGGCCGCTGGGCATGCCCTTGGACGGGAAGATCTGGTAGGAGCGGCCGTTGGAGTCCTGGTTGAACAGGGCGAGCCGGCCGCTCACCGACGAGATCACGCGGATATCCAGGAACTGGCCGACCTTCAGCCGCAGACCCTGCACGATCTCGACTTTGACCTGGGCATTCTGGCTCGGCTTGTCGGTCGTCTGGGCGCCCTGCGTGACGGAGCCGAGCGCCTGTTCGGTGCCGGCGACGACCGGCTTTTCCGGCCCCGGCTGCGCCTGGAAGTCGGCATCGCTGACGCGTTCGCGGATCCAGCGCTCGAAATGACCGACCGAGGCATAGACGCCCGGCAGGTTGGGACGGCCGCAGCCCTTGCCCCAGCTGACCACGCCGACCTGCAGGAACTCGCCGTTGCGACCGGGCACGAACATCGGGCCGCCCGAGTCGCCCTGGCAGGAATCCTTGCCGCCCTTGTCGTAGCCGGCGCAATAATTGGCATTGGTGATACGGTCGTTGCCGTAGACTTCCTGGCAGCGGTTCTGCTTGACCACCGGAACGTCGACCTGCATCAGCTGGGCCGAGGCGTCGCCACCTTCCGAGGTGGCTCCGAAGCCGATCACGGTGCCCTTGCGGTCCGGCACCACCAGCTGTCCCATCAGCGGCCCGCTGGCGAGACTCTGCCGCGGCGACTTGGCCGTACCGGACAGGCGCAGCAGCGCCACGTCGTTCAGGGTGCGCGAGCCGTCATAGTCCGGATGGGCGACGATCTCGGCCACCTGCACGTCGTTCTTGCTGCCGCCGTTCAGATCGTTGGTGCCTTCGCGGATGAAGAAGCTGGCATTGCTCTGCTTCTTCATGGCGGCGGCGCAATGGGCCGCAGTCAAGATCCAGCGCTCCGAAATGACCGTGCCGCCGCAGAAGTTGAACGGCTTCTCGCCCTGGCGCTGGATGAAGATCGCCGCCATGCTCGGCCACTTGCCGGCCTCCGCCTGCGTACCGTCGAGGATGCGGTCGGTGCGCGTCCGGCTACGCGCCAGATCGTCGATGCTCGGCTCCTCGTCGAAATTCGACGTCCGCCCGAGCCCGCGCATCGGGTCCGCCTGCGCCATGCGCAGCAGGCCCGCATCCGCCTCGGCAGCCACGCCGGTGCGCATCGAGATCGCCTCGCCTGCGGCAAGGCCCGTCACCAATGCGACGCCCAGCACCGCCGCCTTGCGGGCGCGCCGGCCCGTTCCCAGAACCTGCTTCACGTCCATCGTCGTCCCCCCGGTCTCGATTGGAGGCCTGAATTCTGTCCGAAGCCGGCACGACCTCCGCGCCTCTCCGCTGGACCAGACTATGAGCCCAAACCCGCGCAACCGGCAAGACAGGCCCCGGAGCTATAGAATAAACAACACGGCATTTTTCTTGCCTTCCATTCATCGATCCGTTCGTTCTTATGCCTTGAACTTCCAGTAATTTCACAATCTCCTACCAAAATTAAAAAAATAAATATGTATTGATGCTATTGTTTGACGCTTATAAGCTCGCACACAAGACATGTTTACATATATTTACATTTCATATTACGATTTTTATGAATATCTATATCGTGTATGGACGGTTATTCTGCATTTTTACGCTTGGCGATCCGGCCGACCGATTCCGACGCCCCCCGCCAATCGAAATGTCACCCTGCAAAGGCACCGCATCCGCGACCGACTTGCGGCCGGACGCGATGGCGGCAAGGCTGCGATCCTGCCGACAGACGGTATCGTCCAGGAGACAGCCCATGCAAAAGCGACTTGGCTTGGCGGGAATCGCATTCGGCGCCCTTCTCTTGGCGCCGGGGCCGGCCGATGCGGCCGCCTGCAGGGACGTGCTCGAGGTCTTTGCCACCGCCGTCAAGACGCGGGCCCGGGACGATGCCCTGGCGCAGCTGGCCCCCATCGCAGACGCCTGCCCTGAGGGAATCGCCGCCAAGGCCCGACACGCCTATGGCGCGATGCTGCTGCGGGAGGTCGACGACATGTCCGCACGCGGCGCCGGCGACGATCGCATTCGGCCCCTGGTCGAACAGGCCGCCAAACATGGCGGCCTGTGGGATGCCTGGTGGCGGCTCGCCGACCTCGATCTTCGGATCGGCCGCTACGCGGCGGCCCATCATTCCTTTCGCCAGGCGATCGAAAGGCTCGACAGTCTGGCAGAATTGCCGGCCGATCACCTTTCCAAGACGAAATTCCTGCGCAACCGTGCGGAGGAGACCTACTTGTTGGCAAGCACCGCCGGGCAGGGCGCCGACCTGAAAGCCCCACAGGATGTGAGGTGCCGGTGCGGGTGCTGCCACGCCACCCGCCGGGCGATCAGTGTTCTCTTCGGCAACGGGTCGATCGCTCTGGGGCCGGCAGCCCGCCGCGAACTCGATGCCCTTGCGGCGAGGCTGCGGACTGCCGAGACGCCGGTGATCCGAATCGTCGGCCACACCGATGGCCGCGGCCCTGATGCCCGCAACCTGGCGATCTCGAAGCGGCGGGCCGAAGCGGTCGCACGCTATCTGACGTCGGCAGGGGTCGCGGCGCGATACGACATCGTCGGTCAGGGCAAGCGCGAGCCGCGCCCGATCGAGCAAACCGACATTTATCCGCGTGGTGCGATCGATATCCTCAACCGACGGGTCGACATCACCTGGGATCCGTCCTGAGCCCCGACGCCGGACGACGCTGGCCGCCTTGCGGCCGGCTCTAGAGCCAGCCCTTCTCGTCTGGATCGAAGCGATCCAGACGAGAAGGGCTGGCTCAAGGTGTTGATACTGGAGCATTTCCTTATGGATCGGATGATTCCATCCGATCCGGAAATGCTCTCGGCTCCTACTCGGTACGGTCGAAACAGGCAAGGGGGGGGGGGG